>NZ_AP027370.1:882500-1182500 GCF_030296055.1 Hydrogenimonas cancrithermarum
AGCACGTGTGTCGCCCTGGACATAAGGGCCATGATGACTTGACGTCGTCCTCACCTTCCTCCTGGTTACCCAGGCAGTCTCCTTAGAGTGCCCAGCCGAACTGCTGGCAACTAAGGACGAGGGTTGCGCTCGTTGCGGGACTTAACCCAACATCTCACGACACGAGCTGACGACAGCCGTGCAGCACCTGTCACCGAGCTCTACAAAAGTAGCACTCCCCCATCTCTGAGGGATTCTCGGGATGTCAAGCCCAGGTAAGGTTCTTCGCGTATCTTCGAATTAAACCACATGCTCCACCGCTTGTGCGGGTCCCCGTCTATTCCTTTGAGTTTTAATCTTGCGACCGTACTCCCCAGGCGGAATGCTTATTGCGTTAGCTGCATCACTGGGATGACAAGCATCCCAACGACTAGCATTCATCGTTTAGGGCGTGGACTACCAGGGTATCTAATCCTGTTTGCTCCCCACGCTTTCACGCCTCAGCGTCAGTACTGTTCCAGCAGATCGCCTTCGCCATCGGTATTCCTGGTGATCTCTACGGATTTTACCCCTACACCACCAATTCCATCTGCCTCTCCCAGACTCTAGGTTCACAGTTTCAAGTGCAGTTCCACGGTTGAGCCGTGGGCTTTCACACCTGACTTACGAACCCGCCTACGCGTCCTTTACGCCCAGTGATTCCGAGTAACGCTTGCACCCTCCGTATTACCGCGGCTGCTGGCACGGAGTTAGCCGGTGCTTATTCCTGTCATACCGTCATTATCTTCCGACAGAAAAGGAGTTTACACACCGAAATGCGTCATCCTCCACGCGGCGTTGCTGCATCAGGGTTTCCCCCATTGTGCAATATTCCCCACTGCTGCCTCCCGTAGGAGTCTGGACCGTGTCTCAGTTCCAGTGTGGCTGATCATCCTCTCAGACCAGCTACGCGTCATCGCCTTGGTGGGCCATTACCCCACCAACTAGCTGATACGATACAGGCCAATCCCTTGGCGGAATAAACCGTTTCCCTATACGACTTGACGTCCTATAGGAATATGGGGTATTAGCAGCCGTTTCCAGCTGTTATCCCCCTCCAAGGGGCATGTTACCTATACATTACTCACCCGTGCGCCACTTAGCTGACACTCGAATCCCCCGAAGGTTCATCGAGCCGTTCTCGTTCGACTTGCATGTGTTAGGCACGCCGCCAGCGTTCACTCTGAGCCAGGATCAAACTCTCCATAAATGGACAATTTAAACCTTGTCGACTGTTTGTGTTGACTTTTACTTGAAAGTCACAAAAGCTTAAAAGCTCAAAGGTTCTTACTTATCTCTTACTTGGTTGTCAAAGATCTCGTCTGTCACTCTCGCAAATGACTCACTCACGACCTCTCGAAGTCCCTTACTCAAGGGCTCCATCGTTTGTGGACGGGAATTATAGCACCATACACTCTCCTTGTCAAGGGTTTTTGGAGAAATTTTTGGAAATTTTGGAAATTTTTTATTTCATCTTGATCTCTACCTATATAATAGTGTTCAGTTTGGGGAGGGATCACAACCTATTTTATTCTCCTAATTTTGCAATATATCGATATATCGATTCGCTGTCATGCATAGAATATTCGAAATTGCCCGGGTGGCAATGAAAAGGTAAAAGGTTGAGTTTAAAGAAGGGACGAATGTACAGACTATTTCAGGAATGTATTGAATGAAAATGATTTGGTTTGAAGCCTGCGAAAGGCTTCAATGAAGTAGTGAACGAAAAGTAGATTCAGTTAGCCGACTTGCCGGCGAATGGGAGTAGAGCGCTTCCCCATGTCAATCCACCGCCGAAAGCATCAAGCAGCATCGTATCGCCATGCTGAAGTCTTCCGCTCTCCCAGATATCATTCATCGCCATAGGAATGGATGCAGAGGAGGTATTGCCATATTTTTCGACTGTAAGAACCACCTGTTCCTTGGTGAGCTTCAGTGCATCTCCGACCGCTTTGATAATTCTATAGTTTGCCTGGTGAGGAATGAAATGTTTGATATCTTCCGCCGATACTTCATTGTCATTGAGAATATTGACGACATCGCTCGTGAGTGTGCGAACGGCGATTTTGAAAGTTTCATTCCCTTTCATCTTCATCGTACACAATTTTTCTTCGATTACTTTTTCAGAGCAAGGGTTTTTGACACCGCATCCCGGTGTCATAAGAAGGTCACCATAATTGCCGTCAGCGGAGACATGAATATCCGTGATGGCCTCCGTTTTTTTTCTGGTGGCACTGACGACAGCGGCACCTGCACCATCTCCAAACAGGACACAGGTGGTACGATCGGTATAATCGACAATCGAGCTCAGTTTTTCAGCTCCCACGATAAGAACGTTTTTTTTCATTCCCGACTCTATAAATGCTTTGGCTATGGCAAGAGCATAGATAAATCCGGTACATGCTGCAGATATATCGAATGCGGTCACATTGGTTCGGCCCAGTTTTGAAGCTATGACACAAGCCGTCGAGGGCATACAGAAGTAATCAGGTGAAATAGTGGCGCAGACAATCATATCGATTTCGTTGATTTTGAGCCCCGCTCTGTGGATCGCAACTTTCGCCGCTTCGACACCCATGTCACTGGTCAGTTCATCTTCAGCAGCGATGTGTCTCTCTTTGATACCCGTTCGCTTTGTAATCCACTCATCCGTTGTGTCGACCATCGATTCGAAATCTTTGTTGGTCAAAACTTTTTTGGGAATATAGGCACCAATCGATTTTAATGCAGCATACATTGTGTGTTTACCTTTTAACCGTTCATACTCTCAAGGCGTGTCCGAATCGCTTCGTTAACATCCGACTCCACAAAACGGATGGCTTGAAACATCGCATTCTTGATCGCTTTGGGATTGCTTTTGCCGTGGCTTATTATCGTACATGCTTTTACACCCAGCAGTGGAGCACCACCATACTCGGCATAATCGATCTGTTTTTTGAGTTTGCGGAAAACTCGCTTCATGAGCAGAGCACCTGCAATGGCCACAGGAGAGTGTTTGATCTCAGACTTGAGATAGTGGCTGATCGTCTCGGCCACACCCTCGCTTGTCTTAAGCAGAACATTGCCCACGAATCCGTCACATACCACGACATCGACCGAGCCGTTGAAGATATCCCCGCCTTCTACATTACCGACGAAACTGTCGAGTTGACTGATCAGTGTATAGGCCTCTTTTGTTACCTCGTTCCCTTTCGTCGCTTCCTCGCCATTGGAAAGAAGCCCGACTTTTGCTTTGGTACATCCAAGTACCTTGTTGGCATAGGCATCACCCATTACCGCAAACTGGAAAAGATTATTGGCATCACAATCGACATTGGCTCCCACATCGAGTACGATCGTCTGCTTATCCTTTATGGATGTTGGCATAAATGTCGCAATCGCGGGACGAGAAATACCTTTAATCCGTCCGATCCGCAGCGTTGCCAAACTCATTGTCGCTCCACTGTGTCCAGCGGACACAACCGCATCGGCTTTTCCCTGACGTACGAGATCGACAGCGATATAAATAGAGGAGTCCCTGCGTTTCAAGGCATCGGTGGCATGTTCATCCATCGCGATGACATCGTCACAGTGGACGATTTCTACTTTATCCTTGAATTTTTTGGGGATGAGCGGCGCAATTTTACTCTCGTCGCCTACAAATATAGGAAGGAATTTTTTCTGTTTCAGTGCGAATATCGCACCTTCTACAATAGGGTAGTGGCCGAAGTCACCACCCATTGCGTCAATGGCAATGCGAACCATTTAGGCTTTGTATTCACCTGTAAACTTGTTCATGCGGTGAGGCATGCGCCATGTACCGTCTTTATCTTTTATCGGGCGGGCAAGTGTCAGTTTGTAATGTGTTCTACGTTTTGCTGCACGTGTTTTGCTGTTACGTCTCTTAGGTACTGCCATAATTTTTCTCCTTGGTTTTTATCAAAATTCTATTTCAAACTCATCTTTGTCTCTGCATCCGGGACACAGATGATATTCGCTCTGAATCGAAGCGATTTCACTTTTGCATATTGCGTCGAAGTCGACAATTCCGTCCAGACATTCTATCACATCAAGCGATTCATCCACCTTAAGCGGACGATCGACGATTTCGACATGAAATGGCTCTTCGACATGCTCGACATATTCCTCACCACACCGATCGCAGGAAAGAGGAAGTTCTCCCTCGATTTTTCCTTCGATCTCAGCCCGATGCTTTCCACTGCGCCAAAATTTTCCGAAACAGCGGACACCATTCTCTTCTATTGAAAACGGGCTTTCCGTCTCTCGGATTTTACGCAGAAGTATTTGCATCGGATCCCTTAGTGAATTTCTCTTTGGGCGAAGAAGAATGCTATTTCAATCCTTGCATTTTCCAGGCTGTCGCTGCCATGAACGGCATTGGCATCGATACTTTCGGCGAAGTCCGCACGGATGGTTCCGGGGGCAGCCTCTTTCGGATTGGTGGCACCCATCAGTTCACGGTTTTTCGCAACAGCGTTTTCACCTTCGAGAACCATAACAACCACCGGACCGCTTGTCATAAACTCAACAAGTTCGCCAAAGAAAGGACGGTCTTTGTGCACAGCGTAAAACTCGCCTGCATCCTGCTCGCTGAGCTGCAATTTCTTCATTGCAGCGATACGAAGACCGTTGCTCTCAAAACGATCGATGATCTTGCCGATAACATTTTTTTTGACGGCGTCGGGTTTAATAATAGAAAGCGTTCGCTCCATGGGGATATCTCCAAATAGTAAAATGGGTGGAATTATACAGGAATGTTGTTTAAGATTTTTTAAAAGAAAGAAGTAGTTTGAGTTGAAAGAGGAGAACAGACTCCTCTTTCGATGAAGATTACTCTACAACCGGCTGATGCTCAGTACGTGCTTCTTCGGAAATATCGTCACGGCATGTTGCCCCTTCGGCACAAACATCCCATACGATACATCCCTCCGTCGGACATGCTGTCGCACATGCAGGCTCGTCATGGTAGCCTACACACTCGACACATTTGTCAGGATAGACATAATAGATCTCTTCTCCTGTCGGATTGTCCTCATCGTCTACAATCGCTTCAACCGGGCACTCATCAATACAAGCACCACAGTTAATACACGTATCAGTAATCAATACAGCCATTTCAAGCTCCTTTTCAAGATTTAATCATCCGTACTATAACACAACATTTTTAAAAAGTATTTAAATGGCTCGCCTAGAGACCAAGACTCTTTCTTATCGCTTCGACTTTGTCTGTTTTTTCCCATGTGAACTCGGGAAGTTCTCGTCCGAAATGCCCATAAGTAGCCGTTTTTCGATAGATCGGACGCAATAGATCAAGTGTCTCGATAATGCCTTTCGGCGTCAAATCGAACAGCTCACGGACAGCTGCTTCGATCTTCTCTTCAGGTACTTTTCCGGTACCGTGCGTGTCGACCATAACAGATACAGGTTCAACGACTCCAATCGCATACGCAATTTGAATCGTCGCCTTTTCGCATACTCCGGCGGCAACGAGGTTTTTCGCTACATAGCGTGCGGCATACGCCCCGCTACGATCCACTTTTGTTGGATCTTTGCCACTGAACGCCCCTCCACCATGGGGGCAGCTTCCACCATAGGTATCGACAATGATTTTTCGCCCCGTCAATCCGGCATCACCCTGCGGACCACCGATCACGAATCTTCCGGTTGGATTGATATGATAGACGATATTTTCATCGATCAGCTCTTCGGGAATGACTTTATAGATCAGCTCTTCGATCACCGCATTTTTCAATTTTTCGTGCGGCACATCCGGATCGTGTTGTGTCGAAACGACGATCGTTTTCACTTTGTGCGGTTTATCATCGATATACTCCACCGTTACCTGCGCTTTTCCGTCTGGCCTTAAGAAAGGAAGAGTACCGTCTTTTCTGGCCTGAGCGAGCCCTTCGGTAAGGCGATGTGCCAGATAGATTGGAAGTGGCATCAATGTGGGTGTCTCTTTGCACGCATATCCGAACATCAATCCTTGATCTCCCGCACCGATCTCACCACTGCTCTGGTCTACACCCTGGTTGATATCGGGTGACTGCTCGCCAATGCCATTCAAAACACCGGCCGATCGATAGTCGAAGCCATATAGCGCATCGGTATATCCGATTTGGCGGACTACCTCTCTGGCGATATCCTGCATTGGCGCGTAGGTTGTTGTCTTGAGTTCTCCGGCGATAATGCAAAAACCGTTCGAGAGGAGTGTTTCACACGCGACACGCGCATTGGGATCGCGTTCGATGATATAGTCGAGAATCGCATCACTGATCTGATCGGCCATTTTGTCCGGATGACCTTCCGTCACCGATTCGGAAGTAAAAAGATAGTTTTTAGGCACTCTAAAATCCTTTTAAAATAAGCACTCTGCTCTGATTTTCGGTGGATTATATCGTAATGTATGTAAAAGATTAATCCATTTTCATAATGTAGCTTTGACACCATAGTATGTTATAATTTTTTTGTTTAGAAAACTTATCAAGGGAGAACTCATGCTTGTAACAAAAAAAGCACCTGACTTTACTGCCAATGCAGTCCTCGGAAATAACGAAATCGTCGACAATTTCAACCTTTACGAAAACTTTGGAGAAAAAGGAACCGTCCTTTTCTTTTATCCACTCGACTTCACATTCGTATGCCCGTCCGAAATCATCGCATTCGACCACAGGCTCGATGAATTCACCAGTCGCGGTATCAATGTCATCGGATGTTCCGTCGATTCACACTTCACCCACCTGGCATGGAAAAACACACCGGTGGAAAAAGGTGGTATCGGACAGGTTCGCTATCCGCTCGTAGCCGACCTTACCAAGCAGATCGCAGCCGATTACGATGTGCTTCTTGACGGTGGCATCGCACTCCGAGGGTCATTCCTGATCGATACGGATGGAACCATCCGCCATGCCGTCATCAACGACCTCCCACTCGGACGTAACATCGACGAAATGCTTCGCATGATCGATGCAATGCACTTCACAAACGAGTACGGCGAAGTTTGCCCGGCAGGATGGCACAAAGGAGAGGAAGGTATGAAAGCGGACCCGAACGGTGTTGCAGAATACCTCGCAAAACATGCGGAGGAGCTGTAAGCTCTATCCGGTTCCCGACAGCCGGCTCTCCGCCGGCTGCCTTTTCTTATCTTCTAACCTTTAACAATCGAAACGATCTTCTCTTTGATCTGCTCTGGCAACAGCTCCATCGACTCTTCGACCTTTTTTGTATTGCCATGCGGTATAAATTTGTCATCATACTCAAAAGAGTGGAGGAGAATGCTCTTCAGTGTCTCGGGCATCAGCGATTCTGCTATGGCAGAGGCGACACCGCCCATTTTTGCACCATCACTGAAAACAAACCAATGCTGGAACCGCTTGGCAGCCATTTCAAGTGCCTCGACATCGATCGGTTTGACGAAGCGAAGATCCAATACGGCCGCATTGATACCGGAATTTTTCAAATATTCCCTGACGGCTACGGCACGCCCGACGCCATTGCCGTAACCAATCAGAAGAATCTCTCCCTCTTTTTCGAGATACTCGGCTTTGCCCAGCTCGAACGGCGTAGCCGGATAGCTTCCGTTTTCAAGCATCATGGCGCCGCGTGGATACCTGAAGGCACACGGCGTCGGAAACGATCCTGCATACTCCACCGCGAGCTCCAGCGTCGCATCGTCCCTGGGTGCAAAAAGCGTCATATTTGGAATCGCCCGCAGGTAGCTGATATCAAACGCTCCCTGATGTGTTTCACCGTCTTCTCCGACGATACCGGCTCGGTCGATCGCAAATGCAACCGGCAGATTCATTAAAGCGATATCGTGAATCACCTGGTCGTAACCACGCTGCAGAAAGGTAGAGTAGATTGCGACGAAAGGTTTATACCCTTCTTTGGCCAAAGGCCCCATCGAAGTGACGGCATGCTGTTCGGCGATGCCGACATCCCAGAAGCGTTCCGGAAATTTCTCCATCAGCTGCTTCATACCGGTACCGCTCGGCATCGCTGCCGTGACACCGACGATCTTCTCATCTTTGCATGCCAGTTCGCAAAGTTTGTCACTGAAAACCTGTGTAGCGCTCGGCCTGGAACCTTTTTTCAAACTTTTTCCCGTCACTTTGTCAAACGGTCCCACACCATGCCAATGTTCATAGTACCCTTCGGCAATCTCATACCCCTTTCCCTTGGTGGTCTGGGCATGAACGATGACAGGCTTCTGCAACTCTTTCGCCATCTTGAGTGTTTCGATAAGCTGTTCGATATTGTGTCCGTCAACCGGGCCGATATACTCCAATCCCATCTCTTCGAAAAGTATACCCGGAGTGATCATGCGTATTCCCTCTTCCATGCGCTTGGCCACATAGCGTGCCGATTCGGGTAGATGCTCAAGCATCTTTTCCGTCCGCTCTTTGAATCGCTGATAAAAAGGCCCTGCCATCGCCTGTGAGAGAATACGGCTTATCGCTCCGATTGGTTTGGCGATGCTCATCTCGTTGTCGTTGAGGATGATGACGGCCGGATATTTGCGGTCCCCAAGCTCATTGAGCGCTTCATAAACCATTCCGGCACTCATCGCGCCGTCTCCGATCATTGCAACGGGTATGCGTCTACCCTCTTCTCCGCGAAGTTTGATCGCTTTGGCTGCGCCAACGGCGAGTGAAACAGACGTGGAACTGTGACCCGCCACATAATAGTCATAGGGTGACTCGCTCGGTTTCGTATAACCACTGATGCCCCCAAATTGACGCAGTGTCTCAAAAGCATCCCAACGATCCGTCAAGAGTTTATGCGCATACGCCTGATGGCTGACATCGAAAATAAAAGGATCCTTCTCCACGTCGAAAACGTAGTGCATCGCGACAATCAGATCGGTCGCACCGAGCGTACTACTCAAGTGGCCACCATGACGGCTTACCACATCGAGAATCCGTTCCCTTATTTTCGCTGCGAGTTCCTCGAGTTGCGGCACACTCATCTGCTTGATCTCTTTCATAAACATCACTCTCCCCCTACTTGACGGTTCCGAAAACCGCCTCTTTGATTCTTTCAAAACGGTGCATGATCTCACCGTCGATATTTCCAATGTCGCTTAAAATGATAACGCCTCCCATACCGACGACAGGATCGGGAACGATCTCGATATTTTGGGACGCTTCGAGATGTTCTTTGATATAGTCATAATCGTTCGGGTTGACTTTGAGTGTGATTTTTGCGGCATCTTTGACTTCTGCGAGCAGCAGTCTGGCAAGACGGAGCGCGACCTCTTTGGAGTCGTTCTGTATCTCTTTCGCCACTACCTGTTTCGCCAGGTCCAATGCCGTTTCTATCAACTCTTCTTCGATCGTATCGACCTTTTTCATAAACATTTGCCGGCTTGTTTCAAGTGCTTCAATGGTTGCCACCAACCTTGTCCGAAGCTCTTCAACCTGATGTTCCATCTCCCGTGAGCACGCGTCACGGCCAGCTTTTTCCCCCTCTTCAAACGCTCTTGTGCGCTCTTCTTCCAGACGTCTTTCAAACTCTTCTTGCTGTTTCTCAAGCTGCATCTGCATCTTGACGAGGTTACCGGAAAGCTCATCCGCCTTTTTCAGCATCTGCTCTACGACCGCATCACGTTCGGGCTCCGCATTTCCATGTGCCGGCATTGTATCATGAGAATCTACGGAACCCTTTTGAATCGGTTCTACATCTTCCCGCTCCCGATCGCAAGAGGTCTCTTCTCTCTCTTCTTTTTCCTCGGCAAGCACTTTGAAGTGATATTTCTGTATGACATGGCCACTTATTTTATCAGGCGGAATAACGGTTTCCATACTACTCTACCATCTCCTCGGCTTCTCCGATACTTACAACACCCTCTTCTGCAAGTTTCTGGACGACTTCGACAATTTTACGCTGCGCCCCTTCGACCTCTTTAACCTTCACCGCACCCATAAACTGCATCTCCTCTTCGAACGCTTCACGTGCACGCTGCGACATGTTCGACAAGAAACGTTCTTTAAGCTCTTCAGGTGCGCTTTTGAGTGCCAGCATCAAATCTTTTTTATCGACGGCTTTGAGAATCTCCCTGATCGCGTTGTTGTCAAGATTGACGATATCTTCGAACGTGAACATCATCTCTTTGATCGAACTTGCAAGCTTCTCGTCGAGCTGCTCGATCTGTACCAGTGTCGATTTTGCAGCTTTCTGCCCCAATCGGTTGAAAATATCGGCGACGGCCCTTGGTCCGCCCACTTCCACCTTGTAGCTCGCGAGCGATTCGAGTTTACTCTCCAAAACCGTCGAAACGCGCTTGATGATTTGAGGAGAAATGTCACCGAGATTGGCCATTCGCATCGCGATAACCGCACGAAGGTCGTCTTCGAAAAAACTCAATACGTTCGCTGCGTCGCCGGGATCCATATGGGCCAGAATGAGAGCGATCGTCTGAGGATGTTCATTGACGATAAAGTCGGCCAATTGCTGAGGCTTGATTTTGGAAAGAAAACTGAAACTCTGCGTACTCTGCATCGACTTGGAGAGACGATCGATAATCTTTTTTGCCTCTTCGGGCCCAAGGGCTTTATAGAGAATTTCTTTGGCGTAGTCGAGCCCGCCGGTACTGAGGTATTGGTTGGACTGCATGATGGCATGGAACTCTTCCAAAATCGCCATCGCTACAGGTCTGTCGATCGTTTTGGCCATCGCGATATATTTGGAAATTTCCGTAATGGCTTCGATATCGAGATGTGCGAATACGCTGGTTGTAATCTCTTCTCCAAGCTGAATCAACAAGATGGCGATTTTTTCCGCCATCGAAAGCTCTTCGAGCTGTGCCTGCTGTTGTGGTGTCAATTGTACACTCACGATGTTTCCTTTTTGATATTACTGGCGGTATTCTGTTCCAGTTCGCTTTCATCGCGAATCAGCGCATTGATGAGTGCTGCAAATTCATCGGTTCTCTCTTCGGCCATCTCTTTGACCTTTTCGAGCAATATATCATATTTAAGCTCATCTTCACTGAACTCTTCTCCCAATCCAAGCTGCTCTTCGACCTTTTTCCGCATTTCGGTAAACTTCTCCGTAAGCGATTCATGCTCCTCTTCGTCAAGATGGAGGACAGTCTCACCCTCCGGTGCCTCCTCGACGGGAACTTCGAGCATCTTCTCACTGAAAGGAACGATGACTTTTTTATAGAAGAGAAAGAGAATCAAGAAAAGAATCAGATATTTGAGAATCGGAACGACAGGCTCGATGTAAGCATAGAAGGTCGAGACCGCTGACTTGTAAGGAGTGGATACGAGACTCTGGGCCGTGCTTTCAAATTTGAAGTTGGAAACCGTCACCTGATCGCCGCGTCTGGGATCAAAACCGATGGCTTGCTTGACAAGAGAGCTGATCCTCTCGATCTCTTCGGAACTTCGCGGCTCGTATTTGAGAACACCATCTTCGCCCGGCACATATTTTCCATCGACAACCACGGCCGCCGTCACCCTCTCTATAGAAGCGAAAGGACCTTTGATATTGGAAACGGTTTTGGAGATCTCATAGTTGGTTGTCGTCGTCGACTTTTGATATTTCTGTTTCGATTTTTCTGACTCGATACCCTGAACGGGGCCGATATTGCTTACAGCACCGGGAACACCTCCAACCTGTTCGGGTGCGACCCCTTCTCGCTTCTCTTCCATGCTCTGTTCGCTTCGTACGACATTTTCAGGGTCATACCGCTCTTCTACACTGTTTCGTCTCGCGAAATCGAAATCGATCGTCACCTTGGCGACGACCCGGTCTTTTCCACCGATAAAAGGTGCCAGAACGTCGACGACTTTCTCTTCATACACTTTTTCGTAGCGATTTTTATACTGCATCTGAAGCTTAGCCAGCTCCCCTTCGCTCCCATCTTCCCCCGCCTCGCTCAGAGGCTCTCCGAATTCGTTGACGATTTTGACGTTTTCAGGTTTGAGATTGGGGACGGCTGCCGCTACAAGATTTTTGATACCCAGGATCTGTTTGCGTGAAAGCCGCATACCGTCGGCACTCTTAACGACCACCGAAGCACTCGGTGCTGTCTGTTTGGAGACGAACACACTCTCTTTCGGCAGTGCCAGATGTACCGAAGCGCGTTCGATAGGCTGCAGACTCTGAATCGTTCTCGCCAACTCCCCTTCGAGTGCGCGCAAAAATTTCACCTTCTGATCGAAGTCGGTCGAACCGAACTGCTGCTGATCGAAAAGTTCGAAACCGACATGGCTCTCTTTCGGAAAGCCTTTGGACGCGATATTGATACGAACTTTGTAGACTCTCTCTCTGGGGACCTCGATGACACCATCTTGCGGTATTTTGTAAGGGATCCCCTCCTTTTCCAGCTCCTGAATAATCAGCCCTGCATCCTTGGAAGAGAGATGGTCGAACAAGACGGCATAGTTGTTGCTGCGCGCGGAAGATGTATAGAGAATCAGAAAGACGATAAAACCGATAACGGCGAACAGTGTTCCTACGATGACAAGTTTTTGGGCTCTGTTCAGTTTTTCATAGAGGCGTGTGAGTTGTGCCGCCAGATCTTTGAAATTCATCGGTTCCCACTATTTATTATCAACTTTTGCATCGCATCGAAAAACCGGCTGTTTTCATCCGCTTTCCCAATCGTGATCCGAATGGCATTGAGACCATATCCTTTGAGATCTCTCACGATGATACCCTGCCGCAGCAGCGCATCGGCGATATGTGTCGAGTCGCTGACTCCATCCAGAAGGTAGGTGATGAAATTGGTGTAGCTCTCTATCGTCTCGATTCCGTGTGCTGTTGCAAACTCTCTATACCGTGCCATCTGTTCAAAACAGTCTGCCAGGCTCGTTTCGACGAACGCCTGATCCTCGAGCGCAGCTTCAGCCGCTATCAGCGAAAGCGTCGTTACATTGAACGGAGGTCTCAACTTATAGAGCGAACGAACAATCTCAACCGAGCCGATCCCGTAGCCTACCCGCATACCACCCAATCCGTACGCTTTCGAAAAAGTTCCAAGGTAGAGTACATGCGGAAATTTTTCGATCAGCCTGGCTGGGTCGAGCGCTTTGTCCGGATTTTTGAATGCCGCATACTCCTGATACGCTCCATCGACGATGACCAGCGTGTCATGGTCGATCCGTTCGATGAAGTTTTCGATGTCGACCCGATTGAGGCAGTCTCCAGTCGGGTTGTTGGGTGCGCAGATGAAGATGATCTCAGGCTCGTGCTCTTTGTAAAGTTGGTACATCGCATCGAGATCGTGAGCGATCCCCGGTGCTTTGATGACACCGGCCCCGCACTGCGCGGCGTAGATCTGATACATCGCGAAGGTGATTTCGCTCTGCAGAATCTTCGCGCCGCCGTAGAGTTTGGCATGACAGGCGAATTCTATGATCTGATCGCTTCCCGCACCGACGATCAGATTCTCCGAGCCGATGCCAAAACGGTCGCAAAGGCCCGTTTTGAGAGCCGTCATCGTGTCGTCGGGATAGCGGTACATCAAATGTGCTGCGTTTCGCACTGCATCGGCTGCTTTCCGACTGCAGCCGTGAGGGTTTTCATTGGACGCCAGTTTGACGATATCTTTGGGGTCGATGCCAAACTCCCTGACGACCAGTTCGATCGGTTTGCCCGGTTCGTAAACCTTGAGATGTTCGATGACAGGATTGAATTTCATACTAGCCCTTTAGCCGTTTTGGACATAACTGCCCAGATACTTGATCTCGTCTTTGTGTTTTTCGAAAAGTTTTCGAATATGCGGCTCGTCTTTGTGCCCTTCGAAGTCGATATAGAACCAGTAGTCGAAACCCGCCTCTTCACCGGCCGGCCGGCTCTCGATCTTTTTGAGATTCACGTTCGCATCGTGAAAGCTTTGCAGAAACTCGTAAAGGCTTCCCGGTTTGTCGGAAAGCTTTGCCAAGATCGACGTCTTATCGGCTCCGCTCGGCGCGTTTTCAAAATCGCTCAAAATGATAAAACGTGTCTTGTTCTTGTGGTTGTCTTCGATATTTTCGAACATGATCGGCACATGGTAGAGCTTCGCGGCGATATGGGAGCATATCGCCGCGCTTTCGGGATCGTTCGCGGCCATCTTCGCCGCTTTGGCCGTCGATTCTACGGGAATATACTCAACCGCATCGAGTTCGTGCTCCAGTAGAAAACTACGGCACTGATTGAATGCGATATCTTTGGAGTAGATCCGCTTGATCAGGTGCAGATGTTGCGCTTTGGTTACAAAAGAGTGATGTATCGGCATATAAAGCTCGGCGACGATTTTCAGGTCGGTCTTCGCCAGCTCGTCAAGCGTTTCACCTACGAAACCGTTGGTATTGTTTTCGATCGGCACGACGGCGAAGCGGGCCCGGTCCGCATGGACCGCTTTGAAGACCGCGGGGATGGAGTGAAGCGGAATATATTCACTCATCGCGCCGAAACGGTTCTCCGCCGCCTGGTGCGTGAAGCTTCCCTCCGGCCCCAAATAGGCGACCCGCTGCGGCTGTTCGAAGTTTCTGGCGACGGCGAAAATTTCCAGAAAGATCGCCTCGATCGCCGTTTCGGTAAGCGGACCTCGATTTTGTTGGACCAGGCGCTCGATGATCGCCTTTTCACGTTCGGGCCGATAGATGGCGCCTCCGGTTCTGTGTTTGAGTTCTCCCACTTTCTGGACCACTTCGATCCGCTCGTTCAGCAGTTCCAGCAGCTTGTCGTCGATCGCATCGATTTGTCGGCGCAGCTCTTCGAGTTTCATGCCGTCCTCCCTATTCGTACATTGAATAACACAGCGATATCGCTGGCAACCCTGTCGGCACTTTTTGCAAGCGGGGGCTTCACTTCGTCGACAGACGAGATTTTGCCGCTAAGCACCAGTGCAGTCCGCATCCCGAGCCGTTTGGCACCCATCAGATCTCCAATAAGATCGTCACTGACAATCTCCACATCGGCAAAGGTGATCGATGCATCCTGCCGCTGAAGCAGCTGAAGCGCCTTTTTGAAAAAGGGCTCGCTCGGTTTACCGACGACATCGTAATCGGCACCGGTTGCAAAAGAGATCATCTTCAAAATCGCGCCGACGCCCGGATAGCGGCGGCCATTTTTGGCATATATCGATGTTTCATGCATTCCGATCAGCCGGGCACCTTTTAGCACCAACTCGATCATCTGTGCATATTCATCGTTCGTGAAATCCTCTTTGATCGCGATCAGAACCGCATCCGGATGCTCAAAATCGAGCCTATAGCCGCGTTTTTGCAATAGTTCCAGGAATTTCGACGAACCGTAGGCCGCTACGGCTGTCGGCGGAAGCATCTCTTCGAGCACCATCAGCGGATCGAGGTAGTTCCCGTCACCAAACGAAAAACCGAGATCTCGAAGAAAAGCCTTGAAATTCTCGCTCTCTTGCTTTGTATTGTTGGTTACAAGCACAAAAGGTATGCCGTTTCGGTTGATGGTTTCGAGCGCTTCGAGAGCCCCCGGAATCGGAAGCTTATGTCTGTCGTCGATCAGCGTGCCCTGCACATCGATCATCAACCCTTTTATAGACACATCGTCTCCAGCTTGATCAAATCTTCGAAGGTTTCGCGCTGGCGGATACAACGGTCTTTTCCATCGACGATCGCCACTTCGGCCGGACGAGGACGGGTATTGTAGTTGCTCGCCATCACGAAACCATAGGCACCGGCACTGTAAACGACAACGAGATCGTTATGCTCAGTCGGCGGCAGCAGTCGGTTTTTGGCGAAAAAATCACCGCTTTCGCAAACCGGGCCGACAATATCGGCTTCACTCTCATCACCCGCTTTGCCGACCACTTCGACTTTATGATAGGCATTGTAGAGACTGGGGCGAAGCAGATCGTTCATCGCACCGTCCACGATGACGAAGCGTTTCCCCTCATTGACCTTTTCATAAAGGACACGGGTCAGGAAGTAACCGCAGTTGCCGACCATAAAGCGTCCCGGTTCACAGATGATCGTAACATCGAGGCCATACAGGGTCGAAAAGATCGCCTGTGCATATTCATAGGGTTCGATCGTCGTCTCGTTGTCGTAAACGATCCCCAGGCCTCCACCCACATCGAAAAACTTGATCTCTATTTTGATCGCTTTGAGACTTCGAACCAGGTCGGCGACAATCGCGGAAGCCTCCCTGATCGGTTCGAGCTCCGTCAGCTGCGAACCGATATGAAAGTGAATGCCGACCGGATCTAGATGTTTGGAATTGTTGGCGTATATATACATCCGCTTCGCCGTCTCGAGATCGACACCGAACTTGTTCTCGTGCAGTCCCGTCGAGATATAAGGATGTGTCTTGGGGTCGATGTTCGGATTGACACGGATACTGATACGCGCCTCTTTGCCGAGCTTCGCCGCAATCGCCTCGACACGCTCCATCTCCGCTTCACTCTCGAGATTCAACAGCAAAATATCGTCTTCGAGTGCCTCTTCGATCTCGTCGTCACCCTTTCCGACCCCGCTGAAAATAATCTGATACTTCGGAATTCCCGCCATCAGTGCCCGTTTCACTTCACCGATCGAAACACAGTCTGCACCGGAGCCGAGTCCCGCAAGATGTGAAACGACCGAAAGATTCGAGTTCGCCTTGACGGCATAACTGATGAGCGACTTTCGGCCGGAAAACGCCTTTTTCAGCTTTTGGTACTGCTCGGTGATGTGGTTGAAATCGTAAACATACAAAGGGGTATCGTATTTGTCTGCAAGCGCTCTGAAATCGATCAACAGAAGACCTTTTGATGAAATTTTTTCTATTTTATCAAAAAAAGGTTGAAGTGTGGATGATGGATAAGATATCGCTATCGGTTCGTTCTGAAAAGGTAACTGTAGAGTGCACCCAGGCCCAGCAGTGCGACCGTTGCGACCATACCAAGCTCCGGGAGCACCACACCGCTGAGACTGATGCGGTAAAGAAGATAGATGACACCCCAGACAAAGAGTGTAATCCCCGTCAAAACGAACGATACCCAAAGAAGATTTGTACTTCTGGCATGCGGGGGGATGGAAAGAAAGAAGATGACGACAAGAAACATTGCAAAGAAGGGTGATACGACCATATAGTAAAAGATGGACCGTACTTTCGAGGTCTCCAGTCTCTGCGTCAGAAGCAGGTTCAGTGCTTCGTAGGCATCCTGGATCGTGTAGTAGCGTTTTCCTTCGAAAACGGAGGTCAGGATTTTTGGTTTGAATCCCTGCAGCGTTTTGATCTCGTCTTTGTACTCGATGGCGAGCCCTTCGCCCCCCAGCCCTTTGGGTGAGGGCTTTTTAACGATTTTCGCATGTCTGATGATCCAGCTTTCACCGTCGAAATGTGCTGTTTTGCCGTAGATCATTTCGGCCGCCCCGTTCTCCTGTGTCGTATAGACACGTATATCTTTGGCCTCTTTGCTGGCAGGAATCAGCTGGGCGATATAGATGAAGCTGTCGTTATATTTCACGAAAAGATTGCGGGTGACATTTTCACTTTTTTTACCCTGCAATAGACGCTTCGCGGAGAGTTCCGCATCGACGAAAGGGGTAAAATGCATGACGATATACAGAAGTGTCAAAAAGAATGCAACCCAGAAAAACGGCCGTAAAACCGCCTTTTTCGAATATCCGAGCGCATAGAAGCTCACCAATGCATTGGAGCGAATAAGCGCCATCTTCGCCACGATCATCGAAAGTACCAGTGCGATGGGAAACAGAAGGTTCAGCGCATAGGAGCCTTTGTAAAACAGATAGAGAATCTTGATGTTGAAGCCATTCAGCTTCGAAGCGTTTTGCATATAGTCGAGTCCGGCGAAAAAGAAGGCGAGTGCGAACGCTATGATGAAAAAGTGTTTCAGATAGAGCTGTGCCACATATCTAAACATCCTCATGATACGCCCCACACCGGTTTTTTGACCGTATAGTGCGATGCGACATAATCGATGGGATGGCGTATCAACTCGAGTGACGCCTTTGCGGCGTATTCGATCCACTCGGGCAACAGACGCTGCTCTTCGGGTGAAAAGTCGCTCAAAACATAATCGGCCACCTGCGATTTGTAGACTGGCTTTCCGATCCCCATCCGAACACGGATATAGCCGTTTCCTACCATCGCATCGATCGACTTGAGGCCGTTATGACCACCGCTGCCGCCGCCTTGCTTGAAACGCAGCGCTCCAAACGGCAGATCGAGATCGTCATGAATGACGATGATATGGTCCGTTTCGATTTTGTAAAATTGTTTGACAGCCTGCACCGAAAGACCGGATCGGTTCATATAGGTGGTTGGTTTGAGAAAAAGGAGATTCGATTTTTTGAAAAGTTCGCCGTGAAACGACGAGGAGGCGGAATGGGCTCCCGACATCCCGACCAGAGAGTCGAGTGTCATGAAGCCGATATTGTGGCGTGTTTTTTCGTACTCCGCGCCCGGGTTTCCCAGGCCGACTACGAGCCACATGCAGATTACTTCGCTTTGATGATCCCGACAACCGGAACGCGACCGGCAACCATGATTTTATATTTGTCGGATTCGGGAATATCACGAATCAAAATCGCATCGCCGACATCGAGGTCGGATACGTCGAGAACGAACGCTTCGGGAATGTTTTCGATCGTTCCCTTGACTTTGATACGGCGCTTGGAGATTGCCAAAACACCCTTGTTTTTGAGACCCTTCGGTGTTCCGACCGTTTTGACCGGTACCATGTAGTGTGTTTCGACACCCGGTTGCGCAACCATCAGGTCGACATGCAGGATCTGGTCGGTAACGGGGTGAAGCTGGTACTCCTGGATAACGACATCCATCTCTTTGTCGCCCACTTTGACCGGGAATGCCAGTTTCTCTTTGTGGCGCACGGTTCGGATAAATTCACCCATCTTGAATGCGGCATGCGTGTTTTCAAGCCCTTTTCCATAGATGTTGGCGATTAGATAACCATCTCGGCGCAGTTTTTTTGCATCGCTCTTGCCGATACTCTCTCTAACGATTCCTTCCAACATTGTGTTGTCCTTACAAAAAATTTAGTGCCTCGGCACTTTAAGAGGCGAATTATACTCAACTTCTGTTTAATCTTCTTTTAATCCAAAAATGTCACTGTCATGTTCGGAGATGAAGACCCCTTCACGCGACTGGCCGTGTTCAACGTCGCTCTGCATTCCTTCGATACGCAGTTTGAGATCATTCGGGCTCGAAGCGTTGCGCAGCGCCTCCTCCATCGTGATTTTCCCCTTCTTGTAGAGCTTCAAAAGTGCCGTATCGAAACTCTGCGTTCCATAAATCTGCGTTCCTTCGTCAAGCGCATCCTTGATCTCGAGGTCACGCCCTTCAAGAATCAGCTTCTGGATGTATGAGGTGTTGAAGAGAATCTCGACAGCTGCCGTCTTGTTGCCATCGACCGTTTTGACGAGCCGCTGCGACAGGACACCTTCAAGAACGGAGGCGAGTGTATTTCGAACGCGGTTTTGATCTTCCGCCGGAAAGACACTGATCACACGATTGATCGTCTCTTTCGCATCGAGCGTATGCAGTGTAGAAAAGACGAGATGGCCGGTCTCGGCCGCATGAAGCGCCGTATCGATCGTTTCGACGTCGCGCATCTCACCGACCAGGATGATATCGGGGTCTTCACGCAGTGCGGAGCGCAGCGCGTTGGCGAAGCTGAGCGAATCCTGGCCGACACTTCGCTGGTTGATAAGGCACTTTCGGTCCTTATGGACGAACTCGATAGGATCTTCGATTGTGATGATATGTTTGCGGTGCTTTTTGTTGATTTCGTCGATCAATGCAGCGAGTGTCGTCGATTTACCCGAACCCGTGACACCCGTTACCAGCACAAGGCCGCGGGAGATATCGGTAAGTTTGTGCAGTGCGGAAGGTAGTTCCAGCTCGTCGATCGTCATGATGTCCACCGGAATGATCCTGAAGACCGCGGATACCCCATCCATCTGAAAAAACATGTTGCCGCGGAAGCGTGTCTTCTCGTCATAAACGTACAAAAAGTCGATCTCTTTGTTTTCCACGAACTCTCTGAAGCGCCCCCTCAGCATCTCTTTGGCCAGCGTCAGCGACTCCTCTTTCGTCATCTTCTCTTTCGTAACCGTTACAATCTCGCCATTGATACGGGCACGGACAGGAGCGTTGGCCTTGATATGGAGATCACTTCCTTCATGCTCGATAAGCCCTTTCATATAGCGACGTACTTTGTTGGTGACGTCGAAGGTCAACTCCTTGATATCGACGTCGTATTCCGAATATTCCATGTTCCACTACTCCAAATTGGCCAGGAGGTTTGCAAATGCTTCCTTGAACGACGCAAGCCCATCCCTCAAAAGTGTTTCGTAAACCTTTTGCATGTCTATCCCCGCACGATTCACCGCTTCGAAAAACGATTCGATCTTCGCCTCTTCAATCGGAAGCTTCGGATGATGTTCGGGGGCTTCCAGAAAAGCCTCGATCGTGGCGAGCGGCGCCGTATTGACACTGTGTGGTGCCATCAACTCCTTGATGTAATAATCGGCAGGGTAGGCATCCCCTTTAACGCCTGTACTCGCAAAGAGCGTACGGATCGCTTTGTCGCCGTGCGTTTCCACGATATTGTAGATTTTCGCCGCATTCATGATGCCGACATATCCGGGCTGCAACCCTTTTTCCTCGAGCTCCTCATCGAGCATCCGGTCGAACCGACTGACAAAGACGCTGAGGACGCCCTGCACATCTTTTTCATTCCCTGTCGCACGCCAGATCTTGAGCCCCTCGGCCATCGCATCGAGACACCGCAAGGCCTGCATCGGCGAAAAAATCAGCGTCGCATTGACATGGATTCCTTCGCTCATCAACCGCTTCATCGCACCATAGCCCGCTTCGGTGGCCGGCACTTTGATCATGACATTCTCCATCCCTATCTCACGATAGAGCCGGCGCCCCTCATCCACGGTACCTTCGGTGTCATCGCATAAAAATGGATCGACTTCGATACTGACGAATCCGTCTCTGCCCTTCTCGTAAAGAGGTTTCAGGGCAGCGGCAGCCATTTCGATATCGGTTTTGGCGAGTGCTTCGTACTTCGCTTTGGGCGAATGATTCTGCAATTCGTCCAGCTGCGACGTGTAGGCGGGCGACATCTCGATCGAAGAGGCGAAAATCGCCGGATTGCTCGTCGCACCGTTGATGACACTATCGTCAATCAGCCGTTTGAACGATTTTTGCAGATAGTCGCGTTCGATAAAATCCAGCCAAAGCGAAAAACCTATTTCTTCGTTTACCATCGTATCTCCTGTAAAATCGGTTCATGCGCCTGCCAGCTGCCCGGTATGCCTAAATCTTGCTGCGTCTGCGAGAGCTCGTCCAGAAACCTGTCGCGTTCGACCCGTACCGCGCCGAGGCGAATCAGATGCTCGGAGGGAATCTGACAGTCGATAAACGCGAAGTTCCACCGTTTGGCCAGCTCCACCAGGTACGCCAAGGCGATTTTGGATGCATCGGTCTCGAGCGAAAACATCGATTCGCCGAAAAAGGCACTGCCGGTGCTGATACCGTAAAGCCCGCCGACGAGCTCGTCCATTTCGTCGTAGATTTCGACCGAATGGGCGAACCCCCGGCTGTGAAGCGCACAATAGCACTCGATCACTTCGGGCAGAATCCAGCTTCCCTCTTGGCCGTGGCGGGGTACATGGGCACAGTGGCGCATCACCGTTTCGAAATTTCGGTCCAATTTTACCGTAAACCGTTTTTGTCTAAGTTTTTTTCGAAGACTGCGGTGGATTTTGAAGTCGTTTGGGTAAAGAAGCAGTCGTGGATCGGGCGACCACCAGAGAATCGGGTCACCTTCGTTGTACCAGGGGAAAATCCCCTGTCGGTAGGCCATCAGTACACGGTCGGGATTGAGGTCGCCGCCGTAGGCTAGCAACCCCTCCTTCATCGCGTAACGGGGATTTGGGAAGATATAGTCAAACCCCAGCCGGGGAATGGCCGGCGCGTTATGCACGCGATTTGACCTTGAAGTCGAGCTTTCCGCCTTTCATGCCAAAGGTGACTTCGCCACCGTGTTTGAGCGAGCCGAAAAGGATCTCTTCGGTCAGCGGCGCCTTGATCTTCTCGGCGATCACGCGGCTGAGCGGTCGTGCGCCCATCGCCTCGTCATACCCCTCTTTGGCCAGATGCTCTTTGGCCGCCTCAGAGAGCTTGATGACGATCTTTTTGTCCGCCATCTGAACATTGAGCTCGTCGATGAATTTGTCGACGATCTTCTTGACATGCTCCGGTCCAAGATGGTCGAAGCGGACCACCGCGTCGAGGCGGTTTCTGAATTCGGGTGAAAAAGCAGACTTGATCGCCGTATCGTGCTTCGCCTCGCTCTTGGCACCGAAGCCCATCACATTCGCTTCACTCGCCCCGACGTTGGAGGTCATGATGATGATGACATTCTTGAAATCAGCACGGTTGCCGGTATTATCGGTAAGCATCGCGTTGTCCATCACTTGCAGCAACACCTGGATCAGATCCGGATGCGCCTTTTCGATCTCATCGAGCAGCAGCACCGTATGAGGATGCTTGCGAATCGCTTCGGTCAGCTGACCACCCTGCTCGTAGCCGACATAGCCCGGGGGCGCACCGATGAGGCGGCTTACCGCGTGTTTCTCCATATATTCGCTCATGTCGAAACGCTCGAAGTGGACCCCAAGCGCTTCGGAAAGCTCG
The DNA here is from genome assembly GCF_030296055.1 of Hydrogenimonas cancrithermarum. Taxonomy (NCBI): domain Bacteria; kingdom Pseudomonadati; phylum Campylobacterota; class Epsilonproteobacteria; order Campylobacterales; family Hydrogenimonadaceae; genus Hydrogenimonas; species Hydrogenimonas cancrithermarum. The sequence goes on from NZ_AP027370.1 coordinate 905,169, forward strand.
ATCGCCAGCGCCGTTTTACCGACACCCGTCGGCCCGGCGAAGAGAAAGGATCCGACCGGCTTGTTCGGAGCGCCGAGGCCGGCACGTGCACGTTTGATCGCGGCCGCCACCTCTTCGACGGCACGGTCTTGGCCGATGACCCGGCTTTTGAGGATCGTTTCGAGATTCTGCAATGTCGCCAAATCGTCGCTCGTGACACGGGCTGGCGGCAGGTTCAACATGCGGCTGACCGCATCTTCGATATCCTTTTCGCTCACGTTACGGCGTTTGCGCGCCTTGAGACGGAAAGACGCACCGACCTCATCGATGATGTCGATCGCCTTGTCGGGCAGGAAACGCTCGTGCATATACTTGACCGACAGATCGATCGCCGTTTTGAGCGCTTTTTCGCTGAAACGGACGCTATGGTGCGTCTCGTACTTGTGCTTGAGCCCTTTGAGGATCTTCAACGTATCGTCGAAACTCGGTTCACTCACGTCGACTTTGGCGAACCGGCGGCTGAGCGCGCGGTCTTTTTCGAAAAAGTTGCGATACTCATCGAATGTCGTGGCACCGATACACTTGAGTCCGCCGCTGGCGAGTGCGGGCTTGAGCAGGTTGGAAGCATCCATGCTGCCGCCGTTGGTGGCACCGGCACCGACGAGGTTGTGAATCTCGTCGATGAAAAGAACCGCATCCTCACGCTGTTCGAGCTCGTGCAGTACCCCCTTGAGGCGCTTTTCGAAGTCACCCCGGTACTTTGTCCCGGCAATGAGCGATCCGATGTCAAGGGCGAACACTTCGGTCTTCTTGAGCATCTCGGGAACATTGCCCTGAGCGATCTCGAGTGCCAACCCTTCGGCAATCGCCGTTTTACCAACACCCGGTTCTCCAACGAGGACCGGATTGTTCTTTTTTCGGCGGCAGAGGATCTGCATCACCCGCTCGATTTCGTTTTCACGGCCGATGACCGGATCGATTTTCCCGGCTTTGGCGCGATCGACGAGGTTGACCGTGAACTGGTCGAGATACTCGCTCTCCGCTTCTTTCGGTTTGGTGTCGTTCTGCGGTTCGGTGATGATTTCGAGAATACTCAAACGGTTGATTCCCTGTGAATTCATCAGCGCCACCGCGAACGAATGCTCTTCATTGAAGATCGATGCGAGCAGATCACCCACGCTCGCCTCTTTCTTGTCGGCACTCTGCGCATGGCGAATCATCTGCTCGATGACGCGGGAAAGCGCCACCGTCTCGAACGGTTCACGCGCCACCCCATCGGGCAGCGGGCGAAGCGACGAGACGAGGTGCTGGTTGATCCGTGCCTTCATCTGCTCCACATCCGCTCCCGCCGCCTGCAGGATCTGCGCGCCCTGTGGCGAGAGCAGGACGGCAAGGAAAATATGTTCGACCGTCAGGTACTCGTGACGGTGCATTTTGGCGTATTTGACCGCCTCTTTGAAAATGTCGTTTAAATCTTTGCTGATCATAATTAAATCTTTCCTCCGAAAAATACGCACATCGGGCAAAGTCCCCTGTGCTTCGCTAACGCTGAGCTCTCCTCAGCAGAGGGTTCACGCGCAGATGAACCGCGCTTGTTCAACCCTCTCATCTTGTTTTGTGTGTGGCAAAAAAACAGAATTCATTCCTTTTCCATCGTAACCCGCAAGGGAAATTCATTGGCTCGGGCTCGCTTGAGTGTCTGCTGGACCTTCGTCTCCGCGATCTCGTAAGTGTAGGTCCCACAGACCCCTTTGCCCTTTTCGTGGATATCGAGCATTATCGCCACCGCCTCGTCATAGTTCTTGTGAAATATATCGGCCAGAACTTCGACGACGAAATCCATCGTCGTATAATCGTCGTTCCACATGATCACGTTGTAAAGCTCCGGCTCTTCGAGGTCGACCTGACTCTCGCTCTCTACCCACTCTTTTTGCGCCAATTCCTCTCCTTTGCGTCTCTTTACGTTTTATATTCTTTTAAGTATACCACAATTTCAGAGAAAATCAAGCTTGCTTTCAGGCAGCTTCCGGAAGCCCCGATAGAAAGCGGGCAGAACCCATTTGGGCCATGCCATATGGATTTTTAGAGGTTTTCTCAAGAGAGTGCGCTTTTCCACGCGGCGAGCATATCCTCCGCAAGGGCCACCGGGCTCTCCAGCCCGATCGAAAGTCGAACCAGACCGGGGGTGATGCCGAGCCGCTTTTTTCCCTCCTCGTCAAAATCCCGATAGATCGTGCTCGCCATATGCAGCCCCAGCGTTCTGTTGTCGCCGATGTTGGCCGTCTGGATCATCAGTTTCGAGCCATTCAAAAAAGCGAACGCCCTCTCCCGTGTCCCGCATTCGATCGTTACGACCGGCCCACAGCCATCGGGGAATAGCGCTTCATAGCGCAGATGGTGTTCATGGTTTTCAAGACTTGGATGGCGTACTTCGAGACCCGCATCATACAGAAGCGCTACAAGCTTTTCGACACTTTCGTTGACACGTTTGGTCCGAAGCGGCAGCGTTTCGAGCCCCAACAGCGTCAAAAAGGAGGCGAAGGCGTTGGCACTCATACCGAAATCCCGCATCACGCGCTTCTTCAAGACCGCCATTAGAGCGCCTTTCCCCTTTTTCAACAAAGGATGGAGTGCGGAAAATTTCGGATCGAGTAGTTTCTCCCCCTCCGCTTTGAGACCCCTGAAGACAACCGCGCCACCAAGTGCCGCCGAATGGCCGCAAATGATTTTCGTCGTCGAATAGACCACCAGATCGGCCCCCATCTTCAAAGGCTGCACGATCAGCGGCGTCGCCGTATTGTCGACGACGAAAAGGGCGTTGTAACGGTCGCACAACAGTGCGATACGTCTGATGTCCGGCAGTTTCAGGTTGGGGTTCCCGACACTTTCACACAGCACCATCTTCACACCTCGTTGCAACACTCGCTCCATTGTCTCGAAGTCGTCGACATCGCAAAAGATCCCCTCGATACCGAAGCGCGGCATCGTCTCGTTCATCAGAGCATACGTTCCGCCGAAAAAACCACCGACACAGAGCACCTCGTCACCGCTTTCAAGCAACCCCGTCAGCACCATCGCGATCGCCGCCATCCCCGAAGAGGTCGCCACGGCCCCAAAGCCACCTTCCATTTTGGCGAGCACCGTTTCGAGCTTCGCGCCGGTAGGGTTTCCCATGCGCGCATAGAGCGGTTTCGCCGCTTCACCGGCGAAAATCGCTTCCGCCTCCTGTGCCGATGCATACCCAAAGGCAGCCGATGGAGTGATCTGTGGAGCGATCGCACCCTCTTTTTCACCGATAAGCTGCGGAAGCAATGTGTTAAAATATTCGTAATGTTTCATTTGAATCCTTTGCACAAAAGAAGCGAAGCTCCTTTTACTACGTTATCACTGGGATTGTTACAGCAGCAGGCTCACGCATAGCTGAAACGTGCTGAAATTAGCCACGTTCGCTATGGACATAAACCGAAACTGCTGAAATTATTTGAAATAATTATAGCGAAAGAATACTAGATGGCCATAAAGATTTTCGTCACCGCCACCAACACCAATGTGGGCAAAACCCATACGACCCTCTCCATGATGGAAGAAGCGGCAAGACAAGGGCTTCGGCCAGCGGCCTTCAAGCCAATCGAAACGGGAGTAACGGACGAAAAACCGGCCGACGGAACCGCACTGCTCAAGGCGATGCATCGGCTCAATCCCGTAACGGAAAAGCTCACGACGAATGATGTCGTCCCGCTCCAATTTAAACTGCCGGCTGCGCCTTATGTGGCCAAAGGCGATCAGACCATCGTGCTTGGACCGGTTATCGAAAAGTCAAAACAGATCGAGGCATTGTGTGACATACTCTTTATCGAAGGGGCAGGAGGCGTGATGGTTCCTATTGACGAGGGTCTCTTCATGATCGACCTTCCGAAGCTTTTCGATGCCCATACGCTTCTCATAAGCCCAAGTCGGCTGGGTTCGATCAATGATACACTTTTGAGTATGGAGGCACTGAATCACAGGGGCATCGGTTTCGACCTGGCGATCAATCTTTTCGAAGATATGGAGAGTTTTGAATACATTACACTTCCCTATTATGAAAGAACGGGGATCAGCCACTCTCTGCTGCCCCGCGATCTGAGCGCCCTTGTCAGGCGCTTCAATAGGTTACGGTAACGGTCACATCGATGCGTTTGAGCGGTTCGTCGCTGAATTTTACGATCTCACGCCCTTTGTAGCGGGCGTAGTTTTTGTATCCGACGAAACGGTTTTCCGTTCGCTCTTTGTAACGGGTTTTGCAGCGGCGCTCGATACGGTAGGAGGGGCTGCTGCTTCCCTGCTCTGAAAGATTTTTTCCGACCAGCGTCCCGATGATCGCACCGCCGACGGTCGCAGCGGTCTTTCCGCTTCCGCCTCCCACCTGATGGCCGAGAATCCCGCCTGCGGCACCACCGATAATGGCACCCAGTGTTCCATCGTCGTTTCTCGAAACCGGAACCTCTTCATCCCAACACTCTTCAATCGGAGTTCTGACCGTCACGGTGCGATAAATCGGTTCACTCCGGATCACCCGGACAGAGTCGTGCCAAGAGAACGATTCGGCGAAGAGAGCCGAAGCGGCGAGTGCCGCGATCAAAATGACCTTTTTCATTTTTGACTCCTTTTTTCGTTTTTATTTAAAAGGGTAGCGAAAGAGTGTGAATCTTTTGTGAACAGTTGGAAAATTAACGTCAAAAATAGTAGCCGATCCGCAGTGCGACATAATCGTCACTGGTCGAATCGCTGAGTCCTTTGGCGAAATTGGCCGTGACAAACCAGTTGGCATCGATACTGTAAAAAGTGTAAATCGAAACATTCTCGATATCTTCGACGCTTTTGTAGATGGAATCCGCCCGGTAATAGGAGAGGCTTGCGTAGAGTTTCGGTGTAAAATAGTATCCCGCTCCGACGCTGAATGCATTGGTGTTCTGATATTGGACCGTGTCGACATCATCGTCTCCGACCAGCGTGAAATTGTACCCTGCAAAAATGTTGCTGTTGTTTATGGCGTAGCTGAAATTGACAGATGCGGTGTAGTCGGTATTGTTGTTACCCAATTCGGCATCGTAGGTAGGGAAGATGACACCGGCCCCGGCATTGATCGTAAGGTTTGGCAATGGTTTGAATCGGTAATAGGCCGCCACCGTCGTGTCGTTCAGGCCGCTGTCGTCGTAACTGGAACTGTCGCTTCTGAAATAGGAGGTCGACAGTTGCAAAGAGAAGGCATCTTTGTAATAATCGATCTGCACCGTCGAAGTATAGGTATCGGTCCGTTCGTTGTAGCGGTAATTCAAGTCGCTGTAGCTGACACCGAAAATGATGTCGAAATGCTGTTCGCTTATGACCGACTTGATGGAACAGCCATTGGCGTCGACCAGATCGGTGATCGGCGTATTCGGGCATTTGTCGACGCTGTCGTCGACACCATCGAGATCCATATCGGTATAGGCAAAGAGCATCATACTGCTCAAAAACAGCACGGTCAAGATTTTTTTCATCGATTCTTCTCCTTTTTACAGGCCCCGTAGAGGGGAGCCCGTGATGGATTGTACATTATCGCTGCTGAAAAGGCATCGATACCGGAGGCTGTTGTGCGCCGCCATTTCCACCGATGTTTCCACCGACACTTCCACCCGCCTGTCCATGCATGAACTGGTCGAGTGCCTGTTTCTGGTTCATCTGCTCCATCGCACCGGTATGCTGCATCTGCATCGCCTGCTGCGTCTGTGCCATGCCTTTCATCTTCGCCTCCATGGTCGCCATACCCTCTCCGGTATGTGCCATCGCCTCGTTTTGATTCGTCGTCATCTTTTCACGCAATAGAGAGATCGCCTCCATACGCTCTTCCTGGTTCATCGTCGCAAGCTGTTCCTTGAACTGGTTCATCAATTCGCGGCGCTCCTCCGGATTTGCATTTTGGATACGCTCGATCTGTGCATCGACATCCGTTTGCGTGGAGGCTTCCGTATCTGCCGAGGCACTCTCCGTACTCTCCGCCGGAACATCGCTTTGAACGGAGGTGTCAGTCTGCGTCTGCACCTCGGTATCGGTAGTGGCTGTAGCCGTATTGTCCGTTGCGGTATCCGCTGCAAAGAGAGACATACTGGCACCCAGAAGAAGTGCCGCCGTGATTTTACTGATCTTGTTCATAAGATCCTCCTTGTTGAAGTGTTGTATCTTTTACAGGCATAATTGTGACACAGAAGCGTTAGTCCAACGTTACCCGAGTATTAGCGGAGTGTTACCTTCCTCAAATCGAGCGTAACGACCGTCCCTTTGCCTTTTTGGCTTGTCAGAGAAACACCGATACCCATCTCGTCACACAGTTTTTTGACGATATGGAGTCCCAGCCCGACCCCGCGTGCATGCTCTTTGTAAAAACGCTCGAAAACCCTGTCGGGATGCTCGATACCGATCCCCGTATCCTCGATGACGAGTTTCGACGCTTCCCGAAGCAAAGAGACAACGACCCGGCCCTCTTTTTTGTTGTATTTGGCAGCGTTGCTCAAAAGATTGTCGACGATGCGTATCATCGCGTCTTTGTTCGCCGCCACCCGCATCGGTGCCGTTTGAAGATCGAACGTCAAATGGGGAAATGCTTTTTCGATAAGCCGGACACGCTCTTCGAGGACCTGGTCCAGGGCAAAAAGCTCTTTTTGTGATGCATGCCCGCCGAGATAGCTTCGAAGATTGCTTTGGAGTCTAAGAAGCGTTTCGACCGCCTGCTCCACCCGCTCGATTTTCGCATTTTCCGTCCACTCTTTTTTCAGCATTCTGACATTCAGACGTACAATGGAAAGCGGTGTGTTGAAATCGTGGAGGATGTCCCGGACGAACTCTTCGGTCAGTTTGAGGGCTTCACGAAGCGGATGCAGGGCATAAAGTGAAAAAAGTGCCGAAAGTATCACGAGAATGAAAAAGATAACGAGAAATTCGACCAGCAGCTCTTTTCGTATAGAAGAAATCTCTTTCATATACTCTTTCATGGGATGGATGATCTTCATGACATACCGACTGCTCCCCGGTACAGGAAAATAGGCATAGAGCTCTTCGCCGTTTCGCTTTAGAAGATAGAGCTCTTTCTCTTTTGCATCCACAAAGTCGAGTTCGAACTTTTCGCACTTGAGATCGAAGCTGCACAGACGCATCTGGGAGAAGAGCGTATTGTCGAGGTTGATCCGCTCTTTGGTATAGAGGTTGTAAAACAGGAGTCCCATCAACAGGGTCAAAGAACCTAAAAAGAGAAGAAAGCTTTTGAGAAAAGCCTCGCGTTCAACATCTCTCAAGCGCATAGCCGACCCCACGGATATTTTTAAATTCGAGCCCCGTCTTCTCTTTGAGCTTGTTGATCGCCACGCGAAGCGCCGCCGGACTCGGATGTTCCAGACACTCCATCAGAATCTCCCGGTCGAGTACCTGTCCAGGATTTTGCAAAAAATGTTTCAACAGACATATCTGTACCTCTCCAAGTGCGACGATGGAACCCTCTTTTTTCACGGTGCCCGTGGCAGGGTCGAACTCCAATTCTCCGCATCGCACGGTCGAAGGGAGTTTTGAGAGTTTGGCATTGACACGAATCAGAAGCTCTTCGGGGAAAAAAGGTTTTTTGATGTAATCGTCCGCCCCCAGTTCGAACCCTTTGGCGATCGTTTTCAAGTCGACGAGCGCACTGATGAAGATGGCCGGCGTAGCGTCGTCGGCATTTCGGAGGCTCTCCAGAAGATCGAACCCGTCGATCTCGGGAACGTTGATATCGAAAATATAGAGATCGTACGTTTCATCGAACGTTTTGTCGGCGGCTTCGCCGCCCTCTTGCACCCAATCGACATCGTAGCCGCTCTCCTCCAGCAGCTCCTGAAGCGTTTCGCCGAGAGCGCGATCGTCTTCGAGCAGCAAAATCTTTCGGCTCACGACATCCCCGGCTCGATAATATGACTGACGAACTTGCTCATATTGTCCAGAATCTCGCCGCCGCGGCGATAGCCGAGCCCGCACCCCTCATAGGCAAAGAAGACCCCTGCCTGGTAACTTCTGCCGTTTTCATCTTTCGGCAGTTCGGTATAGGCCTGATAGACGCTCGGCTGATCGCCGTAGGTATCCTCTGCCGCCGTGATGACATTCCCATCGGCATCCAAAATCTTTACACTGCCCCCTTCACGTCCGAAAAAGGGCTTTTGCACCTGCTTTTTCCCAAGCGGTTCGAACGAGGTTTCCAGAAGCAACGGATGATTGGGATAAAGATCCCACAAAATCTTCAGCATCGCTTTCGACTGGAACATCAGCGTATAAGCGGGGTTGAGAATGATCGCCTTCTGATTCTCCATGATCTTCGTCAAAATTCTTGCCAGGTCGCTCTCTTCGACCGCGATCGCCTCCCATGGAATCAGTTTGAACCAGTACTCGTACTGCTCCTCTTTGAAAAATATGCCCTCTTCGTCACCGAACTCCACCTCGTCGACATAGGCGAATGCCGTATGGAAACCGGCATCGTCGGCCATCTTCTGCAGCAACTTCGTCGTGTTTTCATCTTCGATATTTCCGCGAATCGAGCTGAAGAGAATCTTCCAGCCCCGATAGTAGCGCTCGAAATCGTTCAGATCGCCATCCAGGACGATGAGACGTTTGAAGTTCTCACGAATCGCTTCGTAGACGCTGTTGAACTGCGCCACTTCGTCCAGTCCGTTGGCTTTGAGCAGCGCCCACTGCACGATCGCCGTTTCGAAAAGGGCCGTCGGGGTGTCGGCGTTGAACTCCAGCAGTTTGATCGGCACACCCCCGATACCCCCTGCAAGGTCGAAACGGCCGTAGATATGCCAATGCACATCGTTCTCCCAGCTTTTTTTGACCGCGTCGACAAGGTTGAACGGAATACCGATCTCGTGAAAAAGGTTGTTCTCCACGACATACTCTCCCGCCTCGACATACATATTATAGAGTTCATTGACCGCTTCGTAGTAAGCTTCCGCTTCGGCCTCCGTGACGACAACCGCTTCGTCGGCGATGTAAGGTGTTTCGTCGCGGTCGGTATGCCAGTGAAAACCGATCGAGTCGAGAAACTCGGGTGTAAGCGCACGAAGTTTTTTCAGTGCGACCACGTCACCCTCCGAAACTTCCGAAGCTCGAACGGGACGAACCGCTGCCCCCGCCGAAAAAGCCAGAACGTGTCGAACGGGTACTCCGGGCGCTGCTTCGTGTCTGTTTGGCTTTGTTGAAGCTGTTGACGCTGCGCTGGTAGGCCGAGGGTGATTTGTAGCTGCGCTGGCGCGTCTTCTGATAGTTGGGGTTGTTGAAAAGTTTGCTGCCGATCCAGCTGCCGATAATCGCCCCCGCCGCCGACGCGAGAAGCGCTTCCCCGAGACTCAGGCCGCCGCCGCTCATCTGTGGCTGCGTCAATGCCGATTCGCCCCGGTCGATCCGCTTCGCCTCTTCGGCAACCAGGGCGTCGAGTTCCTCTTTGCTCAAAATCTTTTCGGTTCCGTCCAGCTTGCGAAGAATGACCCGTGTCGTCTTGGCGGGATACTCCTCCGCGATTTTGTACTGGTTGGGCGCCACTTCGTCGATGACGACGAACGCCCCCTGTTTCTGGCTCGCCCGTGTGAAAGCGTCTCCACCCTCTTGAGGTTTCTGCTCGCATCCGCTCATCGCGATCATCGCCACAGCTCCGAGCGAACCGACCATCGCATAGGTCGAAATCTTTTTGATATAGTGTTTCAAATCTTCTTCTCCATCTTTTGAAAAATCGATCTCATTTTAGCAAATTCCTGTGACAGATGTGCATAAAAACAGGACAATGTAAAAAAGTTGTGGCGTGGCAATTATACCTTTTATTTAAGAAAACTTTCGATACTATAACCGAAGCTTAACTCAATCATCATATTTCTTGACATAAATCAAGAAATTATCTGAAAGATGGTTGTAAGATTGAGTGATAGCAATTGTTCCGGTCAGTTTTGTATATAAAATCTTATACAAAACTGACCGGAACGGTTAATCCAAACATACAAGGGAGTACGTATGAACAAAATCAAGATGAGTCTTGTCGCAGCGATCGCAGCGGCTGCAGCGACCACAGGTGCCAACGCAGGTGCCCTCGACAGCATCCTCAGCAATCCTAAGCTCGACATCGAGCTTCGACCGAGATACGAAGCGGTGGATGACAGTGTCCATAAAGATGCGAGTGCATTGACCGTCCGAACGGCGATCGGCGTGCAGGCGGGACTGTTCGGCGTCGATGGCCTGAACACACAACTGCAGGCGATGAGTGTCGATACTTTCGGCCTGGTTACTGATTACAACCCGGTTGATTCTGATTACGCGACGGTCGCCGATGGCCCTCAAACACGCATGACACAGGCGAACATCTCTTATGCATCGAACGGATTCGTCGGTATCGTCGGCCGCAAGATGGTCGTACTGGATAACGCCCGTTTCATCGGTAACGTCGGCTGGAGACAGATGCCACAGACCTACGACCTGGCGGCCGCGATCTACAATGGTGTCGAAAATCTGAGCCTGCTCGGTGCGTACGTGACACGTGTCAACAGGATTTTCAATACCCCTGGTAATGGCGCTTTAAAGGATCACTTCGATACGGGTAGCGTTCTCCTGCACGCAACCTATAAAGCGATGCCTGAGTTGACACTGACCGCCTACGACTATATGATCCAAAACTTCGCAGACCATATCGGTATCCGTGCGACAGGCAAGATTCCGGTTGGCGATGTAAAACTCGGCTACGAAGCGGAGTATACGACACAGAACGATCCAAGCTTGACCGACGAAGACGATGCAGCACGCACTGGTGTTGGAAGCGCGGATATCAAGCAAGACGCGAGCTACTACAAAGTGGGCTTGAACGCTGCGATGAACGGTTTCACGGTTGGTGCCGCCTATGAATTCCTGAGCGACAAAGGCGACGGAGACCTGGCTTTCAGCACACCTCTGGCGACGCTTCACGCGATGAACGGTTGGGCTGACGTTTTCCTCAACACTCCAGATGAAGGTCTGGTCGACATGAGTGTCAAACTCGCCTACAATGCGGGTGAGTACGGAAAGCTGGTCGGTATCTATCACAACTTCAGCAGCGACTCGAAAAATGCATCAGGTGACGACGATCTCGGTTCCGAAGTCGACGTAGCCTACAACTACAAAATCAACAAACAGCTTGGCATGCTCCTCAAGGGTGCATGGTACAGCGAAGGTGACGATTCGTTCGGTATGAACGATGTCACGAAATACTGGGTCCAGTTCGACTACAAATTCCACGCCGAACTCTAATTCGGCTCTTCCAAACCGCCTTCGGGCGGTTTGCTTCAGCAGTACGCCGTCTGTTCATTCCCCTCCTACTCCTACAAAAGCGTACTGTTGAAGCAAGCGGCCTAGCCAATAGCCTGATAGTTCGATAGCCAATAATTTTTCACTTTACATCTTCGATGCTCACAACCTTCTACTTCTCTTCATTTTGCTATAATACCCTCTAAAAAGAGGAGTACGCATGCGGCATCTCATCACCACCGACGACCTCACTATCGAAGAGATCGAAACACTTTTCAAGGATGCCGAAGCCTACCTCAAAGCGCCGCCGCCCAAACTCCTTCAAAATCGGCTTATTATCACCCTCTTTTTCGAAAACTCGACCCGTACGCGCAGCAGTTTCGAGATTGCAGCGAAAAAACTGGGTGCCGACGTCGTTCACCTGGATGTCGCCAAAAGTTCGACGAAAAAAGGCGAAACCCTCTACGACACGGCAGCCAACCTCAATGCGATGGGCCCCGACGCCATTATCGTCCGCCACGCCCAAAGCGGCACGCCCTATCAGATTTCACGCCACGTGGACTGTGCCATCTTCAATGCCGGCGACGGCGCACACGCCCACCCGAGCCAGGCGCTGTTGGATCTTTTCACGATCCGTCAGCACTTCGGTGGCGATATCGAAGGCAAACACATCGCGATCGTCGGCGACATCAAAAACTCCCGTGTCGCCAACTCTAACATACGGCTTCTGTCCCGTTTCGGACTCCACATCACCCTGGTCGCACCACCGCATTTCCTGCCAAAAACCGATCTTCCGACGACGACAAAACTGGAAGAGGTACTCGACGAAGTCGATATCGTCATGAGTCTGCGCACCCAGACCGAGCGTCATGCCCACCCGATCTACGCCAGTCTCAAAGATTACGCCAGCGACTACTGCATCACCAAAGAGCGCATCGGCGAGCGCGACATTCTGCTGTTACATCCGGGGCCGGTACATCGCAACATCGACATCGACGACGCGATGCTGGCCGACCCGCGCTGCAAAGTGCTCGAACAGGTCAGGAACGGTGTCGCCGTACGGATGGCTGCACTGAAAAAATTGATCCTCGCCAATGGATAGACTCTCCCGGCTCGCCTCTGCCGGAATCCCATTTCTTTTCATTATCTCTTACGACAAGTCGGAGGTGATCGTCCGGCCCCTCGATGCACTCGGCAATATCCGGGTGGCACTGCACCAGACGCCCGCGATCAAACCCGAAACACCACCGGCGCCAAAAAAGCAGCCTGTCCCCTTTATGAAGTATAAAGAGGCGTTTGACCAGGTCATCGAAGAGATAAAAGCCGGAAATACCTACCTACTCAATCTCACCTTCTCCACACCCATTCACTGTAGCCATTCACTCGAAGAGATTTTCGAAATGGCCAACGCCCCCTACAAGCTTCTCTACAAAGATCGTTTCGTCTGTTTTTCGCCCGAACCCTTCATCAAAATCGAAAACGACGTCATCTCCACCTATCCGATGAAAGGGACGATCGACGCATCGATCCCCGATGCCGAAGCGAAAATTCTGGCCAACGAAAAGGAGATGGCGGAACATGTGATGGTCGTCGATCTACTCAGGAACGATCTTGGTATCGTCGGCCGTGAAGTACGCGTCGAAACGTTCCGCTATATCGACAGGATCGTCACAGCCGACAAAACCCTGCTGCAGGTCAGCTCCAGAATCGTAGCGAAACTCTCCCCCGACTGGCCGGCACGCCTTGGAGAGATTCTGGATGAGATGCTGCCCGCCGGCTCCATCACCGGGACACCGAAAAGAAGAACGTGTGAAATCATCGAAACGGTGGAGTCGCACAAGCGGGGATTCTTTACGGGGGTCTTCGGCGTGTTTGACGGCAAAAATCTCGAGAGTGCCGTCATGATCCGCTTTATCGAAAAAACCGAAAAGGGCCTGGTCTACAAAAGCGGCGGAGGCATCACGATCGACAGTGACGCGGAAGCGGAATACGAAGAGATGCTCGATAAAGTCTATCTTCCGATATAAATAGAGAGTGGGAAGTGAGACGCTTCGCTTAGTGGGAAGTGAGAAGTATTATCAAGGATGGTCGCTACGCGACTTTTATTTTAAACGATGTCTGTGCCAAACACAGTTCACGGAAAAGTACTACTCACTTCTCACTTCTCACTACTCACTACTCACTCCCACTAAGCGCAGCGCCTCATTCCGGCGTGTTGAACGCTCTGTCCCCCGCATCGCCGAGCCCGGGAACGATGTAGGCGTCTTTGTTGAGCACCGGATCGATCTGTGCGATATGAACCGTAACGTCGGGAAATGCCGCGGCGATCTTTTCGACGCCCTCTTTGGCGCCAATGACATTGAGAGTAACGATCTTTTCCGGCTCTCTCGCCAAAAGCAGCTCGAGTGCATCGTGCAGCGAACCGCCCGTGGCGACCATCGGGTCGACGAGCAGCACCGTCTTGCCTTTCGGGTCGGGGATGCGGTCGTAGTAAAGCCTGCTTTCGTGCGTCTCCTCGTCCCGTTTCATCGCCAAAAACCCGCCTTCGATCTCACCGAGCGTCTCCATGACACCCTCTTGCATCGGAAGTGCGGCACGCAAAATCGAAACACAGACGATTTTCGACTCGTCGACGAACGATCCGACGTAGTTTCCCTGCCATGTCGGTACCTTTCGCTCGGACATCGGCAAAGCCTCGGCACACTCGGTCAAAAGCTGCTTCGCCGTCTCCTTGAGCAGCCAGCGAAACGTGAACGCGTCGCAGTGCGCATCGCGCAGACGGTTGACGAGATGTTTGACGATGGGGGATTTGCTTTCCATAATCATAAATCACTCCTTTTGGTGATTATAACGCAGGAGAGTTTCCGGTTCCATAAGAACCGGAAAAGAGGCGGGAATCACTCGGCGGTTTTTTTCAGCAGTTCGACGATGTCCGCCTGGGCCTTTTCGAGCTCTTTGAGCGAAGTGGGGTCCTCGATGGCGAGTGTCGCCATCCAGTTGTAGACATTGGGGTAGACCATCTTCATCCTGTCGGAATCTTTTTTCTGATAGATCGCCATCGTACAGGGTGCGAAGACACCCGCTTCGGGTCGAATCTGAGATACCGTATAGATCACCTTCAATTTGCAGAGCGAATAGGTGTCGTAAAAGATGTAGGTATCGATCCCCGCCTCTTTCAGGAAGTAGTTGTAGTCGAGGAAGTTCGCCATGACGAATCCGATGGGTTTGAGGCCGTCTTCGATCACCATTTCGACCTCCTCTTTGAGGTCTTCCGCTTCCTCCGGATCCGATTCGATCTCGAAACGTGTCAGAGGGTCTTTGGCCAGTGGCTTGGGCGTGTAGTCGAACTTCACCCGTTTGGCACCCGGCATCGCTTTCAAAAGCGTCTCGATGTTACGTGCCTCCAGATCCTGCAACACTTTATTGTCGTACGGCAACCCCATGATCTTCGCTTTGGCGAAGGCACTCAAGACCCCCGCATAGACCGTATCGTCACCCTTCTTCTGGTAGATGACGATCGAAAACGGTGCGAAAACCCCGCTCTCCTCGTATTGGCTTACAAGCGCTTTGGTGTTATCGGGATGATAGACCGTCATCAGGTTGTAGATGGAAAAGCGCGTCTTTCCAAACTGTTTGGTGAAGGGGCCGTTCATATCCCGGTTACCCTCCACTTTGTACCCGGCCAGCGTAAAGGCCTCCTCGATCGACTTCGTCGTCACCTTGTCGGTTTTTTTGACACCGAACATGATGATCTCTTTGTTGTCGGCATAGGCACCTGTCACAATCGTCAGTGCCAACAGCAGTTTCATCACGGTTTTCATATCTTTCTCCTTCTGTTACGGGCGGATATAGATCCACCCTTTCAAATCTCTTTCGACCAGTTCGACGATGCCGGCCGTCACGATCTCGACATCTTCGATCAAATCTTCGGGTTTTATCTTCAGTGTACGCATCGTGTTGCCGCAGGCGATGAACTCGACATCGTAAGTCTGCAGCGAGCGGACGCGTACGGCGATCTTCTTCTCTTTTTTGAGCAGCGTGCGAATCCCTTTGGAGTAACAGATAATCGCGATCTGCACATTCTCCGGGCCGTAGAATTTCATGACGTTGTTCGCGGAACTGAGCACATGGTTGATCGACTCGTCATCACCTTGAGTGATCGGGAAGACGATCAGACGTGGATTGTCGATGGAGGGCTTCGGTTCGGCGAATTCGGTATCGGCAAACAGCAGGCCCCATAGCGTCAACAGGATCAACAGTTTTTTCATCGTTTCACTCCTTTGGCTTCGACAACCTCTTCGAGAATCGACAGAAAATCCTCTTTCATCCAGGCACCGGGAACCGTTTTGAGAACTTTGCCGTCACAATCGAGGAAAAAGAAGGTGGGCGTCATGCTCCACTTCAGCCCATCCGGAAGCTTTTGACGACTCACATCGACACGCACCGGAATGAAATCGCGATGAATGGCACGGATCACTTCCGGATCTTTCAACGTCGTCTTCTCCATTTTGACGCAGTAGTGGCATGTCGGGCTGGTCACTTCGATCATGATGACTTTTCCGGTACGCTTCGCCACTCTCTTGGCCTCACCGAAATCGACGAAGGTCAGTACTTTCGCCTCTTTTTGTGGCGGAAGATAGAAATAGATCCACTCGGCGACCGCTTCGATCTCCTCATCGGTAACTTTGCCTCTCATGGAGGGCATCGTCTCGAAGTGGGAAAGTACCTCGGGCATGCAGACACTCTTTTGGCGGTCCGGATAGAGCAGATAATCCTGAACGAACGACTGCACCTCCATCAACTGCATATCCTTGTCCCCTTTCGGGTCGCCGATGCGCTGTTTGAGGCGGTAGGCGAGCTGGTTGACGGTAGGTGCTTTCAGATGCAGCAACGTGTTGTTGTGTTCCATGAAATTTTTCATCAGCGTTTCAACGGGAATATAGCGCTGGTGGCACGAAGCACACTTCCGCTCGTACACCCTCTCCCCTTCCACGGCGGACAACGACAAAGGAAGCAGGATCCACCATAAAAAACGTTTCATTCGCTCTCCCATTCCAGCTCTTCATACGCTTTGATCACGTTTTTTCCATGTAGAACATCGTAAAGCGCCATGTCGCGAAACTCCGGCATTCCAACGCTTTGTACGATCTCTCCCATCTCGACATCCTCCTCCATCGCCGCTTTGACCTGGCTGTGAAGGCCGCCCAGATAGGCTTCGATGAAGACCATCGCATCCTCTCCTGTTTTGTATCCGTGCCCGCCGACCAGTACGTCCCATCGCATTTTTTTGAGTCGTTCCAACGCGTCGAGCCAGCCGCTCAACGATCCGTCACGCAGCGACGGCAGCCGGTCGTTGAAAACCAGATCGCCCGCCAGCAGCAGCCTCTCGTCCGAAACAAAAAGTGCCATGTCACAGGAGGTATGAGCGGGACGCCCGAATACGAGAAGCCAAAGCGTCAAATCGCCGATCTTCATCGTTGTAGGCGCGGAAACGAGACGATCCGGCGCAACGGGAACCGTCCCTTTGTAAAAGGAGGGTTTCACTGTCGTTTCTATGCGAGTCGGCGTGGCGAGATGCTCTGCGGAAAAGTTCTTGGGGCCGTAGATGGTCACACCAAGCGCATGGTAGAAACCGTTCCCGAGCCAATGATCGTCATGCACATGCGAGTTGAATACGGCAAGAATCGGCTGAGGCTTGACATTGTGCATTGTCTCGTAAGCCTCTTTGGCATAGCGGTAGGTCGGCCCACTGTCGAAAACGATCCAGCCACTGCCGGCATCGATATAGCAGGTATTGACCATATTGCCGTTGTTTTCGGCATTCGGAACCTGGACAGCACCGAAAAAACAGTAGAGTTTCGGTGCCACCTGTTTGGGACTCAAGCCATACCCCTGCGCCCAAAGCGTCATACAACTTACAAACAGCAGAAGCAGGCTCTTTTTCATTACATTTTCCGGTTAGAAGAGGTAGTTCATCTCGAAGCGGTATTCGTTGTACGATGGGTCGCCTTTCGTGACGGCACCTGTCTGGGGATCGCCATCGACAATTCCTATACGCACACGTGCTTCAAGCCCCGGAAACGATTTGAATTTCTGGATCGCATCGAGGTGAAGAACGTTTGTATCCGCCTGGACACCCGGTTTGGTATCGTCGAAATCCTGAATCGCATAGCGGAACATCGCCGTCAGCCCCGAAACCAGGCCCGCTTTGTCGAAGCTGTAATCGCCGCGGACCATGTAGGTCTTGGTGTTGGCGTACCAGTTGTACTGTGCCATCGCACGGGTGAACCCACCTGTCGGGAATCCACGCCACGGTGCGACGATGTCGGCTTCGTCCGCGATCTGCGAGTAACCGAGACGGAATTTCCAGGGTGCGCCACTCTTGATATCGACACGTGCGGCGAAGAGCCAGCTGTCGAGGCTGTTCGGATCGTCGTAGCCGGCTGCATTCGCCTTGAGGTTGGCGACGGCACCGAGTTTCCCGTCGAGACTGTCGAACTGTTTCATGTAACGGATGCCGGGAACGACTTTGAAGCCACCGACGGGAATGGTGTAGTGCGCTTCGATCGTCGCGGAAGAGACGACATCGGGAACCGCCGTATAGTTTGCCTTCAATTTGAGATTTTTGATCGATTTGTTCGCCGCTTCCAAAACCACCAGATCGTGTTCGGGATCGAGGCCGGCCGCGACGAAAGCACTATAGTTCAACGCTTTGTTGATGGCCGAATCGTCGTTGTTCGCCCAGCTCTCGCCGGCAGCGTCCTTGAATGTGATGACATCGTGGAACCGTGTATGGTCACGCAGTTTCTGACGCCCGAAATAGGCCGCTTTCAGTGTCGTTTTCGAGAGGTCTTTCGAAACGACGGACACACCTTCGAATGTGTTCGGGATCATCTTCGTATCGTTGCTTTTGGTCAGAAAGCTCTCGAAGATCTGGCGTCCGACACGGACTTTCGTTTTGCTGAAGCGGTACTGCAGATAGGCCTGTGCCAGAACCGTCATGCCCCAGTCACCTGTCGTCTTGACGTTGTAGCGGCTGGTCGTGTCCTTGCCGGCCTTGATATATTTTACATCTTCGCTATCCATATGCCACGGACTTTGAGAGGTGTAGAGCCCTGCCATGCCGCTGAAACCTCTATATTCCGCCGATTTGTAGAGCAGGCTGCCGCCGAAACCCGCCGCCCAGTTGTCTTGATTTCTGGAGGTCTCCTCTTTCCAGTCCCATCGAAACGTATTCATACGCAGACGTCCGTAGAACATCCCCTCGGTGAGCATCTCTTTGAGGCTGTCGACTTTCGGGGGAACTTCGTTGAACACCAGTGTGCGGTTCGCTTTCAGTGTCACCTTCGGCTTGTCCGCCGCATTCAATCCCATGCCTGCGCCTGCCGCCATCAGTGCTGCGATACTCAGTTTGATCGTTTTCATTTTTTCCCTTTCAATATGCATATGTTACAATTTCTTGTAAGTCTTCTTAATCTTACGGTCGAGTGTGCCCCGGCTTTCGGTTCGTTTTTATTTAGGAGTAGGAATGAACTTTACCAAAAAAGCCGGGGCACGGCAACCATCGATCAACAGATGCTTCCCGCTTTCGGACAGCCGCATCCCACATCCAGAACGTTGACGTTCGATTTGCGAGAAACGTCGACCGTCCCTTTTTTCCCGATATAGTCCGCCGTGATGTCGTAAACCGGGCGAATCTTGCTTTCACGCAGGTTTTTTCCCGCACTCTGAAGATTTCCGCCCCATGCCGAGACGACGTAATCTCTGTCGAGGTCGAGCGGCTTGCCGTTCACTTTCAGATTGGAGATACGCTTGCCTCCCGGCGCGCCGATCTTGATGTCGTACGTCACACCCGTCAGACGGCTCATGTCGCCGCCTTGCTGATAGAGCGGGTTGGCGTTGAAGACATTGTCGGCGATATCTTCGAGAAGTTGCGCGATCTTCGCCCCCTGCAGCTCGAAGGTGTAAACCTCCGGATAGGTGATCGCCGTCATCTCGTAGACATTGTCGAGCAGGATGTCGTCACCCGGCAGCAGCGTCGTTCCCCAACGGTATCCCGGTGTAAAGGTGATCTCGTTGTCCATCTCCTCATGGATCGCCTCGCCGATCAGCGCGTCGAACGTGGAGTAGAAGGTGTCACGCTTGTAGAGCAACCCCTTCGTCTTGCCGAGCACCCGGTTCAGCTCTTCGTCGTAGGGCCGATAGAGCGCGTCGACCAGTTCGATCCCCTTTTTGTCCGGTGCGATCAGGTTGGACGCGACCGGGATCAGTTTATAGTTGTAATCGACGACCCTTTTGTTCTTGATATCCAGATCGAGACGGCCGACATATTTGCCGTGGCTTCCCGCGATGATGATGACGGTGCCGTTGATCGTGATCGGTTTCGGTCCCGGATCGTGCGTATGGCCGCTCAGGATGAAGTCGATGCCGTGCACTTTGCGCGCGACCTCCTGGTCGACGCTGAAACCGTCGTGGCTCAGCAGGACGACGCAGTCGACTCTCTTCTCTTTGCGAAGCTCGTCGACATACTCCTGCAGCGTATCGAGCCGCAGTCCGAAACTCCACCCTTCGGTAAAGCGTTTCGGATTGGCCGTCGAGGTGAATGGGAACGACTGGCCGATAATACCGATCTTCGCACCGCCGACCTCTTTGATCGTGTAGGGTTTGAAGACCAGCTCTTCGAAGTCGTCGCTGAACGGGTCGTTGTCGACGATATTTTGCGAAATGAACTCCGCGTCGAGCATATCGATCAACTCGCGGACCCGCTCTTTTCCGTAGGTGAACTCCCAGTGTCCGACCATGACGTCGACACCCAGATAGTTCTGTGCCTTGACGATCGCCTCACCGCCCGTTTTGAGTGCCACGGCGGTTCCTTGCCATGTATCGCCCGAATCGAGCAACAGCACGTTGTCTCTGCCACGGTCGCGGCGCACCTCGTCGACGACCGTTTTGATATGGGCGATGCCGCCCATCTTCCCGAACTTCTTCGCGAGCGCTTCGAAGTTCAGGTAGGTGTCGAAGTACCCCTCCAGCGTGCCTGGTTTGACACCGTAGAACTCCGCGAAACTCTTCCCGCATAGAAAGCCCGGCGTACCCGTCAGGTTCGGTGCCGAAATGAGGGTAGAGGGCTCGCGCCAGTAGAGCGGTTTGATGTGCGCGTGCAGGTCACAGATGTGCAGTAGCGACACCTTGCCCACCGGCTTGAAGTCCATGATGTCGGTCGCAGTGATCTCGTCGGCCCGCTTGTGTCCCGCCATCAGGTTCGATCCTGCACCCAAAAGCCCCATGGCTGCGGCGATCTGTAAAAAATCTCTTCTGCTGATATCCATAATGTTTCCTTAACGCTTCAGGCCCGGAATGGCGATTTTCTTGCCCTTCTCTTTGGCCAGGTTGGTCACGTACACTTCCAGCGCCACCATCTCTTTGCTTCCGATCGGAATCACGGCCAAAAGCGCATTTTTCATACACCCCTGGAAGCGTCGCTGAAGCGTTCTTAGCGATGATTTCGTCATACGATACGCCGGCCATGTTCCACCCGCATCCACTTCGCCGAGATCCGGCAGCGGCTGCGTCCGAAGAATCAGGCCGACCACCTCTTTGGAGTGGCAGCTGTTACAAGAGAGGCCGCGGCCGCCCCGTTTGGTCATGAACACTTCCGTTCCCAGTCGATACGCCTCTTTCATCTTCTTGTTCGCGTTGACGTCGATGCTGATCGGCTCATCGTTTGCCAAAGATTTGGCATAGGCGAGCATCGCGAACATTTTTGCGCTTTTGAGTTTGAACGGTTTGTGCCCGTTGAGATACATCACCGCCTGCATCACCTGATCGAGCCCCAGCACCTCATCCACTTGCGGAATGTAGCGTGGAAAGCCTGCGATTGTCTTGGGAAGGTCGTCGACTTCGACACCAAGAAACTTCGCCAGCGCCTCTTCGGTCACCAGCTCGTCGAAATATTCGCTCCCCTCCTCGACAAAGATGTCGGCCGGGTTGTTTTCAAGCATCTCCTGGTAGAGGGCGCGGTCGGCATCCGACATGCTGAACTGTTCAGCCGCCGTCGCCAGAGAAACCGTCAGTGCAGAAGCGGCTATGAGTGATATGATCTTTTTCATCGCTTATCCTTTTTTGGGCTTGACCTTTTTGGTCTTTTCGTTCACTTCACCCTGATTGTCTTTGTAGACCACCTTGATTTTCCCTGGACCCGTGATCTTCATGTTGATGGAAAAATAGGGGTTGGTCGAGACCGATTCCCAAACCACCATCTTCGTGACCAGTTTGTCGTTGTAGAAGAACTGCACATCGTTGATGTAGTGCGCCGGAATGATTTTGCCCGTCTTTTTGTCTTTGCGCATCCCCGTATCCATCGGATGGATGACGATGAAGTCGACCTTGACGATATCGCCTACCTTATATTTTTTCGGTTTGATTTTAATGAGTGATTTTCGTTTTGCCATGATTTATCCTTTGATTCTTA
The DNA here is from genome assembly GCF_030296055.1 of Hydrogenimonas cancrithermarum. Lineage (NCBI taxonomy): Bacteria > Pseudomonadati > Campylobacterota > Epsilonproteobacteria > Campylobacterales > Hydrogenimonadaceae > Hydrogenimonas > Hydrogenimonas cancrithermarum. The sequence goes on from NZ_AP027370.1 coordinate 926,917, forward strand.
TCAACCGCATCCGCCGATGGTTACTTTGACACTTTTGTGCGCCTTGACGAACGTTCCATCCCCGAGTTCGGCGACCGCCACCACTTCCTGCGTCCCGCCGAGTTTGATGCGCGTCGCGAAGTAGGCTTTTCCGTTGGCCGGCGTCAAAAAGACATCCGCACAGCGGGCGTTGGAGTTCTTCGTCGCCAGAACGTGGATCGACTTGACGTAGTTGCCCTCTTCCATCGGATGGTCGACCGTCACTTTGACGGGAACGACTGCACCGTTTTCCGCGATTTCCGGAACGACGAGATGCACTTTCGACGAATCTTTGGCTCCTTTGCCTTTCGTGATGATATTCAGTGCCTTTTTGTAGGGCATCTCGTTGGGACTTTTCGGTTTCTTGTTCGCCCCGAAAGAGATACTCGGTGCTCCTACGGCAGTCAGTGCGCATGCACCCGCCAATCCTTTCAAAAATCCTCTTCGTTCCATTCTTTCCTCCTTCATTGTTTCTTTTCGCTTACGACATAGGATGTAATGTCACAGATTTCATGCGGTGTGAACAGACCCGTCGTGAGGTTGACCGTCATATGGGTCTTTTCGTTGTGAATACGCGGATCCGCGATCTGCTGGTAGACGTATTGATACGTTCTCGCCCCCGTATCGATGAAGTGTTTCTTGTAGTTGTGCAGGTCGGGACCGATGTTGCCACCGCCCTTCGCACCCTCGATATTGTGGCACGCCACGCAGTTGCCGTACTGTTTGGGCTTCTTCTTGCCGCCTACCATCACGAACTTCGCCAGTCCCTTCGGTGGCTTCTTCTTCGCTTTTTTGCCGTTGAGGTTATGGAAAATGTACTCTCCCCGGGCGATAGCGAGTGGATCGGTCGTAATGCAGCCTTTGGGCATCGTATACCTTTTCGGTGGTGCAAGCCTATCTTTTTTCAAGATCTTGCTTGCATCCGGCATTTCGATGACGCTTTTGAGGTCGGCTGCATGAACCGCTTCAGAAAGGCAAAAGGCCAGCAATCCGATGCCGAGCATCAAGCTTCTGTTTCGATGCATATTCAACTCCTAATATTAAGTTCATCGGCATCGTAACACTGCTTTGTAAAATTTGTGTAAATTTTCTTTACGTTTGAAAGAAGTTTTTTTGAATAGGACGGATACCGCCTCCGTATCACTTCAGAAGAGGGAAAAGTACATTTTCAATCCAACATTTTTGAGATCAAAGACCAGATTGTAAAGCAAAACAACTTCTCGGATATCAAAAAACCCCGCGCGAAAAAGAGAAACCGAACGACGCTTTGGTGATATTTCGGTTGTAGTCGATCAAGCTTTCTCCGTAGCCGTTAAAAAACTTGAGGTACCAGAAAGTCGTTTCCGAGCCGAAAAAGGGGTAGGACCAATCAAACTGCACGGCGCCGCGCTGGTGGCCGCCTTTGCCGAAGTTGTAACCCAGAAGGTATCGAACTGGGGATCTCTCCAGGGGTACAGATAGCCCCATTTCCTCGCTTTGAGGCCATATTTCTCATCGACGGCCTGTGACGTCGGAAAAGCGATCATACTCAGAAGCGACGATGGCCTGGTCTTTACCAGCCGATCCTTTGCAAAAACCGTCAAAGACTACAAATTCAAGCAGGAGTGCATCTGGCACTATAACTTCACGTCACTCAAGGAGACCAACAACATTATCGGAAACTGGATCAGGTTTTACAATGAAGAGAGAAGGCATTTGGCGCTGAAGTACAGAACGCCGGCTGAAGCCTATCGCTTAGCGGCTTGAGGTGTGCAGAAATGAGGGGTCATTACAACATGTTCGACAAGGTCTCTTAGGTATTTTAAGATATTCTGTGACAATAGATCTGAAGTATCGATAAATCAACATAAAACTTAAATTTACATTAATACTACATTAGTTACAAAATAATGTAATTAATGCAATTAATATGCTACAATGGTAATTATGGATAAAAAACAGACCTTATTTACTTATATAAAAAGAGTAACTGACTGGAAAGTCGAAGTAAAAAACAAAGAAGTTTCCCTTCCTCTGTACTTACGGACAGGCTATACATTCTGGTATGTAACGATTGCCAATATGGATCTTGTTTTTGCTTATACAAAAGAGGATACTCATGATATGCGTCGCTATGCACAGGCATATAAAACATTGAGAGAGAAGCTTGATTCTCAGGTAGTATTTGTGTTTGACTACCTCGATACACGTCAGATAAACAGCTTGATTCAAAAACATATTCCTTTTGTCGTACTGGAAAAATATCTGTATCTTCCTTTCGCTCTGATGCAGATTGGGACTGCGAAGCAAAGCAAGAATCAGCTTTATAAAAATGAACGATTAACTCCCGATGCTGACTTGATACTGATAGGTTATCTTGATGGTCGTATTCGCAATGGTATGATGGTAAAAGAGGTAGCCGCAGCGATTGAAAGAGAAATACGATCTACATCAGAAGCACTAAGTTTATTAGATGAGCTTGAGTATGCCAGTGTAAAAAAAGAGGGAAGAAGCAAAAAAGTACACTTTGAAACAAAGTCAGAGGTGTATGAAAGGTTATTGAGAAAAGGCTTGTCCCCATTAAAAAAGAGCTTCTTTACCTCTTCGGAAATATTTGGGAATAAAGCAGTGAAAAGCGGCTATAGTGCTTTGGCACACTACTCTGCACTTATGGATACAGGTATCACTACAGTTGCCATCAGTAAAAAAGCAAAAAATCTCCTTCTGGATTTAGATACCTGTGAAGAAGATGAAGCGCTTTATAGAGTAGAGGTTTGGGATCGTGATCCTCATACATTTGCACAGCGTAATGTCATCAATCCACTTTATGTGTTGCGGCAATTTAAAAATGATGACGATGAGCGTGTACAGTATGCTCTCAAAGAAATAGAAGAAAAAATAAAACAGAAGTGGAATAACAGATGAAAATGACAGACCTGGCGGGCTTGAGCCATTTCGAAGAACATTTTAGGGAGCTGAAAGATCAGTATGTGATCGTTGGAGGCTTTGCGACTTTGATGCTTCTGGACAGGGAACTCCCGAATCATGGTAAGGCAACCCATGATATAGATTTGGTGTTATTGACATCAACATCGGTAGAGATGGCAGCTAAGATCAAAACATATATCAAAGAAGGTGGTCACACTATTCAGAAAGGTCAACAGGACAGATACCAATATTACAGGTTTGTTGAACCCAAGGCAGAGGGATATCCTAAAGAGATTGAGTTATTTTCTTCAGAAGAGTACGGTATAGAGTTGGATGAGGGACAGCGCATTATTCCTATCGATCCGGAAGAGGGGCTCTATTCATTATCTGCCATTATGCTGGATCGTGAATACTTTGATATGATCAAAAGCAATATAGAGGAAATAGATAGTATTCCCTACAGCAATACGCTGGCAACGATGCTGCTGAAAATGTCAGCAGTATATGATTTGTACCACAGAGATGATGACAAATGGAAAAAACATCGCCGAGATATATTGAAACTGACACTTCTGTTAACAGGTGAAGAGCGACTGGTTTTAAAGGGGAGAATGATCGATGACGTCAAATTTTTCAAAGAACTGGTAGAAGAATTGACACCTAAAATGATAAAGCAGATTGTTGGTAAAGGTGTAGTGGTTGACAAAGATACCGTTATACGCTCCATCGAACAGGTGTTTGTAACAGAAAAGGTACAAGAATGAGCAAACATAAAGAGATCACATTCGAAACGGAGATTGTCGAATACTTGAGCCAACATGACTGGGTGGAAGGCACTTCAGAAGGTATGCCAAAGCTTTGGCACTCTACCCAGAAGACCTCATAGCCTATGTAAAAGACACCCAGCCCGAAGCATACGAGAAATTTGCCAAGCGTCATCCCAAAGAGAGGGAATATTCAAGATTTTGTGCATCAAGTTTGCCAAAGTAATGTAAAGTTTTTGGCTTTGTGTTTGACAATTTGATGACAATTGAGAAAAGTGGGTCAAGCCAATTCCCCCTCTTTTTTCAAGGTGCGATTGATGCCAAACGGCAGTCGAAATTGCTTTGCCTACCTTTTGATACCGCTATTTAAATATATAGGTGAAAGTACTTCCTTTGCCGAACTCGGAATCGACCCGAATCGTGATTCCCTCCTGGTCGACGATATTTTTGACGATGTTCAGCCCGATGCCGAATCCGCCTTTGAAGCTATCTTCACGATAGTAGCGTTCGAACACCTTTTCGGGCTGTTTCATGCCGACGCCTTCGTCTTCTACCGTGAAAATCACACCTTCGTCCCTCTTCATCAGTGTCACGCGAACAAGCCCCCGCTCGTGACTGTACTTGATGGCGTTGGAGAGCGTATTGTCGACGATTCGCTGCAGTTTGGTCGAATTGAAAGTGATCGTGATCCCCTCTTCGATATCTGTCTCGATCTCGATCTCCCGCAGCGACGCCACCTCTTTGAAGTAGTCGACGCGATCGTCCAGAAACTCCGAAAAATCGATACACTCTTTCGGATAAGCCATCGTCTCTTTCTTGATCAGGTAGTCCATGTCGTTATAGATCGTCGCCAACGTCTTGGCTGCCGCTTTGATACGCGGAAGATATTTGTTGGTGCCGAATTTGCGTGCAAAGAGGTCCGCATTGAGCTGAATGATGCTGAGCGGTGTATTGATTTCGTGCATCGAGTCCTTGATGAAGTTGTCGAGCTGTGCATTGATCGTTTCAAAGGGCCTCGCAAAATTTCTAAAGACCATCCAAGTCAGCAGAAAGAGCATCGCGACGATACCGACGATAACGAGCAGCACCGTCATATAGATTTCTGCGCTGTTCTGCTTTTTCGAGACAATCAGATAGTTGGCCCCGAAATAGCGTCCTCCGGGAAGCTGCATCACATAATAGCGGTAGTCGTCGTACCGGTGGTAGCCGGGTGTGAAACTCGGAGGCGTATACTCCAACAGGGTGAAGATGCTTCGCATATTGTCGTCGTAGAGTCCCGCCTCGTAGCTCGAATAACGCGGAAAACGGAACGCTTCACCGCCTGCGGGGTTGTAGCTCTCCATCTGCAGGATGATATTGCGTGCCTCCCGGAGCAGTTCGTTTTGCGTCTTCGCCTCATTGACTCCCAGCATCAGCTGCGTATAGACAAAAAGGGGAACCAGCATGATGGCGGCGATGAGCGAAGCGTAAAAAAGCGCATACTTGAGTGCAAACTTTTTTCTGTCAAAGATCAATGCGGTACCCCAGGCCCCGGACATTGGTGATAAGCCCGGCAGAGAGCTTCTTGCGCAGTTTGTTGATCTGCACCCGGATATTGGCAGGATCGACCGCCTCGCCCCAGACAAACTCCTGAAACTGCTCGGGCGTCACGACGTTGCCCCTGTTTTGAATGAGAAGTTCGAGCATCCTCTTTTCGGTCTTTGTCAGGGCGATCTCTTCACCTTCATGGCACAGAACGAACTTTTTCGTATCGTAGGTGTAGCCATTGGGAAGTTCGATGGCCTTCTCCTGTGTTTTGAAGCATTCCGATTTGAGCGCCTGCTCCACGCGAAGCTGCAGTTCGATCAGATCGAACGGCTTTTTGATATAGTCGCAGCATCCACTCCTGTACCCTTTCGCCAACGCATCCACATCGGTCAAAGAGGTAATGAAGATCGCCGGTAACGTTTTTCCGTGCTCGCGGGCTGTCTGAAGCAGCTCGAACCCGTTGATCCCGGGCACCTTCACATCCAGAAGAATCAAATCGTACGATCTTTCGAACAGCGCATCGAGTGCATCGTCTCCCGAAGCGTAATCGTCGACGGTGAACCCGAGTTCCTCCAGAAACTCGACCATACTGATACGCAACGTATATTCGTCTTCGAGCAGCAAAATTCTCATTCGATCACTCCGGTTATCTTGCGTCTTCGGTTCTGATAGAGGATAATGTCTATCAGCTCCTCTTTGCTGTACTCCTTCAACACTTCGTAAATCTCCTGTTCCACCAGCATCCGGTCTTCTCCCTGAAACGTGTTGAGAAGTTTGAAGAGATTCCTGTCATAGATGCTTCGGTAACCGCCTGTCGGATCTTCCCAGCGGTTGACGATCTGATAGAGGTCCTTCTGGGTGAAGTTGAGAAAAAAGGAGAGCGGTTTGTCGCCGTTCATCAATTGGTCGAGATCCTCTTTGCTCAAAGCCATCAAAAAGAGTCCGATCTGGTCCCCACGGCCGTCGAGCATCTCCTCGACGATAAAAAAGTGACCGCGATGATAAAGATAACGTTGACGCAGCAGTTTCGGCATATCGACACGCTCCACGATCTTGAGGAGATTCGTGTTGTAATTTTTGTTGCTGACCACATAGTTTTGCACGGTCGGATTTTCACGCATCAGCGTCGCGATACTCAGCAGTTTCTCGTTCATCAGCACCAGCAGTTCGATGCGGTTCCGGCGAAGATCGTCGGTGATTTTGTCGAAAAACTGCAAAATTTCCAGATAGCCGATCGCCTTGGCGCCATGCATGATCGGTGTCGTCGCCTTGATCGAAAGGAGCCGCCCCGGTTCGATCGCCACTTTCGGTTTTTTGAGCGTCGTGATCGCTTTGAGGTCTTCGCGGAAAATATCGAGCGGCATACCCGCATAGGTGTTGTCCCAGCTTCTCGCGAAGATGGTGAGATCGGTCGTGATCACCTGGGCACGTACATCCCTCATCAACGTATATTCGCGCAGCCGTGCGAGAGATTTGGAGAGTATCTCGTATCCCCTGTCTTCGTCGTCGTCCCAAAGCGCCTCTTTGAGTGCCTTGTTCTCCGCCAACGCGATGGCGAGCGAAAGCGCCTGGGACTTCTGAGAATTGAGCCCGTTCCTGAAATAGTTGCGAAGCGTATCGCTGAACTGGACATAGCGGTTCTCTTCCACTTTTTTGGAAAGATACCAGACACTTCCTCCCATCGTCACGACCAGGAAAAGTGCGATAACGATGACGAATTTTTTAGTGAACCATTCCTGCAAGCGGTTTTACTCTCTTTTTTTTCGTCTATAATAATGCAAATCTATAAAAAAATCAAATCAATTTGCAAGCGGCAACCCCTCATTTTTCCATGCGTTGATACCGCCTTTGAGATTATAGGGTTTGAAGCCGTTGGCGGCGAGTTTGCGCGATGCCATGACACTGCGAATCCCACTTCTGCAGTAGACCAGAATCGTTTTGTGTTTGAGCATCTCCAGATCTGCGAGACGTCGGTCCAGCTCCTGCACCGGAATCAATCTGGCACCTTCCAGATGGCCTTCCCTATACTCTTCCGGCCTCCTGACATCGAGTATGACGACATCGGGATCGTTTTGGATCATTTCATACGCACGCTTCGGCGTTACACTCTCGAAATTGGCGAAGATAATCCCTTTCGCATACAGAAAATAGAGCAAAACCGCGGCACCGGCAACAAGAGCGATCATCATTGTACGTTTCATGATTTCCCTTCGATGGATATATGATAAATCGTGACACCTGCCATTATACCCACGATATCGGCAAAAACATCAAAGACAGACGCCTCCCTGTAAGGAAGAAAATATTGCACCGCCTCGATAAATATACCCACCATCAGCATCCATCCGGCAATCCGTGTATAGCGGTTTCCATATCCCCATGCATAGAGCAATGCCAAAACACAAAAAGCTACAGCATGTTTGACCTTGTCGGCGAACTGAAAATCTGGCCCGATATCCGCACCAGGAGAAAAGGCAAGAAAAAAGACAGCAAAAAGCGTGACCCAAAAAAGACGTTTAGCCCATACAACAGCCGTTGGATGATAAAAAAGGGATTGGAAATTCATTGAATGACTTTGAGAAGAAAAATTCATTTGGTGGAGTTGAGGGGAATCGAACCCCTGTCCAGAAACAAGCAACTCCTGACGTCTACATGCTTAGACGACATCGCTATGTTTAACACGGCTTCGCGCAATGTCCAAAGCTACGCCGTGCGAGCCTCGAAGGTTCGCTTGCAGGTGAGGCAGCCTGCAAGTATAGCCATAGAAGTGTGATACTCTCGAAATCCGCCTATATGGCGTTAGCGGAGAGAGCAGCCCCTGTAAGGGTTAACTTACGCAGCGTATGCGTAAGCGGGGCGGTAATTTGTGTTGTTTGCGTTTATTGCATTGTGGGCAGCTTAACGATATGCCCAAACCGGCATGCAGCCAGGAATCACCTGCTCCTGTCGAAGCCAAGTCAACCCCGTCTAAAAAGTGTTGTAAACACTCAAACAAACAACGCTTACTCGTTGATCATCTCCTTGATCGAACGCGCAAGTGTAGATATTTTATCGATTTTCTGTGTGCTTGTCAAGTTCTCTTTAAGCAAGATCTTCACGAAGGCGCTTCCGACAATGACGCCGTCGACCCCTTTGGCCTTCTTTTTCGCCGTCTTTTCGTTGACGCCGAAGCCGATGTAAAGCGGTGTATCGGTATGTTCGCGTACGCTCGCGATGATCGGTTCGAGCGATTCGCTCTTTTCGGCACCCGTAATACCGGCATAAGCGACCATATAGATGAATTTTCTGGCATCTTTGACGATTTCCGCGATCCGTTCTTTCGAATCGGTCGGTGCGACAAACTCGATGAGCGCCACCCCCTTTTCGTCAAACTTCGGACGATAGAGCGCACCCTCTTCATGCGGGAGGTCCGGGATGATGAAACCGCTGACCCCAAACGCTTTCGCTTTGTCAAGGAAAAAATCGATCCCTCGATGATAGAAAGGGTTGAAATAGCCCATCCAGAGCATATCGATATGCGGAGCGATCTTTTCACTCACCTCGAGCAGATCCGCAATTTTGAACCCCTTTTGAAGGGCGAAAAGATTTGCCGCTTCGATCACGGGGCCATCGGCGACCGGATCGGAAAACGGAATACCGAGCTCCAGCGAATCGGCACCCGCCTCTTTCAGCGCAAGCGCCAGATCGACGGTAAATGCTTTATCCGGATATCCGGTGGTGATATAAGCTACCAGTTTTTTCAAAATGTTCTACTCCGGTACATTCAAGATTTCGGGATTGATGTTTCCAAGTTCACCGTCGTCGGCCATCTGCACATACCACGTGCGAAACTGGTCGCTGACCAGCAAAAGCCAGTCGACCATCGCTTCGCCTATATGCGAAGGATCGTTGCGAAGCCTCTGCATCGTCTCTTCCGCCAACTCCGCCAACAGATAGACCCGTTCGATTTTCAGAAAGGAGGACGCCGACTTTATGTTATGGAAAATGCGGAACAGCTCATCGATCCTCTCTCTGCGTCCTTCCTCTTTTTCAAGTGCGACGATCAGAGGTTCCATCGCTTCCGTCATTACGTCGAGATGATCGAGGAACTCATCTACGATATCATAGTCGAACTGCTCTTCCAGCCGTTTCCGGATGCCCATACATGCCTCTTTCCGGGGCTTTCTTGCTTCCCGTTTGATTGCAATTATACCATTTTTTGGATAGAATCTTACCACTTTCGAAGAAGGGTGGTATATGCCAAAAAAAGAGACGATCACTTCCTTGCAGCAGGCGAAAGGCGAGCGTAAAATCACGATGATCACGGCGTATGACGCACTCTTTGCCTCTTTGTTTCGCGAGTCAGCCGACATGATCCTCGTCGGCGACAGTCTCAACATGAGTTTCAAAGGCGAACCCGATACTCTCTCGATTACACTCGAACAGATGATCTACCATACCCAGGCGGTCTGCAACGGCGCTCCGGACACCTTTGTCGTCTGCGACATGCCGTTCGGTTCGACCAACACCAAAGAAGAAGCGCTCGCCAACGCGGTAAAAGTTTTCCAGCAGACAAGAGCCGATGCCGTAAAAATCGAAGGGGGATGCGAACGGGCCGATCTGGTTGAACATCTCACCGACAATGCCATCGCCGTCATAGGCCATGTCGGACTGCTGCCTCAGTCAGTCCGCTCAGAAGGGGGCTACAAGGTCAAAGGGCGCGACGAAGAGAGCTTCAAGCAGGTGATGGCTGATGCCAAAGCGATCGAAGAATCCGGTGCCTTTGCACTCGTGATCGAAGGCGTCACACCCGCGCTCGGAAAAGCGGTCACCGAAGCCGTCAAAATCCCCGTCATCGGAATCGGTGCCGGCAAAGAGACCGACGGACAGGTACTGGTCTGGTCCGATATGCTCGGTTTTTTCGAGGCTTTCAAACCCAAATTCGTCAAACGCTACCTCGAGGGAGCGAAACTGGTCAAAGAGGCAGTCGGAGAGTATGCCAAAGAGGTTCGATCGGGCATCTTTCCGGCTGAAGAGCACACTTATAAGTGAGAAGTGAGAAGTGAGAAGTGAGAAGTTAATGGCCGCAGGCCATCCATCCATCATCGTTTGCGGAGCTGGCTAAGTGGAAAGAATGGTGGAGATCGAAAAGTTCGATTACGAGAATAGCTACGAAGCGTCGCTTCGGCCAAGCCGGTGGGACGAATACATCGGGCAGGAGAAGATCAAAAAGAATCTTCGTGTTTTCATACAGGCGAGCAAAAAGCGTGACGAAGCACTCGACCATGTCCTCTTTTTCGGCCCTCCCGGTCTCGGAAAGACGACACTCGCCTACCTCATCGCTACGGAGATGGAAAGCAGTATCAAAGTCACGGCTGCCCCGATGATCGAAAAGAGCGGTGACCTGGCAGCCATTCTCACAAATCTCGAAGAGGGAGACATCCTCTTCATCGACGAGATCCACCGCCTCTCACCGGCGATCGAAGAGATCCTCTATCCGGCCATGGAAGATTACCGCCTCGACATCATCATCGGCAGCGGCCCGGCGGCGCAGACGATCAAACTCGACCTTCCACGCTTCACCCTCATCGGTGCCACGACCCGTGCGGGAATGATCTCAAATCCGCTGAGAGAGCGCTTCGGAATGCACTTTCGAATGCAGTTTTACGAAAGCAAAGAGCTGGCGAAGATCGTACAGCAGGCGGCACAGAAACTCGACAAGCCGTGCGATGCCGACGCGGCGCTCGAAATCGCCAGGCGGAGCCGTGGCACCCCTCGAATCGCCCTGCGTCTGCTTCGACGCGTGCGCGACTTCGCCGAAGTGGAGAACGAGGCTCTGATTCATCTCGATCGCACGAAATTCGCCCTCGACCAGCTCGGCGTCAACGAAGAGGGCTTCGACGAACTCGACATCAAACTGCTGCAGCTGCTCATCGAAGCGCGCGGAAAACCGCTCGGGCTCAGTACGATCGGAGCGGCGCTCAGCGAAGACGAGGGAACCATCGAAGATGTCATCGAACCCTACCTGCTCGCCAACGGCTACATCGAGCGGACGGCCCGTGGACGCATCGCGACACCAAAAACCTACGAGCATTTCAAACTCACTCCCCGATTGCAGGGCGGTCTGTTGTGAAACCCCAGCATTTCATCGTCCTGCTGCTCGCCATCTCCGGCTGGTTCGTCTACCTCGTCTATAAACCCTTCATGCAGGATATCGCCATCGCGATTCTCTTGATGTTCGCCACACTCGGCATCTCCAAGCATCTGGAAAAGACGATCAAGAAACGGTGGCAGATCAGTGCCGTGATGAGCCTGCTGCTTGGACTGATGTTCTTCGCACCGCTTGTCTACTTTATCAACGCCATCGCGGTCATGGTAACGCACATCGACCCCATCGCCATCCAGGAACTCGTCGAAAAGGTCGCCGGCTACCTGCAGTCGATCTCCCTTCCCGAACAGTTGCTAAGTCGCTTCAATATCGACCAGGAGACGATCCACACGACGATCGAAAACGTTTTCGGCGTCGAAAGCATCAACAACTACCTCAAAAACATGTTCGCTTTCCTCGGCTCCCTGGCTGCCCACAGCGCCGTTTTCTTCAAAGATATGGTACTGATTCTGATCTTCTACTTCTTCAGCTACCTCTACGGCGAGGAGACCGGCCACTTCATCAAACGAATCCTCCCGCTCGATACGGCACAGACACAGCTTCTTTTCAACGAACTTTCCAACTCGATGGGGGTCGTCTTCTTCTCGATCCTGGCCACTGCCATCTTCGAAGGCACCCTTTTCGCCGTCATCGTCCTCTTTTTCGGCCTCGATGCCATTTTGTTCGGAATCCTCTACGGTTTCGCTTCTCTTGTCCCAGTCGTCGGCGGAGCGTTGATGTGGGTGCCTGTTTCGCTCTACCTCTGGGCGACACAGGGTGCGACGCCGGCGATCATCGTGGCGCTCTACTCGATTATCGTTATCTCGATTATCGCCGATACCTTCATCAAACCGCTCATCATCAAAGAGATCGACTACAAACTTCTCAAAGAGACCCAAGCCGTCAATGAGATTCTGGTCTTTTTCTCGATCATCGCAGGCTTGACGACGATCGGCTTCTGGGGCATGATCATCGGTCCGGCAATCACGACGATCTTCATCGCCATACTCAAGCTTTACGATCAGCTTCAATCATCACTCAAAAAGGATTATGCATGAAACGACTCTTCGCAACCCTCTTGACACTCGCGGCCCTCTTTTTCCAAACCGCTTCGGCCGAAGATGTAACACTTACCTTCGAGCTCAAGGAGAACGGTGCTCCGACGCTTCACATCAAAGAGACGAAAAACGGCATCGTCATCGACGAATACAAAGGCAAAGTGCTGTTGCTCAATTTTTTCGGGAAACATTGCAAATGGTGTATGAAAGAGATCCCGCATCTGGTAGAACTTCAGAAGAAACATAAAGAGAAACTCCAGATCGTCGCCATCCATGCCCAACAGCCTATGACACTCGGCGAACGGTCGATGCTCGAAAAGAGATTTCACTTCAACTATCCGATTTACGAGTACATGAACAACCAGGATTTCGTACAGTACATCTCCCACCGGGCGCAATGGAGCGGCGCTCTTCCCTTCTCCATCATTTTCGATAAACACGGAAGTGCCGCGAAGATCATCCCCGGCTATGCACCGAAAGAGGACCTAGAGAAATTCATCGGTTTTTTGATAGAACAGAAATAGGCTGCCCACGTTTCAAAAGCAGCCGGTAACCGACGATACCGGCTACGACCATCAACGATGAAAGCAGCTGTCCCATCGTCATCCAGCCGCAGCAGATGTACCCAAGCTGAATATCCGGCTGGCGCCAGAATTCGGCGACGAAACGCGCCATTCCGTAAAGGATGGCGTAGAGGGCGATCAACTCACCCTCGAAACGCTGCCGTTTGCGATAAAAAAAGAGAAACAGCGCGATAAGCACCCCTTCCAGAAACGCTTCGTAAAGCTGGGATGGATGGCGAAGTGTCTGGTTGACATAGATACCCCACTGCACATCGGTGACGCGCCCGACAAGCTCCTGATTCAAAAAGTTCCCGATCCGCCCGAAAACGTACCCCACCGGTACACTCAGCGCCACCAGGTCCATCCACATCCAGAACGACGTCCTGCTTTTTCGGACGAAAAGCCACGTCGCAACGACAAAACCGATCACCGCACCATGGTAGCTCATACCGCTGATACCAGTAAAGGTACCACCATGAAAGGGGTTGAAAATCTGCCAGGGATGGGTCAGGTAGTATGTTGTATGAGGGTCGTAAAAGAGGATATATCCAAGTCTCGCTCCGAGGATCACACCGATTTCGACATAGATGAAATAGCTCTCGAGTGTCTTGTCGTCTACGGGATAACGGTCATGTTTGACATACCATTTGGCCGCATAGAGTGCCGTGACGAGCGCCAAAACATACATGATGCCATACCAGTGGACTTTGATCGGACCCATAGTGAAGGCGATCGGGTCGAAATGGTCGTAGATATGCTGCCAGAATTCCACCAATCACCCTTTTTTCGAAACAAAGATCAGCCGGTGTTCATCGTCGAAAATCACAAGATTGCCCGCTTCGTCAAAGTGCCACCATTTTGTCCCTTTCAGCATACCCAAAAACATTCTTTCAACCTCTCCCGCTTCGCCAAGGCAGAACTTTCGGGTCGAGCCGATGGCGGAAAAAGTGATCGCGTTATCGGTCATGGAAACAGTTCCGAAGTAGTTGTTGCATCCTCCGAAGCCGCCCACTCTGTCTCCCTCGTAAAAACGGATCGTTGCAGGATGTTTCAGGAAGATTTCACGATTATCGAAAAGACGCAGTTCCCATGTCGGGCCATAGAGCTTCACTGTACACGCTTTTTCGGGCCGAGCAGATGCGTCGACGGCACAGCCGCTTAGGAAAAAAATCGTTATGAGCCCCAATCCGACAAAAAATTTAGGCATCTGACGCTTCCAGCGCATCGGCGATCAACTCGATCGGGTTTTTGAAAATCGCCTTGCTGTCGGCTTGATAGAGGGCGTTGCCCAACTGCATTCGGCAGGCACTACACTCTGCCGCCACGATGTCGGCACCTGTTGCGTCGATCATCGCCGCTTTAGGCTTGCCTGCCGCTTCGGCCAGGTGAAACTTCTCCGTCTGAATCGTCACACCGCCGAAACCGCAGCATCGGTTCGGATCGCTCATCTCTTTGAGTTCGTAATTTTGCTGAATTAGGTTGCGCGGCTCTTTGTAAATACCCTGCACTTTTCTGGCATGGCACGGATCGTGGTAAGTCACCAGCAAATCACTTTTGACACCTTTTTCTTTTAGTACCTCCGGCAGCTTCGTATGGTTGGCAAGCCACTCAGTCGCCATGAAGATCTTTTCGTTCAGTTTCTCGGCACGAGCCGCCCACTCTTCCTCGCCACGGTTTCTGAAAAAGACAGCCCAGTCATGCTTGATCATCGCCGAACAGGTCGCCTCGGGCACGATGATCGCGTCGACATCGTCGATGAAACTCTCGAAATATTCGATATTCTGTTTCGTCAGTATCTCGACGGTCCTAAAATCTCCGGTAAAGTAGGCGGGTGCCGAACAGCACTTCTGCTCCTTGGCGAAAAAGACGTCGATTTCGAGCGCTTTTAAAATCTTCACGAGGCCGTGGCCGATACCGGTGTAGTTGTAGTTGGCCAAACATCCGATGAAGATCGCCACGCGTCCTTTGCCGCCGTGGTCGATATTTTCAGGATAGGAGTTGAGCACACTCCTGCTCGCCATGCTCGGCAGAAGCCGATCTTTCTTGATGATCGGCAGGTTGAAACGCGGAATCAGCCCGCCGCGTTTTTCGTCCGTCTGCACCGCACACGATTTGAAGACATACCCCAGCTTGCTGGCGATATCCATGATTTTCCGGTGGCGAAGCAGGAAAAAGAAGAGCCGCTTGAACCATGCGATGCCATACTTGTCTGCGATCTCTTTACGCACCTCTTCGATCACCATGTCGGTCGGCAGGTCGTTGGGGCAGACATCGACACAGTTGGTACACAAAAAACAACTCTCGAAGATGTTTTTCGCCGTTCTGTCAAGTTCCAGTTCTCCCCGTTCATGCGCACCAAGAAGATCGATGAATCCACGCGGGCTCGTCACCTCGTCGGGATTGACCTGATGGATCGTACAGACCGGAATGCACTTCCCGCACTTGATGCAGTCGTCGCTGATTTTCGTATATTCAAAAAGATTTTTTGGCTCAGACACCGTAAACCCCTCCCCCATTTTCCATTCTCAATGTTTCATTCTCCATTCGCGAAGCGTCAAACCGTTTTGCTGAAAGTCTTTTTACTTGCCGCATGTTTTTGCATATAGGCATCGAATGGCATCGCGATGTTACGGATGACCAGCGTGCCGGTCTGCGACACCGTAATGGCACTGTCGGTGATGGCTACCAACCCTTCATCGACCATCGGCTGAAGCGCTTCCAGCGCATCGGCGAAATACTCCTTAAAGTCGATACCGAACTGTTTCTCAATCTTTTCAATGTCAAGTTTGAAGTTGCTCATCAAATCCATAATGACCGCTTTTCGGATACGGTCGTCAAGGCTGAGCTCAACACCGCGCCAGAACGGAAGTTTGCCGGCATCGATCGCCGCTTCATACTCGGGAAGCTCTTTATAGTTTTGGGCATAGTAATCCTCACCCTCTCCGATACTCGTAAGCCCAATGCCCAGCAGATCGACACCGCCGCGCGTCGTGTAACCCTGAAAATTACGATGCAACTCGCCTTTCTCGATCGCTTTGAAGAGTTCGTCGTCGGGTTTGGCGAAGTGATCCATCCCGATCATCTTGTAGCCGTTAGTGGTGAAATAATCGATCGTGTGCTGCAAAATCGCCAGCTTCACATCCGGACTGGGGATTGTCGTTTCATCCAGCTTGCGCATTGTCTTTTTAAGCCACGGCACATGGGCGTAGTTGAAGACGGCCAGACGGTCCGGGTCGAGCGAATGTGCCAGTTCCAGCGTCTTTTTGAAGCTCTCCAGCGTCTGGTAGGGCAGCCCGTAAATAAGGTCGATGTTGATACTCTCGACACCATATTTTCTCGCCAGTTCGACCGCCTCTTTCGTGATGTCGTAAGGCTGAATACGGTGGACCGCCTGCTGGACGATCGGCTCGAAGTCCTGCACCCCGAAGCTGATACGCGTGAAGCCGTGCTTTTTTAGTACCTTCATCTGCTCCTCGTTGAAAAAGCGAGGGTCGATTTCGCAGCTCACTTCGGCATCTTCGGTGAAATTGGGGAAGTGCTTCTTGACCGTGTTCATGATCCCGTCGAGCTGCTCGGCGCTGAAGAACGTGGGCGTACCGCCACCGAAGTGAAACTGCACGATGTCGCTCGAACTCTCCATCGTCTGTGAGAGCAGCTCCAGTTCGCGCGTCAGGTAGTCGATGTAGCGGACTTTTTTCTCTTCTTTGGAGGTGAAGACGACGTTGCAGCCACAGAAGTAGCAGGCACTTCGGCAAAACGGCAGATGGATGTAGATGGAGAGTGGCTTTTTCGCATCGCGGTTTTTCAGCTTTTCGACGTAGCGGTCGTAAGTGAAATCTTCGGAAAACTCGACGGCTGTCGGATAGCTTGTATAGCGTGGACCGGGTTTTGAGTATTTGACGAACTGTTTGAAATCGATCATAATATGAGAGCTCCCAGGTAAATTGGGATATTTTCCCATAAATTCGATAAATAAGGGCTAAACCGAAGGCAATAGTTTTATAATTATAAGAAAACATACTCATATCGACAATTAATAATATCAATTTTTATTATATTTTTCAAACAAAAAAAATACACGCCAGCCAACGGGATGGCTACCTCTTCGTCAATGCGAAGCTGGCCACCAAACAGGATGTGGTCATTATCGCAGAAACGAACAAAGGCGCGTTTTACAAAGCGAGCCAATATGTCCGGGTACCGCTCGGCGGATGCGGCTAAGGGGATCTTATGGGTAAAAAATTCAGAGCGGGGGCAAAGATCCTCGACAAAAACTACAAAGTTGGTGATGTCGTCAAAGTACAGACGATCATCATTCACCGGATGAATACGGGTTTCGCCAAAGACAAATCGACGGGAAAACGGCTTTCACAGTTTTACGTCACGAACGAAACGATCTACTATAACGACAAGCGGATCTGCGATTTCGAATTTGGTGTCTCGGCGAGTCACAACCCGAAACTCAAATTTCCGGTCAAAATCACGGGCCCCGTGACCATCAAAGTGGTCTTCGAAGACAATCGGGGCAACGGACAGGAGAAGAGGATCAAAGTCTATCCCAAATAGAACGTCGATTTTAGCTTGCAGCGGCGGTATGACACCATACCGCCCTCCTCATCAATAGTCTCTGACTTTATTCTCTTCCCACGATACACGACACCTTCGATCGCTTTCAAAGCCACCCGTCCGCTGTGCCGCGAACATGCCGGGCATCGGTCCAAAACCGCTCGCAAGAGCAGCGTTTTTGAAAAAAGCGTGACGATCCACTCCCTACAATCCGGCCTCGTCGAGATCCCGTTCGTCGATCTGCAGATCCTTGAGCGAATAGAAGAGATTGGGGTGCTGGCGCTTGATGCTTTTGACGAGATTTTCGAGGTTGACATTGGAAGCTTCGGCGCCACTCTCCTTCAGACGTTTTTGAAGTTCGTGCATCGCGACCGTCCAGACATCGTGAAAATCGATTGGAAGCTCTTTGGCGATCGCCCGCTCGAGGCGCGCTTTGAAGACCTCCTCGCCCATATGCTGGAGCGAATTCATGATTCCCATCATCGCCTCGGCAGAGGAGAGGACCATGAGCTTTCCATCCTCGTCGATGACGAACCATGGCTGTTCGTCACTCCACTTTCCGCGTTTGAGTTCGAGAATTTTATGCTCCCCGTCCTCCCCCGGTTTGATCTCCAGTACCGGCCGTTCCGAGGGTTTCGGCATCCCCAGTTTCTGTGCGACCAGATCGATCTCCTTGAGCTGCTGCTCTGCCGGTAGGTTTTTCAGACTTTTCATATCGCCCTCCATTCAGACCTCGTCCCGTTTTCCGTCGAGCCAGACCATCACACCCTTTTGGGCATGGAGTCGGTTCTCCGCTTCGTCGAAAACGACGCTCTGCGGCCCTTCGAGTACATCTTCGGTCACTTCGAGTCCCCGGTAAGCGGGAAGGCAATGAAGGAAAATGGCGTCGGCGTGGGCCAGTTTCATCATCTTTTCATCGACCGTGTAGCCGGCGAAGTCTCTCAGACGCTTCTCCTTCTCCTCCTCATCGCCCATCGAAACCCATGTGTCGGTCGTCACGACATCCGCACCCGCCACCGCATCTTCGGGGTCGTTCGTAAACAGAAGCGCCGCACCGCTTCGCTGGGCAAACTCCATCGCGTCCACGACGATCTCGGGATTGCATTCGTACCCCTTCGGCGTCGCGATACGAAGTTCGAAACCGAGTTTGGCTGCGAGCATCAGCCAACTGTGCGCCATGTTGTTTCCGTCACCGATATAGGCGACAACCGGATTTCGATCTTTGCCGTGTTCCATCATCGTCATATAGTCGGCCATGAGCTGTACCGGATGGTACTCGTCGGTCAAACCGTTGATAACCGGTACGTTCGAGAAGCTCGCGAACTCTTCGAGTTTGCTCTGGCTGTAGGTTCGTATCATCACCATGTCGCACATACGGCTGATCACACGTGCGGTATCCTTCATCGGCTCGCCACGCCCGAGCTGAATATCGCGTGACGAGAGGAACAGGCCCATCCCGCCCAACTGGTAAATTCCCGTTTCGAAGCTCACACGCGTTCGGGTACTGCTCTTTTCAAAAATCATCGCCAATGTCTGTTTTTCCAGATAAGGCGTAAACCGCTTCGCTTTCACTTCCGCTTTGATGCGAAGCCCCAGTTCGATAATCTCTAAAATCTCTTCTTTCGTATAATCTTTCAGTGTCAAAAAATGTCTCATTACCAAAAATCCTTAATTTTCTCTATCCAAACGGCCGGGGAGTGGTGACTAACGACCAAGAAGCAGCTTTGCCGCTTCCTTCGCATGATAACTAATGATGATGTCCGCGCCTGCGCGCTTGAAACCCAACAGCGTCTCCATCATCACCCGCTCATAGTCGATGACCCCCGCTTTGGCCGCCATCTTCAGCATGCTGTACTCGCCGCTGACGTTGTAGACCGCAAGCGGCAGGTCGCTCGCTTCGCGGATATCGCGGATGATGTCCATGTAAGCCAGCGCCGGCTTGACCATCAAAATGTCCGCCCCCTCGCGCTCGTCTTCGAGACTCTCTAGAATCGCTTCGCGGCGGTTGGCCGGGTCCATCTGGTAGCTACGACGGTCACCGAAGCTCGGCGCGCTCTCCGCCACGTCGCGGAACGGCCCGTAGTAGGCACTTGAAAACTTCGTCGAGTAGCTCATGATCGGGATATGGCTGAAGCCTGCATGGTCAAGCCCCTCACGAATCGCCGTGATCATCCCGTCCATCATGCCGCTGGGGGCGATCATGTCGGCACCCGCTTTGGCATGGACGATCGCCTGTTTGGCGAGGTTTTGGAGTGTTATGTCATTGTCGACCGTCTGCAGCGCAGGGTTGAGCACGCCGCAATGGCCGTGATCGGTGTATTCGCAAAAACAAAGATCGGTAATCACGAGCATATCGGGATGCGCCGCCTTGATTTCACGCAGCGCAGTCGCGATGATCCCATGCTCGCAAAGCGCGTCGCTGCCGACCGAATCCTTCACATCGGGGATGCCGAAAAGGATGATCGCTTCAAGACCCAGCGACTTGAGCGATTCACACTCTTTGACCGCTTCGTCGATGCTCATCTGGAAAACGCCCGGCATCGACGCCACTTCGTTTTTGATTCCCTCGCCGCTTCGAATGAAGAGAGGATAGATAAAGTCGTTCGGTGTCAAAACCGTCTCGCGGACGAGATCACGAAGGACGGGATGGAGCCGCTTGCGTCTGAAACGTGCGAACATGGGCAAAACCTTTACATATGGTATAATCGCAATCAATATTGAAAGCATGTATTTTACCAAAACATTAGGAAAAATCACGAATGAACGTTGAAATCTCCGAAGTCGCCAACCTCCCCACGAAGTTCGGCGACTTCAAAATCCAGGCATTCAAAGAACTTCTCTCCAACGGTTGCTTCAAAGAACACCTGGCCATCTTTACCGACCCGATCCCCGAAACTCCGGTCGTGCGAGTCCACTCCGAATGCCTGACCGGGGACGCGCTCGGAAGCCGCAAATGCGACTGCGGCGAGCAACTCGAATTCGCCCTTCACATGATCCAGAGCCAAGGCGGTATGGTGATCTACCTACGACAGGAAGGGCGAAACATCGGGCTTTTGAACAAAGTCAACGCCTACGCTCTGCAAGACCGCGGGCTCGACACCGTCGCGGCCAACCACCAGCTCGGATTCAGTGCCGACGAACGCACATACGAGATGGTCGAAACGATTCTGGCCCACTTCGAGATCGAAAAGATCCGCCTCCTGACCAACAATCCGAAAAAGATCGAAAGCCTGGAGGGGATCGAAATTGTCGAACGCCTGCCGATTATCGTCGAAGCCAACCCGCACAACATAACCTATCTACAAACAAAAAAAGAGAAGATGGGACACCTGTTTTGAGCCTGAAACGAACAATTGAAAATGTCGGTATCGACCTCTCTGAAACGATCCACAAAAACCTCGACGCTTTTGCCAAACACCTGATGAAGTGGAACCGTATCCACAACCTGACGGGCGCGAAAACCCGTACGGCGATCGATACACAGATCCTCGACTCGATCTGGCCATTGACCTTTCTACCCGAACGCGACTCGCTGCTCGATATAGGCACGGGTGCCGGTTTTCCGGGGATGGTCCTGGCCATCGCTCTGCCCGAAACCGAGTGTACGCTCTGCGAACCGCTTCGAAAGCGAGCGGCGTTTTTACGCTTCATCGCCCGTGAGCTGGGGCTGAAAAACGTCACTGTCGAAGCCAAACGTGTCGAAGCACTCGAGGTACGCCCCTACACGCTCATCACTTCCCGTGCCGTGACCGAGACACCCACCCTCATCGACTGGAGCCGCCCTTTTGTATCGGAAGGTACGCAGATGCTCTTTTACAAAGGAGAGCAGGTTTTCGAAGAGATCGAGGGGCTCGACGCATGTGGCGTCGAACTCATCTCGCGCGACAAGCGCAACTATTTATGGATAAAGGAAGCCTCCAAATGCTGAAAATCGTACTTACCATCGCCGTCATCGCGGCAGTCTATTTCTTTCTGATCAAAAAGCCGAAAGTCACCCAAAAACGACAGGAGCGCGCCGAAGCCGAAAAACGTAAACCCGGCAAAGATGAGGAGATCATGGTCGAGTGCGAAAAGTGTGGCACCTTCGTCAGTTCCCATGAAGCGATCATCGTCGGCGGCAAATACTACTGTTCCAAAAGCTGTGCTGGAGTGAAATGATGATCATTATCGGCCACCCCGATATTCCGTTCGACCCGCTTCACTATGTCGAGCGTATCGAAGAGATTGCCAAAACCCCGCCGAACAGCACATTGTGGCTCGGACCTTTCAGCGGCGCCAAAGCGATCGCAAAACACTGCTTCGAAAATCGCATTGCCTACACGGTGATGGCCGAGTCGGTGAGAGATGCCCTGCTGGCAAACGCTTTGCATGCGCGCTTCATCCTCGCTGACAAGACGCTGGCGCCCAAACTCCAGAAAATCGCCGAAACCTACCTTTTCGATGCCAAAATTATCGTACCGGTTTCCGAAGAGAGCGAGATGGAAGCGATCGCCCAAATGGGAATCGACGGCGTCATTTTTCAAAATGCGATTATTTTCTCTGAATAATCTTGACTTTAGTTGATTTCGATAGTATATTTTAGTCGACAGCACTAAAGAATCGACATGGAAATGGCGAAGCCATATCCTGAATTTTTCACTATTAATTTGAAAGGACTTCAAAATGGAAGCGGTCAAAACCGTTATATTGCTTACATTGATGACCCTTTTGATGGTCTGGATCGGTGGTATCTTCGGCGGTACGAGCGGGATGTTCATCGCCCTGCTGATCGCCGGCGTCATGAACTTTTTCTCATACTTCTACTCCGACAAACTGGTGCTTGCGCACTACCACGCCGTCGAAGTGGACGAACACAGCGCACCCGGGCTCATCGCCATCGTACGCCGCCTGGCCGACAAAGCGGGCCTTCCGATGCCCAAAGTCTACATCATCCCCGAACCCGTACCCAATGCCTTCGCGACGGGACGCAACCCGCAGCATGCGGCGGTGGCGGTGACCGAAGGCTTGCTCGATCTGCTTGACGAAGAGGAGATCGAAGCGGTGCTGGCCCATGAACTCAGCCACGTCTGCCACTACGACATCCTGATCGGAACGATCGCCGCGACAATCGCAGGCGCCATCGCCTGGATCGCCAACATCATGCAGTTCGGTGCCTTTTTCGGCGGCGGGCGCGACGAGAACAGCCCCAACCCGATCGTCATGATCGTTCTTTCGATCATCCTGCCAATCGCGGCAGGTATTATCCAGATGGCGGTAAGCCGAAGCCGCGAATTCGAAGCCGATGCCGGTGCCGCACGCCTGACAGGCCATCCGGAGTGGCTGGAGAGCGCACTCGTCAAACTCGAAAACTACAACCGCCAAGGCATCCTGCCCGAAGCGACGCCCGAGACGGCACATATGTTCATCGTCAACCCCTTCACCGGCAAAGACATCAGTTTCGCCAACCTTTTCAGAACCCATCCGACGACCGAACAGCGCATCGAGCGCCTGGAACAGATCCGACATGAAATGATGGGCGGCCGATGAGCCAGCGCTTTATCAACTACATCAAGTGTGTCGGCACCGGCTCCAAACACAACCGTGACCTGACACATGAAGAGATGCGCGATGCGGTGGCGCAGATACTGAGTCAAGAGGCGGCACCGGAACAGACGGCCGCCTTTCTGCTCGGCTGGCGCCTCAAGCCGGAGAGCGTGGAAGAGTTTCGCGCAGCACTGGAAGTACTCGACGAATCGACCGTGAAGCGTCCTGTCGAAAACGGCCTCGAGCTTGGCTATCCCTTCGACGGCAAAGCCGATAACCCTTACATCTTCACCCTCGCTGCGCCCATGGTCGCCCCATTCGGCCTCAATCTCGTCGTAAATGGCGGCGCCCTGCAGCCCTCCAAAGGGGGTGCGACGGTTCGGGACGTATGCTCCGCCCTGCCACTGCCAGAAAACATCCACTATTTCGACCGTACCGACTACTGCAAACCGCTGGCCGATTTGACACCGATCCGTCAGACACTGGGCCTGCGCACCGGCCTCAATACCATCGAACGCCTTCCGAACGTCGGCATGTGCGATACGGCGCTCATCGGCGTCTTCCACAAACCTTACGTCAAAAAATATGTCGAAATTTTCGGCAACCGCTACAAACGGCTGGTCATCGTCAAAGGGAACGAAGGCACACCCGAAATATTCGGCAAATGCCGCCTCTGGGTCTGTGAAAACGGAAATACCGAAGAGATTCTCCTCGATCCGGCCGATTTCGGTATAGAGTACAAAAAGTCGTTCGATCGCATCGACGAAGCCGAAGCCCTGGAGATGGTGAAAAATCCCTCCGACGGGTTGATGCAGATCGCGAAACTCAACGCCGCCCTTTGGCTCTTCGCCAAAAGCGAAGCCCCAAGTATCGAAGAAGCCTGGACACTGCTGAATGGATAAATTCTCCAATCACGTCAAAAACATTCTCCACGGCTTCTTTCTCGCCGTCGGCACCACGGTCGCCGAGCCGGCCACGATTCTACCGCTGATGGTCAACTACTTCGGTGGCAGTCCGGTGCTCATCGGCTTTTTCAGCGGCCTTCTGCGCGGCGGCGCGGTGCTGATGCAGCTCTTCGCTGCCTACAAAGCGCAACACTACGCCCGTATGCTCCCCTACCTGCGCCGCGTCTTCATCGCCCGCTTCCTGTCGTGGTTTTCGATCGGTGTGGCGATCATGCTCTTTGGTAAAGAGTACCCGACGCTGACCCTCTGGTGCATCGGCATCGGCCTCTTCTTCTTCTCCTTCAGCGCCGGGTTCGGGGCGATCTACTTCCGTGAGATCGTCGCGAAGATTTTCACCCACAAATTCCGCGGCAAGACGATGGCGTGGCGGCAGTTTTTCGCGGGGCTCGGCTCCATTATCAGCGGTGCCGTGGCCGCATATGTCCTCGAAGCTTTCGAACCACCCTACGACTTCGGTTACCTCTTCATGCTCAGCGCCATTCTGATGGGAGTTGGGCTTCTGGCTTTCGCCACTGTCGAAGAGCCCGTCAAGGAGCATTTCGAAACGAAGATCGAATCGTTCACCGGTTTTTTGAAACACGCCCTTGAAATCCTGAAAGCCGACAAACAGCTGCAGACTCAGATTTTGACCTTTCTTTTCGCCTATAGCTACCTCATTGCCCTTCCGTTCATCATCCTCGACGCCAAAGAGACCATCGACCTGACAGGCACCGCCATCGGTCTTCTTATCACGACTCAGATGATCGGTGCGATGGTCAGCAACATCGTCTGGGGGAAACTGGGGGCCGCAGGCCGCTACCGCCTCATCGCCAACATTGCCATCGCGATGCAGCTGGCCGCCGTCGTGCTCGCCTTCTTCGCCGACTCGCTGCCGACCTACATGCTCATCTTCTTCCTTTTCGGTGCCGCCGCCGACGGCAACCGAATCGCCTCGAGCAACCTCATCCTGATCCTGGCACCCGAAGCGAAACGCCCGCTCTACGTCGCTGTGCAGATGAACATCGTCTCGCTCGGAATGTTCTTTTCGATCCTCGGCGGCTTCGTGCTCCATTTCGGCAGTTACACTCTTCTTTACGCCATCGCCGCAGCGGCACTCCTTTTCGCACTGGTCATGTCGTTCCGATTGAAAGATTCGTTGAATTGATGAAAATCATAGATAGCAGGAACCGGATCGGATAAAATGCGGTCAAAAAACAAGGATTCGACCATGTTACGTTTGACCTTTCTGCTGATTGCGGCTCTCGATCTTTTCGCCACCCAGGGCTTCGTCAGTTCCAACGTCTGTAAAAAGTGCCACCCCATCATCTCCAAAGAGTACAGCGCTTCGATGCATAAAAACGCGTCGATCCACAACGATCCGGTCCACAGGGCGGTCTGGGAGAAACACCCGCTGAAAAAGAGCGGAAAGTACGTGTGCGCCTCCTGCCATACGCCAACCGATACGAAAATCATGCAAGCGCTCAAAAGCAAAAAATCCGCTCTGCCGGAAGAGAATGCCATACAGAAAAACGAACCGATCGGCTGTGCCTACTGCCACCGTATTAAAGATATCGAAATCCATGCGAAAGCGAATCTCAATATCCTTAACGAAACACCCAAGTTCTATTACGCTTCGAAAGAGGGCAAGAGCGAAAAGCGCGTCGTCAAGTTCCATGAGGAGAGCAGTTTTTTCGGTCTGAGCAAAAAGACCGCCGGCTCCCCTTTCCATACGATCGATTACGGCAATGAAAACTTTTCCGACGGCAAGATGTGCCTCGGCTGTCACGACCACAAACGCAACGACAAAGGTTTCGCCATCTGTTCGATGGATATCGAAAGCTCCGAAAAAAGTACAAACAACTGTATCAGCTGCCATATGCCACAGGTCGAAGGCTCCTACTCCACGATCGCCAAAAGCAAAACGCATGCCTACCACGGATTCACGGGGCTCCACAACCGGCCCGATATGCTTAAAAGCTACATTACGTTAAAAGCGACTGCGAAAGAGGGGAAACTCTCCGTTACGCTGAAAAACGGTGCCGATCACAAACTTTTCGCCCATCCGCTCCGCCTCGCACAACTGCGTATCGAGATCGGCCGCGATGGCAAAACGATTCGGCTGGAACCGGTCAACTTCTTCACGATACTCGGACATAACGGTAAACCGGCGATGCCATGGAGTGCGGATTCGATTCTGAAACAGAATGTGATCAAAGCGCATGAAGAGAAGCGAATCGACATGGCGTTCACTCCCCGAAAAGGCGACGAAGTACGCGTAACCCTCGGCTACTACATCGTCAATCCGAAAGCCGCCGGAAAACTGGGGATCACCCAAAAAGATTTCACGACATTCCGCACCCTTGTGTCAAAAATCTTCTTTTTCTAGCTGTAAAAATTGTTTTTATGAATATTTATGAATATTTAAGTTCGATTCTTTTATGATCTTATCTATAGTTTAAAATAATAATTCAAGGAGTGAATCGTCATGGGTCTTTCATTCAAAAACAAGATGAGCTCCCTGCTTCTTGCTGCATCGATCACCTTCGTCGGGTGCGGCGGTGGAGGCGGCGGGGGAGGCACTGAGCCGGCCGGAACCATTACGGCCAATGGCGTCACCGTGGTCTCGGGCACGACGGGTAGCCAAACCAGTGGAACCAGTGGCCGTTCGATCTTCAAGACACGCCAAACTTCGGGTACGGAAAGCGCGGCGGTTGCCAGCGTTACCGTCGATACGAACGAAGATGGAATTTTCGATGAAAAAGACCCCACATTCACCTCTAGCGTGGAAAATGGCGCTTTTTCGGTGGAAATTCCCCTTCAAAATCTCGAAAAAACCTATAAAGGCCGCATCAGTGTCATCGCCGACGGCTACGCTCCATACAACAAAATCATCGAAATAAAGGCAGGCCAAACGATCAACGTGCTGGCGGAAGCGGAAAAAATTCCCGTACTCAAAGAGACGGTGAATCTAAGCGATCTCAGTGAATCGGCGAGAATGGGATCCTATATCCGTTTTGGTATTCGCACCACTGCCGACGGTGGAGTGAACTCCTTTTCGAAACTGGTTTCTCTTTCCGAACTCAAAGCCGAAGCGGATGCAAACGCATCGCTTGGAAAAGAGGATCTGGCGACCTATACGTTCCCACTCGCTTCCGTCCCAAAAGAGGTTAAAACACTCGACGTGACGATGCAGGCTTTCGATTCGACGAAACCTGACGAACTGCAGTACTTCCCTGGTGAGTTCAAAGGCAAAGGGCTCTCCAACAAAGCGAATGCGGCAGACGACGAGGTCGGTCTCATATCCGCGGCTTTCGACATGTTCGTCATGAGAGACCAAAACGGCGACCCCGTCAAGCTCATCGAAACGGTGAACGACAAACTCTCTGCCAACGTGGACCTGAGCAATTGCAGTATGAAGTGGGTTCGCCGTATCACTCAGGCACAGGCACAGTTGATCGAAGGGTGGGGCGACTACGACCCATCCACTCCCGAATTCGAAGTACCAATCTGGAGCAACGACAATAGCGAAGGCACGTGGAAATTCGTAGGGGTCGGCAACGCCTACGATCTCAATGGCACCGACCCCTATTTCGAAGTCTGTATACCCGACGAGTGGAATTCGGGCTATCTCAATTGCGACTCCCCCATCTCCTTCACCCAGCCGATAGAAGTCTGTGTCGAAACCTACAACAACAATGGATTCCCTATCGAAGGCCTGCAAGTCTACGCCCAAAAGAGCAGCACCTACACCAGCAGCTATACGGACGCCAATGGCCATACCGTTCTCGAAATCCCCGATGCCGACATCACAGGCTGGAACTTCTACTACAAGGGTGCGATCACTGGATGGAGCGGTGTCGACGTTTCAGCTTCCCCCATCCCAGTAACCGACAATCCGGAATGTGCCTACGAACTCAATGTAACAGGCATTGTCGATCCCTATTCCGCAGGCATCTACGTCACGGCCTACAAAATCGATGGGACACCGGCAGCCAATGAAAACGTCTACCTGAAAAGCACCGACTACTACGACTACTACCACAAAAGCAAAACGACCGATGACGAGGGCAAGGCTTTCTTCAAGGTCAAACCCAACGTTTCCTATACCGCTACGTATCGTGCCGGTTCCGCGAACGTGAAAGTGGATGGCAATCTCGTTCCCCCGGAAACTGCCGATACTGGCCGTTACGCATCCGTGGACGTGAACGATACCAATATCGCACCGAGAGGACACATCTATTTCTATAAAAGCCGCCTCAAACCTTCGGCCGAGCATGTCAAATTCAACCTTTCCGCCAGGGATGCCAACGGCGACACCATCACCATCAAACAGCTGAGCCTCAACGGAACCGTTTTGAAAAACGGCAGCGACTATACGATACTGGATATCTACTCCTACACCAACGGCTATCTCAGTACCATTATGGAACTCAACCTCACCCGGGTTTCACACATCGCGCCACAGGCACTGCAAGTGGGTACATACCGGCTCGAAGCGGTCGTGACCGACGGAACGGCGGAGACACCCATTTCAGGTGAATACAGTGTCGTAGCCAACGCCGCCCCGATCGTCAACGGCGCCACTGCCTACGATGAAAACGGGAGGATGTACAATATCGGCTACCGGCCACTGCCAAGCGAAGGTTTATACGACTTCTATATCTACGCTTTCGATCCCGACGGCGACACCATAACGATTAACGCCAATCTCGACGGTACCCCCCTCGTCTGCAACGGTTTCTACTGCACCGATGCCAACCTCACCGTAGGGGACAGAACGCTTACAGTGACGGCAACCGACAGCGATGGCGCCTCCGGTTCGCATACATTCCGTTTCCATGTGGGCAACCTGCCTCCTCGTATCGCTTCAGCCGGTGCGACAAGAGATATCGTCGATATCAACAACCATGAAAGCTTCAGGCTCTTCGCCTATGCGAACGACCCTGAAGGAGAGAGCGACCTTCTTCTCAAAGCCATCGACCAGAACGGCACGGAGCACAACCTGACGAAGAGTCGGGGAAGCCTCTACCAGAGCGAAGCCATCGAACCTACCGACCCCGGCATCTACATCTACACGATCACGGCGCAAGACTCGAAAGGGGCGCTCTCCGGCGCCGCGACCGTCACGGTGGAGGTGATCGCGAGCAACAGGCCTCCGATCTTCACCAAACAGCCTCACGGAGGCCAAATTACCGTAGGAACGACTCAGACGTTCGAATGTGAAGCGATCGATCCCGAAGGTACGCCGGTAAGCTACAGCTGGAAACTCGACGATGCCGTTTTGCCGGCGACGGGAACCACCCTTTCACACCTTTTCGACGAAACGGGCAACTTTACCGTCACCTGTATCGCGACCGACCTGGACGGTGAAAGCAGCAGCGCTTCGGCGAAGGTCTATGTCATCGATCCGAACCAGAGCGGTACACTGACGGTCAGAACCTCCTTCCCTGGCGTTCTCGTCGGCATCCACGATGCCAGCGACCACTATCGACTCATCGGCTCCAAACGCACCGATTCCAACGGTGTGGCATCCTTCTCGGTCACGGGAGACAGGACCACCTTCTCCGTCACCGTCGAACCATCGATGATCCTCGATACCGACACCGTCTACGAGCTCCTCGTACCCATGCTCGTCAACGACGCCTCCTACAACTGCCGATATGGCGATATCAACATGAGCGAATGCGACAGCGCAGACTGGTGCGCCATCATGACGGCGGATTTTCTCCCGGCGTGGATCATCGATGCGGCACTGATCAAGGGTGGCAACGTCACATCGAGTGATGTCGACGCCAACGGCGACGGCATCGTGACCAGAGACGAATTCCATGCAGCCGCCATCGCCACTCTCGACAAAAACGGAGATGGAGCGCTCAGCCTGAAAGAGATATACGACGATGAAAACATCATTCTTTCACGGATGTACGCCAACGCCCCCGTCAGAACCTACGACATTCCTTTCGGCCCCTGGGGGTACTA
Organism: Hydrogenimonas cancrithermarum; assembly: GCF_030296055.1. Lineage (NCBI taxonomy): Bacteria > Pseudomonadati > Campylobacterota > Epsilonproteobacteria > Campylobacterales > Hydrogenimonadaceae > Hydrogenimonas > Hydrogenimonas cancrithermarum. Next base: position 956,893 of record NZ_AP027370.1, read on the forward strand.
CACCGAAGGCGAAGAACCCTATTTCTATGAATGTTACGCGAACGAAGACATCGACTTCAACATCACCGTCACGAACGTTCCATCCCCGAACGCATACATCGATATGACCGGATCGTGCTACACCATGGGTTACGAAATCAACGGCTCCTCGTCCACGGCACACATCAAGGCTCGTGCCTACTATACCGACGAAAATGGAACGTACGATTTCGGTATCAAGTTCTCTTTCGCGGACCACAACGTTTCGATCTACCTCGCAACCGACAAGACGGCGGCAGATCTGGCGAACGGCGTGACGCTGGACTATGCGAATTTCGTTCCGTTCGACCGGCTCAAAGATGTCAACATCACCGAGCGTACTACCGAGTGGCTTTGGGTCACTCCGACTTATAAAAACGTGACCCTTGCGACGTACGAACAGTTGCGTGTCGATTATTTGGAGAAAGCCACCATCAGACATTACAAATATCTCGACGACGCCCGCCTGAACTACCCGATAAAGGGGCAGCAATCCATCAACAACCAAACGAAAGGCCATAACGACTACTATGGCGACGGCACGCTCCAAAGCGCTTACGATGGCCGCAACTACGCCTACCTGGACCTGAACATCACGTCTGAAAAAGGTAGCCAAACGGTCCGTTTCGTTGGAAACGACTGGCCCAAGATCGACATGACGACGCTGGACTATCGGACCGATCTTTATACCAGGGAACAAGACAATGAATTCTCTTTCACGTTGATCGACTTCGCCCCCTCTGCCACGATCGATTTCGGCGACGTCAACCTCTCGGAGATCTACCCCCAGACGGTCGCCGACGAAATTCTCTCCTTCGAAGAGAATGAATCGGCATCGCATTCCATGTCGGCCAATGCCGAGGAGTTCAAAAACATGACCTCCTATGAGTTCATCGATATCTTCTTCGACAGCGGATACGGGAAATACTCCTTTTACTTAAACGTTCCCGGCCGATACGTCACCGCTGATGGCCTCTACCAACCGATGGCAGCGTACTCTTCGCTTGGCAAAAAGAAAAAGCCCCATCGAAAAGCCAACCCGTTCACGATTCCTTTCGATCCTCGGCTTCTTCTGAGAAAATAAGACGCCCCCGGCCCATGCCGGGAGCTCTCGCATTGGCTATAATTTCATATGATTCGAATCGAAAGGCATTGGTGCAACCTCTTTCTCTTTTTCCTCTATGCAGCGATCGTATCGGGTTGCCATTCAGGGGGTTCCGAAACAAAAGAGCCGGCATACGGCTACGCCGTCATAGAGGGCCTGCTCGGTGAGGCGAATGTCTCTTTCTTCGATTTGGCATCGGGTGAAGCGATCGCCACTTCCCGGACCGGTGCCTGTTCCTGCAAAACTAGACCGGAGTGCGGGCGTTTCGCCATTCCGGATGCCGTTTCTCTGAACGTTCTATCCAAGCCGATACGTATCGAAGTCGTCGGAGGCTTCGATGCCGCTACCGGAAAACCCTTTACCGGAAGACTCGAAGCGGATATCGAAAGCCCTGTCTCCGATTCCTCCATCACGGTAAGCCCGATGAGTACGCTGCTCCATTTCGTTCAACGCCTGGAGACGAATACCACCGGGGTTATCGAAAGGGTATTCCTCGCTCCCGCGACAGCCGAGAGCTTCTATCGGTTCTCTTTTCCCGACATCCAGAAACTTCCATTCAAAAACCGGATGTTCTACAAGCGTCTGCTCGAAAGCGGATGGCTGGAAGCTCTGGATGAAAACGGCTCCACCGTGACCGCCTGGCTCCTGGAAGATAGCGATGGCGACGGACTGGAGAATCTCGAAGAGATTTTGCATCTTTGCGACACGCGCGATACCGACAGCGATAGGGACGGACTCGAAGACGGTTTCGAAGTGGCCGAAAGTCTCGACCCTTTCGATCCCGACAGCGACGGTGACAGTATAAGCGACGGAAACGAAACCTACGTTTTCCATACCGATGCCCGAAAAGCCGATACCGACGAAGATTTTCTGCCCGATGCCGTGGAGATCACCGACGGAACCGACCCACTGGATCCGGACGAAAATCGCGACGGCGTGCCGGACGGCCTGGAGGGCGATCCATTTTTCGACGAACAGTGGTATATACGAAGCGATGGCGATGCCGTGGCGAATACCGCCGGGGCCACCACCGTACCAGGAAACGACCTTGGCATACTCGATCTCAATCATATTACCCTCGGGGCCGGTATCGTCCAGATCGTCGACAGCGGTGTCGACGCCGAACACGAAGATTTGAATGTCGATCTCGACCACTCCTGGAACGTCGTCACCCATACCCACGACCCCACACCCGTCCACTACCACTCCAGCGATCCGGTCACGACCTTCTACAACGGCCACGGTACGGCCGTCGCCGGCATCGTCGCCGCCCGCGCCAACAACGGCAAAGGGATACGGGGAATCGCACCCCGTATAAAGATCGCCGGAAGTAATTGGCTGGAAACGGAAAATATCGACGACCTCGACCTTCTGTGGTTCAGTGCCTCCAATGCCGACGAGATTCTGGTAAGCAACAACAGCTGGGGCGGGTCATTCGTGGAGGATACCGCTTTCGAAGAGATTCTAAGAGCCGGGACTTCGCAGCTTCGAAACGGCCTGGGACGAATCTACGTCTTCGCGGCGGGTAACGACAGAGAGGAGCACGGAAACGCCAACCTATCATACATTACGAACAACCCCTACGTCGTGACGGTGGGTGCCATCAACCACCGGAACGAAGTGGCTTCCTACTCTTCGAAAGGAAGCAACATACTCGTTACGGCCTACGGTGGCGAGCACTACTACTCCGCACCGACCATCATGACCACTTTTCTGACCGGCGAATCGATGACCGAAGAGGAGCTCGGCGGAAGAAAAGGGCCTGTCACCGTCGGCGACGACATTCGAAGGGCCTACACGTTCGCGATGAACGGAACGAGCGCCGCGGCACCGATGGTAAGCGGTGCCATCGCTCTCGTGCTCGACGTCTGCCCGCAACTGAGCTACAGGGACGTCAAATGGATTATCGCCCATACCGCACGGCGGATCGACCCTGAAAACGAATCGTGGATCCGAAACGGCGCAGGCCTGTACCACAGTGTCGATTACGGTTTCGGGCTCATCGATACCATCGCGATGGTCGATAGATGCCGAAACAAAGGGTATGCGCCCCTTCCCGACGAACAGATATACAGCGTTCAAAGCGGAGATCTGCACATAAATATTCCGGATAGGGGAGATCCCGTTTTCGTGAACCTGCATGTTCCCAAAGATATGATTGTCGAATGGATGGGCCTTACGGCCGAGATCGACCATCCGTACGCAGGCGATATCCAAATCGACATCATTTCCCCTTCAGGGACCGATATGCCTCTCATCCAGCCGAATTTTCTCAACTTCAACGCATACAAAAGAGGGTTTCGTTTCGGCAGCGTCGCTTTTATGGGCGAACGTTCCGCCGGCCGATGGCGCATCCGAGTCCAGGATATGCTCGAAGAAGACTCGGGGACACTTCGTTCGTTGAAACTCGAAATCAGGGGGCATCTGCAATGAAACCTATTGCCACTCTCGCACTTTTGCCGCTCTTCTCTTTCCTCCATGGATTCTCCGCCGATATCGAATCGCTGCGCCTCTACAAAAAGAGCCATCCCGCAAAACAGATACCGCATGAGAAGAGAGCGAACCGCTTCCTCGTCAAATTTCATGCCATAGAGAGCGCCGACTTCCGGAAGATCGAAAAGGAGTGTGGGCTCCTTTTCGAAAGCTGTATCGCCGACGGCGTCTGCATCTTTACGACGGAAAAAGCTCTATCTATCGAGAATCTTAAGAAAAAGATCGACTCCCGTTGCCCGGAAATCGAAGAGATCCGCCTCTACCGTCCGGTACCTCTTCGCATCTATTGAAAGGAGGGGTCACCACTTCGAAACGATTCGCATGTAACGCTGCGGAAAAGTTTTGAAAGCCTCCACATGACCGGTACCTTCGAACCAGACGATACGGGCATCGGGGCAGAGGCTGCGCAGCTTTTCTCCGTGCCATGTTCCAAGGAGAGCGTCATCCTTCTCGAAAAGATAGAGAATATTGCGCCCGCACATCTTTTCGCATCGGCGCCGATTGTCGACGAAATCGAAATCCTGCCCGAAAAGGGTTTTGGCGATACGTTCGACATAGCCGTAAAAGAAGGAGGGAAGTGCGGCGCGGCGCCAAAGCTCCTGCCTCGCAAGTCGTCCGAAGTCGATCCACGAGGCGTCGGCCACGACGCTCTTGAACCGCTCCGGCGCACACTCCAGCATCATCAAAGCCGTCGCGGCCCCCATCGAAAAGCCGTGGATGCGCCAAGAGTAGAGCCCGGATGCATCGATGCGATCGAGCCAACCGAGCATATCCCTATGCTCCTTCAATCCGAACGTCACGCGGTTTCCACCACTCTCACCATGGGCGCGCAGATCGACCATCATCACGTTCCATCCCGCTTCGTGGTATCGGCGTCCCAGGTCGAACACGCCACTGTGATAGCCGTTTCGGCTGCCCCCTTTGCCGTGTAGCAGAATAACAGCTTTCAAACTTTTCGCGGGGATCCACCACCCTTTGAGTAAAATGCCGTCATCGGTTTCGTAGGCGATATCTTCGTAATCCGTTCCCCACTCGCCCGGGTTTCCGACAATCGGTTCATGCGTTCCGAGTGTCTGTCTATGTACGACCCAGACAGGATAGAGAAGTGCAAAAAGCGCGACAGTAACAAGCAGAAACATCATTCGACGACCCGCACGATGGCGGGGCTCAGTTTGACCAGAATATCGTATGCGATCGTATCGAACTGCTTCGCGGCCCTGCGCGCATCATCGAAAAGCTGGACCGATTCGTCCTTACCTTCGACAGTGACGGCATCCATCGAAACGCGTCCGACGATCTTTCGGCCGTCGGGAAGGGTATAGGGACGGGAAGCGTCACCCCGGAACCATCCATCACCATAGCCGATATCGTATGTCGAAACGATACCCCCTTTTGACAAAACCCCCTCTCCTCCGTAGCCGATACGCTCCGAAGGGGCCAGCTCTCTCGTCGCGATGCGGTCGGCCCAGAGTGACATGACCGGTTTGAGCGGAGGTACATTGAAGGAGTTCGGCATTTCCAGGCAGCCGTAGGCGGCGATGCCGATGCGGGCGATCCCTTCATCGAAATTCGTCGTGCGGAAAAGCGCCGCGGAGTTGCAGCTATGCCATCGCACCTCCCCGATTCCCAACTTTTCCGCTTCGTTCCGAATCCTCTCGAAGCGTTTGCGCTGCCAGAAGAGTTCACTTCCCATCTCGTCGGCGCTCCGGTAGTGCGTCATCACACCGGAGAGCTTCAAACCCTTCGCCCCGAGGCTTTCGAGCACTTGAAAAAACTCCGTCGGCGATATACCGTTACGGTGCATTCCGGTGTCGACCTTCAACTCCACCCGGGTCCCGGTGGGAATTTTCTCCAGATGCGAACGATCGTTCACCGCAATCCGGATCTTCGCACCGGGGTCGCTGACCGGTGTGTCGGAAAGCACCAGGATCGTCTCGAACCTTTCGTGAATCTCCCACGCCTCCGCCATCGTCCGTACCACGGCATGCCGTATGCCGGCCTCCTGCGCCAGTTTCGCCATGATGCCGAGGCCATGGCCATAGGCGTTGTCTTTGAGTACCAGTGCGATCTTCTCGACCGATTGAGTTTTTCGGGCGATTTGGCTAATATTGTAAAAAAAATTTTCGCGAGAAATTTTGATTGTCGACATGGCGACGATTTTACCGCATAAAGGATTAAGGAATGGACGGACGCATCAAAAAGCTCCTATTTTTTTCAGCGCTCCCCTTTTTGACCGCATCGCTTCAGGCTGCGCAGTTTATGCCCGAGAAGGAGTCCCATCCCATCGTCGCAGGGATCAAAATCGCGGGGATGATTGCGACAGCCATCTTCGTCGGCGTCATGCTCTACAAAAGTATCCGCGTCGTAAAGGATGACGAAGATGACAGCGTGCACCTTCCCGACTGAGTGGCATCGGCAAGACGCCGTTTTGATGGCATTCCCTCACGCCGGAACCGACTGGGCGAAGGATTTGAAGGGCGCATTGACCCCATTCGTCCGCATCGCCAGCTCCATCGCCTACAACGAACCTCTCATCATCGTCTGCGACGATGCCGAAAAGACCAAACAGCTCTTTTGTGAAATCCGAAACATCACCTTCGTCGAACTCCCGACCAACGACACCTGGGCGAGAGACTTCGGCCCCATCACCGTCTATATCGACGGCAAACGGAAATTTCTCGACTTCACCTTCAACGCCTGGGGTGGGAAATTTGAAAGCGCTCTCGACAATGCCGTCACCAGAGAGCTCGTCGAAAAGGGCTACCTCTACGGCGACTACGAGAAAGTCGACTTCGTTCTCGAAGGCGGCTCGGTCGAAAGCGACGGCAAAGGAACGCTGCTGACGACATCCAGATGCCTTCTGAACCCGAACCGCAATCCCCACATGAACAAAGCGCAGATCGAAGACTTTTTGAAAGAGAAACTCTGCCTGAAGCGCATTCTTTGGCTCGATTACGGCGAACTCGAAGGGGACGACACCGACGCACATATCGATACGCTGGCACGTTTCGTCGACGAACGGACGATCGCCTACGTCGCCTGCAACGACCCGGAAGATTCCCATTACGAGGAGCTAAAAAAGATGGAGGAACAGCTGAAAAGCTTCCGCACACCCGACGGCGAACCCTACCGTCTCGTCCCGCTGCCGCTTCCCTCACCCAAATATAAAGAGGGGCGGCGCCTCCCCGCGACCTATGCCAACTTTCTCATTACCAACCATGCTGTTCTGCTGCCGGTTTACAATGACGAGAAAGACAAAGAGATTACGGAACTTTTCAAAGGGCTTTTCCCCATGCGGGAGATTATCCCGATAGACTGTTCGAAGCTTATAGAAGAGGGAGGGAGCCTCCACTGTGTCACGATGCAGATCCCTTCCTTTTTTGAAGAATAGAAGAATAGATTCTATACTATAGTTTTACTCTCATGTCGGGCCGTCGGTCCCTTCCGATGGAGGAGGGGTCCCGTCGGAACCGCCTTCGTCGGCAGCCGGCGCGGAACCATCGCTATCCTCGACCACGTTGACATACCCTACAGCGGTATGAAAATCGTTCTTCAGAAGATCCCAGCCCCCCGTCAACGCCACGCCGTCGAACAGATAACCGACACTTGCGTCGAGTCCGAACTTCTTGGCCGGTGCCCAGGGGTAATAGGTGGCGCCTCCGGCGGCGATCACCTTGTTCTTTTCGTTGTTCGAAAGCACTTTGACGGTAAAACCGATATCGCCTCCTTCTATATTGTACGCGACACCAAACATCGCGGCAGGCCCTGCATAGGCTGCCGTCACGGCGATTACCGATCCTGCGGCGATCATCCGCTTCAGACGGCGCCATCCATATAACTTTTTCATAGGGGAACCTTTCCCTTTATAAAGACGAATATGTCGTTTCATCTTTCTTTGGCCTAAGCCATCCGTATATGTACTGTTCCAACATATACAACAGGTATCCAACTTCATTATCACGCTTATCGCATAAATACTTACTTAATACATAGGTATAGTTTCGGATATAATTATCTTTATTAAACAAAATATTATTTTGTTTTTCTTCGCCGTCCGAACTTTGCTATACTTTGCAATTAAAACTCCGAACGTGGCTTCGGCTGAAAGGAGATGGATGAAAAGTGCGCTGATCCAGCAGCGATGGACCGGTACGAAAGAGACGATGCGACGCCGCTCATGCGATTTGATCGCTGAAGCGAGCGAAGATGGTGCCGAACTTGTTGTCCTTCAGGAGCTTCATCAGGGCCCCTACTTTTGCCAATATGAAAATACTGGTCTGTTCGACCTGGCGGAAGATTTCGAAAACGATCTTTCGTTTTGGAGTGAAGTAGCGAAAACCGACCGTGTCGTTCTCGTCACCTCGTTGTTCGAAAAACGTGCCCCGGGGCTCTACCACAATACGGCGGTCGTTTTTGAAAAAGATGGCTCCATCGCTGGAAAATATCGGAAAATGCATATCCCCGACGATCCGGGTTTCTACGAAAAGTTCTATTTCACTCCCGGTGATCTCGGATTCGAACCCATCGATACCTCCGTCGGACGCCTCGGTGTTCTGGTCTGCTGGGACCAGTGGTATCCCGAAGCCGCCAGGCTCATGGCACTCAAAGGTGCGGAACTCCTCATCTATCCCACAGCGATAGGTTGGTTCGACGAAGACCCCGAAGAGGAGAAAAAACGCCAGCTCGACGCATGGGTTACCGTTCAGCGCGGCCATGCCGTCGCCAACGGCCTGCCGCTCATCGCCGTCAACCGCACGGGATTGGAAAAAGACGAAAGCGGTGTACTGAAGGGGATCCGTTTCTGGGGTACAAGTTTCGTCTGTGGGCCACAGGGAGAGTTGCTGGCAACCGCGGCAACCGACAAGGAAGAGATACTCTACTGCGACATCGACCTGAAACGGTCGGAAGAGGTTCGGCGATGGTGGCCTTTCCTGCGTGATCGCCGCATCGACGCCTACGAAGGGCTGCTCAAACGCTTTATCGACTGAAGCGGTCGAAAAACCACATGAACGCGAACAGAAGCCCGGGCGTCTTGACGATCGTTTCATCGAACATGAAACGCCGGGCCTCGCTCAACGGCAGCTCGATCACTTCGATCTGCTCCATCTCGATGCCGCCTCCATCACCCCTCTTCATCGTTTCGTCCACTTCGGCAAAGTAGAGCGTCTGTTTCGATCCGGCAAAGCCGACCGATGTGTAAAATGCCGTCACCTTTTCGATCGATTCGAGCGGGACGTCGTAACCACACTCCTCCTCAATCTCCTCCTTTGCAATCTGCAGCAGCGAACTCTCTTTGTCGACGATTCCGGCACAGAGTTCATAGGTGTGGCCATCGCCATTTTGCAGATAGACCGCCGGTCTAAACTGCTTGACGAGAATGAAAGCATCTTTCGTTTTATGATAGATCAAAATCGCGACACTGTCATGGGCGCGAATCACCTCCCAGCACTTTTCGACCCCCTCTTGCGTGTAACGCACCAGTGCCGGTCTTACGAAATGTGACTCCTCCAACGGTTCGATACGGAAATTTTCGATCATCCGCCGACACTCGCATTTTCATCGATACAGTAGTCGGTTTTGGAAAGATCGTCCAGCCGTACCGGGCACGCTTTCGTTTCGACCGCTTTTTGCAGCTTCTCTTTCATGATCTTCGCATAATGCAGGAACTCTTTTCTCGTCTTGCCGTAAATCGTCTTTTTGGTCACTTTGATCACGCCCAACGGGTTGATTGGACGGCCGTTTTTGTAAAGACCGAAGTGCAGATGGGGTCCGGTACTCATACCGGTCGAGCCGATATAGCCGATCACTTGGCCCTTTTTGACATATTTGCCGCGCCGCATACCGCGACGAAACTTGTGCATATGGGCATAGAGTGTCATGAAGCCATCTCTGTGGCGGATCTTGATGACGTTGCCATAGCCACCGAGCCGCCCCGCAAAGATAATGCGTCCATCCGCCGCCGCATAGATCGGCGTTCCTGTCCTGCCGCCGAAATCGACTCCGAGGTGGGCACGGTAGCGATGCAAAACCGGATGCCAGCGCCTGAGCGTGAAACGGGAAGTGATTCGAACGTGGTTGACCGGCTTTCTAAAAAGAAACCCCTCGACTTCACGCCCTTTTTCGTCGTAATAACGCTCTTTGAAACGGAAAAGGTAGGTCGGCTTTTTACGCTTTTCGATCATCGCCGCTTCGATCGTCGGAAGCCCGTAAGGGTGCCCAAGCCGCAGTTTCTCCTTGTAGACCACCGCGACCATATCCCCTTTACGAAGCCGTGTGAAATCGAAACTGTTTTTGAACGCATCGACGAAAGCGTACGCCAGAAGCCTGTTGTTCGTGGCTTTGATGATATCCTGGTAGGGAGAGCGTTCGATCGGAAGAGCGAAGATATCGGTAATCTCTTCATATGCAACGGGGATCATTTCGAATCGGTAGCCGTCGCCGTCGCGTACAAGATGAATCTGAAGCTCTTCGTTGATTGGAATCAACACCTGCTCGATCGTCGAACCGTTGTCGTCGGTCATCGTATAGTAGGTGACGCCTGCACGGATCTCCTCGCAAAGCTCCTTGTCCTCTTTGTCGAGGTTCCAGTAGATCGACTGTGGCATGCCGTGATGCTCGAGGAAGTGCAGAAAGCTTTCCCCCTGCGGCCACGGCGCCTTCTGGACAATGGAAGCCTGCAGAAACGAGGCCAAAAAAAAGATAAGAAATAAAAATGTTCTCATTGAGATTGCAATCGCTTAATTCAAAATAGCTTGTATTTTACTCGAAAGCGCGTTAAAGAGGCTTTAAAAGTTGGTTTGAGTATAATCAACCCAACTTCTACAACCAAGGATTTCGATTCCATGATACGCCTTTTTCTCTCTTTTCTCCTCTTCGTTCTAACGCTCGGTGCCGCGGAGGGTCCACGTAGTGTGACGGCGACTCTGCAAAATGTCGACAAAGAATATGCCACGATCGACATCGGAAACCTTCCAATCGGTGCAAGCGGAATCGTCATCCACCGCTATAACGATAGCCATCGCGCTATCGTCGCATCGGCTGCGATCACCGCCAGTGACGCAAGCGGTACGAAGATCCATTTGCTCCCCTATCACGGTCTCGTGCAACCCAAGCTTCCGACGATCAAAACGAAACCGCAAAACGGCGATACGGTCATTCTCGGATATCTTTACGACCGTGTCCTGCCGATCGTCCCCAATCAAAAATCGTTGGAAAAAGCGAAAGCCGAATTTCCCCATTTGACACTCGTTCACCCCGACCTTTTCGCCGCCGAACTCTCCAAAGTCAAAGAGCCGCTACCCCGCAAGCGCCATTTTCGGCGCATGTGTGAAAAGATGCATCTGGGCCTGGTGATGTTCATGTTCCAAGACGGCACCGACTTCATCGATTGCATCAGCTGGAAAAAGGTTGGCCATGCCGATGTCGCATCGGTCGACGAAAAAGAGTTCAAAGCTCCTTTCTTCCACCGTTTCGAATCGATTCCGAGCGCCTTTTTCGACTGGAGCGACTACACGATGAACGATTTCGACAGATACTACAAAAAAGTGGAGAAGAAGTGATGATAGATGCCAAACATATCGAAGCGCTGAAAACTTTTGTCGGAAATGAAAACGTCTACCACGACAAAGCCCACATGATCGCCTACTCCTACGATGCGACCCGGGAGCGATACGAACCCGATGCCGTCGTCTTTCCACGCGACGAAGCGGATGTGAGTGCCATACTCAGATACTGCAACGAACACAGGATTTCCATCGTCCCGCGCGGTGCGGGAAGCGGCTTCACCGGCGGTGCACTTCCAGCCAAGGGCGGCATTGTCCTGGCACTCGAGAAACATATGAACAAGATTCTCGAAATCGACATGGACAACATGGTCGCCGTCGTACAGCCCGGCGTCATCAACATGGACCTGCAAAAAGCGGTCGAAGCGAAGGGGCTCTTCTATCCGCCCGATCCGGCGAGTCAGGAGTACTCTACGATCGGCGGCAACGTCAGCGAAAACGCAGGCGGTATGCGGGCGGCAAAATACGGAATCACCAAAGACTATGTCATGGCGATCCGTGCCGTACGTCCGGGCGGCGACATCATCCGCGCCGGTAAAAAGACGATCAAAGATGTCGCCGGCTACAACATCGCCGGCATCCTGATCGCCAGCGAAGGGACGCTCGCCGTCATCACCGAAATCACCCTCAAACTGATCGCCAAACCGAAGCTCAAAAAGACGGCGATGGGCATCTTCCCGAGCGTCGAACGGGCGATGGAGGCGGTCTACAAAACGATGGCCAGTGGCGTCACGCCGGTGGCGATGGAGTTTCTCGACAACCTGACGATCCGTGCCGTCGAAGAGAAGTTCCACAAAGGGCTTCCGACTGAAGCGGGGGCGATCCTCATCACCGATGTCGACGGCAATCTGCCCGAAGAGATCGACTACCAGATGGAGGTGATCGAACGGGTCTTTATGGAAAACGGCTGCATGGAGTTCAAAAAGGCACGCAACGAAGAGGAGTCGGCCGACCTCTGGTTCGCCCGCCGAAACGCCAGCCAGTCGATCACGATCTACGGCAGCAAAAAGATCAACGAAGATATCACGGTTCCACGTTCTGTACTGCCGGAACTTCTGCGCCGCATCGACGACGTTGCACTCAGATACAAGGTCAAAGTCCCCTGCTTCGGCCATACCGGTGACGGCAACGTCCACACCAACGTCATGGTCGACGGCAGCGATCCGAAGCAACTCGAAATCGGCCACAAGGCGATCGAAGAGATCTTCCGCATCACCGTCGAGCTGGGCGGCACCCTCAGCGGAGAACACGGCATCGGCCTCTCCAAAGCACCTTTCATGCATCTCGCCTTCACCGAAGAGGAGATGAACCTTTTTCGGGACATCAAACGTGCCTTCGATCCAAACAATATCCTCAACCCCGGTAAAATGGCGCTTTGACGATTCCAGGAGAGGATGCATCCTCTCCAACTATGCTAAAATAACCGCATGCGACATAAAACCGAACGACTCATCAAAACCATCTACTGCAACCTCAAACGCTTTTACGATCCCGATATTCCCTACTATGCCGCGAGTCTGAGCTTCTACACGATCTTCACCATCATTCCGCTCCTGCTCATCAGTTTTTCGATTATCGTCCGTCTTCCAAACTTCAGCGAACAGTACGAAAAGATCAAATCCTTTATCTTCTCCAACATCATGCCCGCCTCGCACGACACCGTTGCACAATACATCGATACCTTTTTGGCCAACACCTCGAAACTGGGTGTCATCGGTTTCATCTTCATCATGATCGCATCGATCCTCTTCTTTCAAAACTACGAATATATCGTTGGGAAAATTTTCAAATCGAAGCAAAAGGGGTTCTGGAACGCGCTGACGACCTACTGGACGCTCATTACTCTGGGCCCCATGGGGCTGGCGGCCTCGATCTACCTTTCGGTCAAAATTCAGCAGCTTCTGAACCAGTCGAGTTACACCAACAGCATCGATTTTCTTGCACTCTTTCCCTACCTCATCATCTGGATGCTCTTTTTCGTCACCTACAAAATCTCGACCACCGTCGTCATCAAGTTCAAAGCGGCACTCATCTCATCCTTTTTCGCGTCGCTCATCTGGTACATCGGCAAAAACCTTTTCATCTACTACACGGTTCACAACAAAACCTACGCCACCATCTACGGATCGTTCAGTACATTGCTCTTTTTTATGCTGTGGATCTATGTTTCATGGATCATTTTCCTCTACGGCCAAAAACTATGCTATCTGCTGAACCAGGTAAAAGAGCCATCCGAGCGAAAGCCCAAACTGCATATAGAGTGCGATACGCCACCGGACGGCGGCGAGCGCAACGGCGAGGAAGAGCGAAAGGAACCATAAAGGCGTCGTCACATCTGCGGATGCCCCCGCCTCCGGCCAGTGAAGCAGCGCCACGATCCACCTGTCCGTCACCCCTCCGATACCGAGCAGATGGAGCGCCATCCAAAGCGGATAGAAGAGCGTGAAAAGCATCGTCAGAAGCGGTGATGCGAACTGATAGAACGAAAAAGTCCCGAAAATCGCGTGAACCACCGGAAGCATCGAAAGATAGACCCAGAGATTCAACCCGATAAAAATGGCCCACTTGGGCCACGCCACCGTCCATTTCAAAAAGAGATAGATGAAAAAGACACCGCCGACGGAGAGCCAGAACCCGATGGAGAGCAGGAGCGCAGGGAAGAGCGCCGTCAGCATGACGACACAAACCCCCAGAAACGTGAACGACAGAAGTTCGATCCCCAACAGCAGCGCGATCCACCCCACCACGACCATGAAGTAAGCTCGAAGCAGCGACGGCGGCGATCCGGTCAGGAGAAGATAGCCGCCCAGAAAAAGCAGCGTTAACGCTCCGACGTCCAGAAGCCTGTGCCGCCACGGAAAAAGCCTCTGAAACGGCTTGTAGAGCTGCGAAAGCAGACTGTAGAGAATGAGCCAGAGCAGACCCATGTGAAATCCGCTCAATGCCAGCAGATGGTTGACACCAAGCAGTGTCACGCGCTCTCTCAAATCCTTCGGGACGGGAAGTGCGAGAAAGAGCGCACCGAAAAGCTCCCGCATCCATGCCGTTTCATGCTGCTTCGCGATCGTATCGCTCAGCCGCATCCTCAAAGCTTCGGCATGGTGGGTGCGCAAAAGGACGGAGGGGATGTAGGGTGTCGCGAGATAGTCGGGGAAGGTGACCCTTTTGGGAAAGAGAAGCACCGAAACGTTTTTCCCCTCCAGATTCTCCAACGCTTTTTTCGACGTGGTATAGAAGGTGAGCCCCTCCGACGTTTCGAGCTTCAAAACCTCGTAGGTTTTACCCGCCCTCTTTTTGGTGTACTGCATCAGTACGTCGGCATCGGTGAATATCTTTTTTTGAGAGACGAAGAGGGTGTAGTCGTGGTATCGCCATCCGAGCGAAACGGTGAACAGGAGGAGGGAGAGGAGAAGGAACACTCCCCACTCTCGGCGCCCCTCAATGAGTGCCGGTTTAGATAGGCGGAAGCTCAATTTTCGTTTCGGCGCCCGTGTCGATGTTGGACTGTTCGTAGACCACTTCGACAGGCACGCGTCCGGCATCGACGAAGCGTGTGAAACGCTTCTGGAACTTCAGCTCGACGATCCCGGTTGGACCGTTACGCTGCTTGCCGATGATGATCTCCGCATCTTCCTCCTCTTTTTCATGGAAGTTGGAGCGGTACTCTTTGCCTTCGGCACGCGCCTTCATCTCCTTCTCCTTCTCTTCACGAATGCGGTAGACATCGTCGCGGTAGACGAAAAGGATGATGTCGGCATCCTGCTCGATCGCCCCAGATTCCCGGAGGTCGGAGAGCATCGGCCGCTTGTCGGCGCGCGCTTCGAGAGAACGGTTGAGCTGCGAAAGCGCGACAATCGGGATCTGCAGCTCCCGTGCCAGCATCTTGAGGCCACGGGAGATTTCGCTCACCTCTTGATGGCGGTCTTTGTTGCTTCCGCTGCTCATCAACTGCAGGTAGTCGATGATCGCCACTTTGATCTCGGGATGGTGCGATTTGAGTTTTCGCAGTTTCGCCCGCACCTGATGGATGTTGAGCGTTCCTTCGTCGTCGACGAAAAGTTTCTGGCCGCTCAGCCAATCGACCGCTTCACTGAGCCTGGTCCACTCTTCGTCCCGAAGATTCCCCACACGAAGATCCTGCAAGGCGATGGAGGTTTTGGCCGAAAGCATCCGGAGCACCAGCTGTTCCGCCGGCATTTCGAGCGAGAAAAAGGCGACGCCATCCCCATTTTCGAGGGCTTTGAGAGCCATATTGAGCGTCAATGCCGTATTATGGGTCACGGTCATGTCTTCCAGCAGAAAAAGATGGTTGCCGTCCAAAACGAATCCGTAATAGTCGTCCACCCTGTCTGGTTCGATCCATATACCCGTATGGGAGACATCCCGGGCTGCCTTTCTCAGTCTCGCCTTTTTTCTGGGGATCTTCGTCGGAATCTCCTCCAGATCCCCCACGATTCTGACCCGATAGACTTCGCTTTCATACTCGATCGAACGGATCGTCGCTTTTTTGGGGATCAGCGAGGTTCGAAAGCCGAGGGTATCCGCCAGCAATTTGATATCCTCGGCCAGCGATCTGCTCTTTTGGGTGATCTCGATCACGTGAAACTTGTCATCATAATATCCGTCGCTGTCGACCAGGCCCGCGAGCAGCTGCAGCCGTATTTCGCGACTGTTGGCGATATAGTCGCGGGGAATCCTTTTGGCTTCGAGCATCCCCAGATCGCGAAGGGATTTTTGCAGTGAAAAGGCTCCGTTCGGATCGACCGAGCGGCCATTGGTGATCCCGTACATCGGGCACTTACCCTCGGCGGCGTAGAGATAGAGCGTTAGACCCAGTTTTGCGGCGTACGCCTCGAGAAACGCCACCACTTCGGGATCTTCCGTCGCAATCCGTACATCACTGCCACGCCCGTCTCCCAGCCAGATGCCTAGGAAATAGGGGTCGACCGGCACCTCTTTTTCGGCGAACTCCACGGCGACCTTGTACCCTTTGTAATTGCTCTTGAATTTGTCGCTTTTTTTCAGATACTCTTTGAGGGGAATGTTCAGAATTTCGCCATGTCTATGACCGTTTTCGTTTCGGCTTCGCTTGAGAGAGAGTATGTGGCTCTCGTTGACACGGTAGTCGATACCCCTGTTTTGACGCACCCAATACATCATTTCGCGTCCCCTCGCCAGCGAAAGGACGCGTCTTGGTGTCGAGTCGTCACCCATCAGAAGATCACCCACCTCGACATCTTCGACCTTTTTGAGCGAACCGTCGTACATCAGGACTTTCGTTCCTTTACCCAGGCATTTTCCCATCGCCGGCCGCGCCGCGACAATGACCAGATCCCCTTCGCCAAATCCAGACGTCATGCGGTTGAGATCGTTGAAGCCGGTATCGACGCCGATCAGCATCGAGTTACCCCGCTCTTTCATCTTTTTGATATGTTCGAGCGTACTGAGCGCCATCTCCTGGCTCTCACGGAAATCCTGTGTCGACGCTTCGGAAGTGATGGCGTAGAGTTTCGCCTCCACCGCATCCATCACGTCGTCCGCCGGCAGGTCCTCTTCGATCGTCAGTTTTTTGATCTCCGTAGCCAGCGTCACGAGTGCGCGTTTTTGCGCCTTGGCTTTGATCTCTTTGATATAGGCATGGGTATTGGAGAGCGGGTTGGCGCTTAGAATGTCCAGAAACGCCACTTCATCGAACTGATGCTTATGGCTCAGTTTTTCACGAAGAAACTCTTCGTCGATCGGCTGGTCGGCCCTAAAGAGTTCTTCCATTGCCATGAAAAGATGCTGGTGAAACGGATGGTAAAAATCTTCCGCTTTGAGCTGCGCCGCGATCTCTTCATACTGCACCGGATCGAAAACAATCGTACTCAAAACAGCACGCTCGATATTTAGGTTATAAAGATGTTCTTCCACCGTTTACTCCGCCTCTTTCGCCATCTTTTCCACTTCCTGCAAAAAACGGCCGACCAACTGCTCTTCCGGCAGTTTCGCCACCACTTCGCCTTTGACCATTATCAACCCGCTACCCTTGCCGTAGGCGATCGCCACATCGGCACTTTTCGCTTCTCCGATCGCGTTGACGACACACCCCATCACCGAAACGTTGAGAGGGGTTTTGATATGCCTGGTTTTCTCCTCCACTTCGGCCACGGCTTTCACGAGATCGGCTTCGATACGCCCACAGGTCGGACAGGAGATGATGTTGAGCCCCTCCTTCGCCGCACCGCTGTCTTTGAGGATGGCACGTCCCACCTCGATCTCTTTTTCAAGTTCCCCGGTAATCGAAACGCGCAATGTGTCGCCAATACCTTCGAGCAGCAGTGTTCCCAGGCCAATGGCACTCTTGATCGTCGCATGAAAGACGGTACCCGCCTCCGTCACACCTAGATGAAACGGATAATCGACCAACGGACGCAGCGTCCGGTAGGCTTCGACGGTGCGCTCCACATCGCTCGCTTTGAGTGACACTTTGATGTCGGTAAAGCCGAGATCCTCGAGAAACTTGATGTTGTAGAGTGCCGACTCCACCATCCCTTTGGCGGTCTGGCCATACCTCTCTTCGAACTCTTTTTCCAGGCTTCCGCAGTTGACGCCGACACGGATCGGAATGTTGCGCTCGCTGCACGCCTTCACAACCTCTTTCACACGCGACTTCTCGCCGATGTTCCCGGGGTTGATGCGGATACAGTCGACCGATTCCGCCGCGATGAGCGCCAGGCGGTAGTTGAAGTGGATATCCGCCACCAGCGGCAAAGACGTCTGTGCACGGATCGCCTTCAGCGCTTCGGCATCTTCATAATCCGGTACCGCCACACGCACGATATCCGCGCCCGCAAAATGCAGCCGGTTGATCTGCTCCACCGTCGCCGCCACGTCCGCCGTACGCGAATAGGTCATCGACTGCACCGAAATCGGAGCATCTCCACCGACGGGCACGCTGCCTACAAAAATCTGTTTGGTTGGGTATCGTTGAATCATAATCGGATTGTAGCGAAAATGTGGATCACTGTCGCCAGATTTTTGAAAAATCGAAATCGAATCGACACTTTTTTGTCTCGAACTCTATCGTTTCATTGTCGAAATCACCGACTTTAACGTATTTTCCAAGCTCGTTGCATCGATATACTTTGGCGACCTGTCCGTCCGGATAGACAAGTACATAATATCCAACACCCTCTTTTTGGTAAAGTTCGAACTTGATCGTCTCATCGCGACGTCCTGTTGCAGGGGAAATGATTTCGAAAATGATCTCCGGTACCTTGTTGACGACTTCGCCAACCGGCTTGCATATCAGCAGTACATCGGGGCGTACAACCGTATCTTCCGATACTTCATAGTCGACATCCTGAAAGACTTTGCAATCTTCACAACCACTCTCTTCGATCTTTCGATAAAGCTGCATCGCAATCTGCAGCGATAGGCCCTGATGGGTCGTCGTCGGAGCGGGCGACATCGCATAAGGATGTCCATAGATCAACTCCCAGTCACCTTCCCAGCGTGCATAATCGGCTCTTGTATAGTGTTCGTCATAATGCAATGCTTCCATACCAAAGATTATACCACATCGTATTTACGCGAAATCGACCGGGTCCATGTCGACTTCGAAACTTCCGTCATCGACAGCCTTGACGACACGCAACAAATCGCTGCGGTTGGGGCTTCTAAGCAGGATGTTGAAACGGAACTTTCCCGCAATCTTCTCGATCGGAGCTTTGCCGGATCCGACGATTTCAACCTTGTCGAATCTCTCGATCAGTACTCTGACGCGCTCCACTTCGGCAAGCCCTTTTTTCTCGTCTTTGGAAGCGAAAAGCAGGCGGCACAGATGCATCGTGGGCGGATAGAGCCCTTCACGAAACTGCAGCTCCTCTTTCAAAAACTTCTCGTAGTCACCGATGTATTCACTGAAAAACTCCGGCTGGTTGGTCTGCACGATCACCGTCGCTTCACGCGCTCTTCCGGCGCGTCCCGCGATCTGCACGAAAAGCGACTGTGCCCGTTCCCTCGCCCGGTAATCCGGCAGTGCCAGAATGTAGTCGAGCCCCAAAACGATCGCCAGCGTTATGTCGGCATAGTCGTGTCCTTTGGCGAGCATCTGGGTACCGACCAAAACATCTGTCTCCTTGTTGGAGAATCTGTCGAGCGCTTTTTGGAGTTTGTTCGCCGTGGTGATCGTATCTTTATCGAACTGCTGGATTTTGATCTCCGGAAACCGCTCGCCCAACTGCTCGACCACTTCCGCCGTCCCGATGCGGTCCGCCCGGACGATCGACCCGCACTTCGGACAGCTTTCCGGGATCTTCTCGGCATAGCCACAGTAATGACAGCGCACCAGCCGGCGATTTCTATGCAGACTCATCCCCACCGAGCAATATGGGCACTCGACCGTATAGCCGCAGTTGTCGCAGTAAAGATATTTGAAGTTGGCCCTTGTGGGCAGAAACACGAGCGCCTGGCCGCCGGCCTTGTGATGCGCTTCGAGCGCTTCGATCATCGTCGGCGTCAAAGCGCAGCCACCCCGCTCGAAAATGTAGCGTTTTTTCGTTTTGACATAAGGGTCCCTGATACGAACGACAGGCTGTCTGGCATAGGTGGCGGCACTCGGTGTCGCACTTCCGAGCACGACCCTCGCCCCCAGCTTTTTCCCCATGAAAAGCGCCAGGTCTCTTGCATGGTAGCGGGGCCTGTTGTGCGCTTTGTAGCTGTCGTCGTGCTCTTCGTCGACGACGATCACTCCGATGTCGTGCAGCGGCAGAAAGAGCGCCGAGCGCGGCCCGGCGACAATACGCACCTCGCCACTTCGAATCTTTTCGAGTGTTTCGGTTTTTCTCTTTTTCGTCAGCTTCGAGTGCCATATCGCGACGCGATCGCCGAAATGGACCTTCAGCCGCTTCTCCATCTGCGGCGTCAGGCTGATCTCGGGCATCAGAAAGACGGAGCTTTTTCCCTCCTGCAAAGCCTTGGCGAAGAGTTTCATGTAAATCTCCGTCTTTCCGCTGCCCGTCGGTGCGAAAAGAAGGGCAGAGCCATGCTTTTGCAACGCTTCGAACGCTCTTTCCTGCGTATCGGAAAGCACGATATCGGTTTCAAATTCCGAATGTTGCGGCAAAGAACGGCCCATCTCGAAGGGTTCGAAAAGCGCCAGCGCCTCGCCGAAGGTACAGGCGTAATACTCTTTCACGAAGCGCGCCGTCTCGATCTGATAAGCGTCGAATCGGTAAGGCAAAGTCTCGACGATCGCATGCGTCTTGAAATCCGGTTTTTCAACCTCCGTAACAATCGCGGCCCTGTGCGTTTTTCCGCGTACCTCGACAACGACGAGGGTATGGGGTTGCACTTTTTCGTGAAAGCTGTAGGTGAAAAGCGGGGCCCGTTTGCCAAGCAGGCAAACTTCGTAGTAATTCATCGAATCGTCAATGGGTCAACGAAGCGCACTCTCCGCTGATACAGTCGAACCGGCCGCTTGTGGCGTTGTACTCGAAGGTGGCGTTGGTATCGTAGCCGATATGGTAGACATAGTAGTTGCCACTCTTGCTCCAGTGCCCCGGCGTCGTATCCGATGTCATTCCATAATCGAGAAGGTTGGCGAAAAGCGGTTCCCCTGTATCTTCCAGCGCCGAAGGGTAGCTGGCATTCCCTTCGAGCAGATTTTTCTGTCTCGAAGTCGCGATGGCACTTCGAATCGTCGCGACTTCCGCCCGTCCTTTGCTGATGATGGCATCAGTGCGCGTCACCCAAAGTTTTGGCATAGCAATAGAGGCGAGAATGCCTATCACTACTATGACAAAAATGAGTTCGATCATCGTAAACGCGGCTTTAGAATTTTGCAAGTTGTCCCCTTATCTTCATAACGTAATTCTGGTTGCCCAACAGTTTTTGCACCCCGTCGCAAATGGGATCGTCGCTTATATTCTGCCCCATCGTGACACTCAGGTTGAGCTCCTGGTTATTACCGACCAGACTCAACGACAAGCAACTGTTTTCCGAACCGGTATCGATCGTAATTTGACTACCGTCATGATTCAAAACCGCGACACCCTCCGCTATCATTTCGTTGACCATATTGGAATAGGCTGTGATATTGTTGTCCAGATTTCCGCTTGCCAATGCGTGAGATTTTATTTCATTGATACTGAGGATGATTTTTTGAGCCAATACGGAAGTTTTCGCATCGACCCTCGTCGCATTGAGTTTGGGTATGGCGACCGCCGCCAAGATACCGATAATCACAATGACAAAAACAAGTTCGACAATAGTAAACGCTCTTTTTTGCATTAAATATGACAAGGAGTGCCTTTTTGGAGGCACTCCTCACTCGAATCAGTATTTAACTGACTGTCCGCTGACCGTGATATTGGACTCTTTCACGAGACCCTTGACACCGGTACAAATGGCACTACTGGCGTCCGTCCCTTCTTTAATGACGATGTTGTTGCCAGCGTACTGCAACGTCATGCATGTCTCGTTGTGATCCTTGTCCAGAAAATTCACCGTTGCAGGACCTGACCCAGTGATGGTGATATCCTCTGATGAAACACCTTCGCTGATGATGTTCGAAGCTGTCTTATACCAATCAGCATCTATGTTCGTGGCGTTCGCTTCGGTTCCTTGCGCAACGACATAGGATGCAATTTCGTTTTTCGCCGCTTGAATATTGCTTGCGATTTTCGAAATTTTCGCATCATCTCGCGTTGCCGCAAGCTTCGGAATGGCAACTGCCGCCAAAATACCCAGAATCACGATCACGAAGATCAATTCAATCATTGTAAAACCACGTCGCATGGTTACTCCTTAAAAGTAGTATTTGTCCTTTGTCGCTACAAAGGCTCGGAACTATTATCGGCCAATCTGTGTAAAAGTTAACTTAATCTGGAAATTTTTTCAGAAGTTCGTTCAGTTTCTCTTCGAGTTCGAGGCACTCGATCTGTTTGGTGAGAAACGCCTGCAGCAGTGTTTTGGTCTCGTTGTCCTTGGCAGGATCGAAAAGTTCGGTCAACTCTTGTTCGACCGCTTCCGCAAACGGCTCTTCGAGGGTGATCGTATAGCGTTTGCCGCCGATGACGAGGGAGATTTTTTTCATCTCGCGTTACCCTCGATTGGATATGAGCGTCTCATTCGCCCAATATCGCTTCGATTTTTCCGATGACCTCTTCGATTTCGAGGTCTTTCATCGTCAGCTCTTCGTTCAACCTGTCGATCTGGGCATCTTTGGCTTCGTTCTGGGCTTTGACGGCGACCAGTTCGTTACGAAGACGGCCGTTCTCCTCTTCGAGCCTCTTCAGGCGTGCCAATACTTCGTCGATCTTTTTGGAGAGCTGGTCGATGACGGGGATGTTTTCCATACGGGGAATCCTTCGTAAGTTGAGTTTGCTGATATAATTATAGACTAAAATGGCAAGGTTTGTCATTAGAGGGAGTTTTGAGTTTTGAGTTTTGAGTTTTGAGTTTTGAGTTTTGAGTTTTGAGAAGGTGAGCACGGCTCGCCGAGCCTTGTCAAGAGTTTTAGTCAAATTCGGGACGAAAACCCATCCCAATTCCCAACACTCAACCCTCAACACAAACCGCCGTCCGCAAAGCGGACAAATGAAAAATGAAAAAGGAGTTCCTTGCTCTTCGAACTGAAAAGCGATTTCGAACCTTCCGGCGATCAGCCGCAGGCGATCAAACTGCTGACCAACTCCATCGAGGCGGGGCACCGCTACCAGACACTGCTCGGCGTCACCGGAAGCGGCAAGACTTTCACGATGGCGCAGATCATCCAGAAGCTGCAGATCCCGACGCTCATCATGACTCACAACAAGACACTGGCGGCACAGCTTTACAGCGAATTCAAGGGTTTTTTCCCCAACAACCATGTCGAGTACTTCATCAGCTACTACGACTACTACCAGCCCGAAGCCTACATCCCGAGGCAGGATCTCTTCATCGAAAAGGACAGTTCGATCAACGAAGAGCTCGAACGACTGCGTCTCAGTGCGACGGCGAGCTTGCTGACATATGATGACGTCATCGTCGTCGCATCGGTTTCGGCGAACTACGGCCTTGGTAACCCGATCGAGTTCAAAAAGATGGTCCAGAAACTGGAAATCGGTGACGAGATCGACCAGCGCACGCTGCTGCTGCGGCTGGTCGAGATGGGGTACAAGCGCAACGACAACTTCTTCGACCGCGGCGATTTCCGCCTCAGCGGGGACGTCATCGACATCTACCCCGCCTACAGCGAAGAGGAAGCCATACGCGTCGAGTTTTTCGGTGACGAGATCGAGGCGATCTACACTTTCGACCCACTGACCAACCGCAAGATCGAAGAGCTGAAAACCACGACGATCTACGCCGCCAGCAACTTCATCGTCGGCGGCGACAAGCTGCAGGAGGCGATCAAGAGCATCGAAGAGGAGCTGGCCGAACGGCTCGCCTGGTTCAAAAAAGAGGGCAAACTTCTCGAGTACCAGCGCCTCAAGCAGCGCACCGAGTTCGACCTCGAGATGCTCGAAACCACCGGTATGTGCAAAGGGATCGAAAATTACGCCCGCCACCTGACCGACAAAAAGCCCGGCGAAGCACCCTATTCTCTGCTCGACTACTTCGAGATCAAAGGCAAGCCATACCTCATCATCGTCGACGAATCACACGTGAGCCTCCCGCAGTTTCGCGGGATGTACGCAGGCGACAGAAGCCGCAAGGAAGTACTGGTGGAGTACGGCTTCCGGCTTCCCAGTGCGCTCGACAACCGGCCGCTCAAATTCGAAGAGTTTATCGACAAAGCGCCCCACTACCTCTTTGTCTCGGCGACGCCTGCCGAACTGGAGATCGAGCTGAGCGCCGTCGTCGCCGAACAGATCATCCGTCCGACGGGGCTGCTGGACCCGGAAGTGGAGATCGTCGACAGCGAATATCAGGTGGAGCACCTGTACGATCAGATCAAAAAGGTGGTCGAACGGAATGAGCGGGTACTCGTGACGGTGCTTACAAAAAAAATGGCCGAAGAGCTGACCACCTACTACAACGACCTGGGGCTGCGCGTCAAATATATGCACTCCGATATCGACGCTATCGAGCGCAACCAGATCATCCGAAGCTTACGGATGGGAGAATTCGACGTGCTGGTGGGGATCAACCTCCTGCGCGAGGGGCTCGATCTGCCCGAAGTGAGTCTCGTGGCGATCCTCGATGCCGACAAAGAGGGGTTTCTACGTTCCGAGACGGCGTTGATCCAGACAATGGGCCGTGCGGCGCGAAACCTCAACGGCCGCGTGTTGATGTACGCCAAAAAAGAGACCCCTTCGATGAAACGGGCGATCGACATCACGCAGCACCGCCGCGAACGGCAGATGATCTACAACGAAGAGCACGGTATCACACCCAAGTCGGTCGGACGGCGTCTCGACGAAAACTTGAAACTCGAAGACCACGGCATTCTCTACGAAAAGAAGAGTAAAATCGAAAGAATGCCGGCCAAGGAGCGGCAGAAGATGGTCAAAGAGCTGACCAAAAAAATGCAAGAAGCGGCCAAAAAACTGGAGTTCGAAGAGGCGGCCAGACTGCGCGACCAGATCAATAAGATCAAACAGTTGTAAGTGAATAGTGCGTATAAATTTATGGTATATTCTCTGAACTTTTCCTGAAGAGGAGTCAACATGTTGCTGCGATACAAAGAGTGGTTTCCGAAATTTGGCGAAAACACATGGACAGCGCCCGATGCCACCGTTATCGGGAATGTCGAAACGGGCGAGGAGTGCTCCATATGGTTCGGCTGTGTCATCCGCGGCGACGTGCACAAGATACGCATCGGCGACCGCACCAACATCCAGGATCTGACGATGATCCATGTCACCCACTATAAAAATCCCGACATGAGCGACGGCCATCCGACGATCATCGGCAGTGACGTCACCGTCGGCCACCGCGTCATGCTGCACGGCTGTACCATCGAAGAGGGCTGTCTTATCGGAATGAACAGCACCATTCTCGACGGCGCCGTCATCGGCAAGGAGTCGATCGTAGGGGCGGGCGCGCTCGTCACCGGTGGCAAAAAGTTCCCGCCGCGAAGCCTCATCATCGGTTCGCCCGCCAAAGTCGTGCGCCAGCTGAGCGATGAAGAGGTCGAAGAGCTATACGCTTCGGCTCGCCGATACGTCGCGTTCAAAAACGACTACATCGATTTCCTGGCATGAGCCTTTTTGCCGCAGCCGACGCGATCGGTCTCGTGACCTTTGCCGTCAGCGGCTTTCTGATGGGAGTACGCAAAGGGCTCGATCTACTCGGCATCGTCATCGCCGCGTTTCTGACGGCACTCGGCGGCGGCGTCATCCGCGACGTCATCGTCGGGCGCATGCCCATCGCCTTTACCGAAGGCAGCGTGCTTCTATTCGTCGTTGCCGGCATCGTGCTGGCACTCTCGCTCAAACTCCATAAAAAAGAGCGGCCCGAGCGTTTCGCCATCTTCATCGTCATGGACAGCATCGGGCTCGTCGCATTCGCGATCACGGGGGCGCTGGTCGGCATCGAAGCTAAGTTCAATCTCTTCGGCGTGATGCTGCTCGCCTTCATGACCGCCGTCGGAGGCGGCATGCTGCGCGACATGATGGTCAACGAAGTCCCCATCGTGCTCACGAGCGATTTTTACGGCACCATCGCCTTGCTGATCGCCCTTCTTGTCTACCTGTGCAGTCTCGTCGGATGCCTTGGTACCTTTACATTGATGAGCATCGCCGCCGGGGCGCTCTTTTTGCGCCTTCTCGCCTACTACAAAAAATGGCAACTACCCAAACTTGGAGGATAATCGATGAAACGCTATCTCTCGACCGAAACACTGACCATCGCCGCCATCTTTCTCGGCATCGCCGCAGGTGTCTGGATGCCGGAGACGATGCTCTCGCTCAAATGGGTCGGTGATCTCTTTTTGATGCTGCTGAAGATGCTCATCGTCCCGCTCGTCTTCGCTTCGGTCTTCGTCGCCATCGTTTCGCTCGGAAGCGGCGAAGCGCTCAAAAACCTCGGCCTCAAAGCGTTCGGCTACTACTTCCTCACCACCGCGCTGGCCGTGAGCACCGGACTGCTCGTCGTCAACATGATCGAACCGGGTTCGACGCACCAGATGGCAGCCGCGGCAGCAGTCTCCAAGCCTGCGGAGCACACCTTCGCCTCCCTTCTGCTCTCCTTCGTTCCAAGCAACATTTTCGCATCGCTCAGCGAAGGAAAGATCGTGCAGGTACTGCTTTTCGTCATCTTCTTCGCCGTGGCGGCCCTCCATCTCGAAACAGCCAGACGCGAGACGCTGCAGGATTTTTTCGAGAGCGTAAACGACGCGATGGGGAAGATCGCCGAATGGGTCATCGCATTGACGCCGATTGGCGTCTTTTCGCTCATCGGCTACGTGATCGCCAAAGAGGGGCTCGCAACACTGTGGGAGCTTAAAAGCTATGTGCTGGCGGTGCTCGTCGCACTCTTCATCCATGCGCTTGTCGTCCTGCCCGCCGTCGCGGCTTTCATCGGCCGCTTCAACCCCTTCGATTACTTCAAGAGAGTGCGCGAAGCGGTGCTCGTCGCCTTCTCGACCGCCTCGAGCTCGGCGACGCTGCCCGTCTCGATCGAAGTCGCATCCGTGCACGGCGGCGTCAAAAAGGAGAGTGCCGGGTTCATCCTTCCGCTGGGCGCCACCGTCAATATGGACGGCACGGCGCTCTACGAAGCGATCGCCGTCATGTTCATCGCCAACAGCTACGGCGTGGAGCTCGGTTTTTCGCAGCAGATCGTCATCTTTTTGACGGCGACCTTCGCTTCGATCGGTGCGGCGGGCATTCCGGGAGCGGGACTCGTGATGATGACGATGATTTTAAGTGCCGTCGGCCTGCCGCTCGAGGCGATCGGTCTTATCGCCGCCGTCGACAGGATCCTGGACATGTTCCGAACGGCGATCAACGTCTGGGGAGATCTGCTGGCGGCGAAGGTTCTGAACAGGTTTATATGAAAAAGTGGGTAGTGAGACGCCCGCTTTGCGGGCTTAGTGAGTAGTGGGTAGTGAGTAGTGGGTAGAGCATTATGGTTAATAGCGCTTCGCACGGGCTTTATCAAAGATGAAACCGACGTAGCCGTATCCGTAACTTTTAGTTTTTAACTTTTAGTTTTTAGTTTTTGGTTTTTCACTCTCCAGCAGGCGTTTCGCCTTCTTCACCGGAAGTTTCGTGAAATCGATCAGCTCTTCGGTCGTTACGACCGATTTCGGAACGTTTTTCAGTCCGATCTCCAGTACCTTGGAAGCGGTTATCGCATCGGCGTAGGCGCGGTGGTGAACGAGTGTGTTGATATCGAGCACGATATTGAGATGTCCCAGGCCGTAACGCTCCGCTTCGATCGTGCGACGGGCCAGTTCGATCGTGCAGAGTTTACGGTTGCCCAGCACCCCGAGGCCGAAACGCTCGAAAGAGTGGGAGATGAAGTTGTAGTCGAACGAAACGTTGTGGGCGACGAAAAGGGTGTCGCCGAGAAACGCCTTGAACTTCGGAAGCATCTTCGCCAGCGGCGGAGCCCCCTCGAGGTCTTCTGGATTGATTCCCGTGATTTCACTGATCTGATAGGGCAGATAGCTACAGGCGGCAAACGATTCGAAGCGGTCCACGATCTCGCCGTTTTTCCACTTCAGCGCCCCGATCTCGATGATCTGCGAGCGCATCGGCTGGCTTCCGTTGGTCTCGATGTCGACGATGCAGAAGGTCTCCTCCTCCCATGGCCTGAAACAGGTTTTCAGCACCACCTCGTCCCCTTCGATATCGATCGGCAAACCCGATGCGATGATCAGCTCCATCAGTGTATCGACATCCTCGAAGAGAGAATCCCTTGTTTTCATAATCAGCTGTCGAAACCGCTCGAGCTCCATCTTGCCGCCGCTCTTTTTCATCGCGGCGACGATATTGTCGATCAGTGGGCGCATCCAGCCTCCTTCGCGGCCTGAACGAACGCACGCACCTTTTCCGGATCTTTCTTTCCTTTCTCCAGCTCCACACCGCTGCTCACATCCACGCCGTAAAAGCCGTAGCGCCGAACCGCTTCCGCGACATTTTCCGGGGTCAAACCACCGGCGAGAACGATTCTTGAGCAGTCGACCCCTTCGAACCACTCCAGATTGAGCCGTTTACCGGCTCCGCCATAGCTCTCACAATAGGCGTCCACCAGCCGATAGTGTCCCGCGAAGTTCATCACCTCTTCGGGTTCCCGGGCACGCACCACCGGCAGCGTTTTGGTCTTCAAGGCATGCAGATAACTCTCGTCCACTTCGAAGTGGATCTGCGCCAGCCCCATGCCCGCTTCGGCACAGGCGATATCGACCTCTAGCGGCGTACGGTCGACGAAAAGGCCGACACGCTCCACGAAGGGCGGGAGCTGGTCGACGATGGCACGCGCCATTGCAGGGGTAATGAAACGCGGCGATTTTTCATAAAAGACGAAGCCGAGCGCATCGGCACCCGCTTCTATCGCCGCCATCGCATCTTCATACGAGGTGATACCGCAGATTTTGACGCGCGGCATTCGCGCCTTCTCACCTTCCCACCTTCTCACCTTCCCACCTTCCGACTTCAAACCTTCAAACTCTCGATCGCTTTGGCGATATTTTCGTGCTTGAAAACATAGCTTCCCGCGACGACGACGTCGACGCCGGCCGCTTTGAGATCATGGACATTTTTGTCGTTGACGCCGCCGTCAACCTCTATGAGACATTTGGGAT
Organism: Hydrogenimonas cancrithermarum; assembly: GCF_030296055.1. NCBI lineage: Bacteria > Pseudomonadati > Campylobacterota > Epsilonproteobacteria > Campylobacterales > Hydrogenimonadaceae > Hydrogenimonas > Hydrogenimonas cancrithermarum. The sequence continues at coordinate 985,793 of NZ_AP027370.1, forward strand.
TGCGCTTCTCGACCAGATCTTTCATCCGTTTCGCTTTCTCAATGACACTCGGGATGAACTTCTGCCCGCCGAATCCCGGATTGACACTCATCAGCAGTACCATATCGAGATCTTCGAGAAGAAACTCGATGCTTTCGGGCCGACTGTGAGGATTGAGCACGATCGCCGGCTTGATGCCGAGTCCCCGGATCTTCTGGATCAGACGGTGCGGATGCTTCTCCTCCTCGATATGGAAGGAGATGTAGCCCGGCGCCAGAGGTGCAAAGAGGTCGACGAAAAAGGTGTTGTTCTCCACCATCAGGTGGATGTCGAGCAGTTTGGTGGCGGCCTTGGCGACGGCCTCGACGACCACGGGCCCAATGGTGAGGTTCGGTACGAAATGGCCGTCCATCACATCGACATGGACCAAATCGCATCCGCCGTCGCAAATCGCTTCGACATCGCGTGCGAGATGTCCGAAATCGGCCGAAAGAATACTCGGGGCTACCAGCATAAACATCCTTTTTTACTTTATTTACGGGCTCAAATAGAATGTGAAAGGATAATCATCGAAACTAAAATTAACCTGAACACCCTGTACGCCATCGAGCGTCGAAGCGAGATCGTCGATGGAAGTGTAACTTCGCGGAAGGGTGATACTGATATTCACACCCTCCTCTTGCAAAAGTGTCTTGGACTTTCCCGCGACGATGTTGACCAGTTCGCTCAACGCATCCGCAAGAATCTCCGTATCGTCACTCTCCTCACCGATCAATAGCGCGCACGACTTTTTTACGAGCTCTTTGGGCATCACCAATGTCATCAACCCGCCAATATCCCCGTAAAATGCGATGGAACTGGCCATAAGTTCCTCTCCATGGGGTTCGAAAGGCCGAATCTTCATCTCCTCTTTTATGGCGATCATATTGACCATCATCTGCAGTGTGCCCATCGCCGCGGAGACCAGTACGGGCAGTCGGGCGACCACCGGCTTCGTGAGCCTGTTTTTCTCTTTTTTCGCGACCGCTCCGCCGCCGCTCATCGATTGCACCGTTTCGTCGCCGAAAAAATCCGCTTCACTTTCGAAAAACATGATGCCGGCATCTTCGAGCTCTTCGACAAAGCGCTTCGGAGTCTTCTCCAGATCGAGTCCCACAATGGCGATCAGCGCACCATACTCCGCACCCGCGGTAGAGAGCCGGGAGAAAAAATTCGCGGCATGGATGTTGAGCGAACTGACACGCGTGGCATCGAACATGAAAAGCTGAAAACCGACTTTGAGGCAGTTTTGATGGTAGACGACGTCGAACTGTTCCGTCACGGTGCCGTCGAGAAAGCCTTTGAGATAGTAGATAACGCAGTTGCCGCGTGTTTTGGCGGCGATGCGGTTGGCCATCATCCCCAGGTAGGTACTCTCGACGATCTCGACAAATTTCTCTTTATCCTCCGCACGCGATGCGAAATCCTCGAAGGTCTGGACCACCACCGGGTTGTAACCCCGATCGAAGACCTCTATCGCCTGCATACTCCGCTGTGTTGCATCTTCATTGTAGACAAGAACGTTCTCTTCACCCTCTTTCGCTTCGTTCCCCCCTGCGAAAAGCAATGCGATATCGATCGTTTTGAAAAGAGAAAAAGGGACTTCCCCATCGAAAAATTTGAAAAAGGCTTCGTATTGCCTTCGCGTATAGTCACAAAAACCGATCGTCACACGCATCTGTTTCTGAAGTTTCGTCAACATGTCGAGAAGAATGGTGATGCCGTTTATGTTGAAAAAGACCACCTTCTTCAAAGAGACGAGAACCATCGAGACATTGGTGCTGCGAACCGTTTGCATCTCCTGAATCGAAATGAGCTGCGATGCATTGTTTCCGTCGAGAAATCCCTGAGGTGCGAAAAGTGCGATCTTCTGTTTTTTGATAATCGGCCTCATTCGATTCCTATCACATTCTCGAAAGTCTCCAGTGCCGGTGTCGCAAACTCGGGATTGAAACTTATAAAGGCGTTCGCACCGGCTTCCAACATGATCGGCCGGCTGAGCTCGTAAAAAAGAAGCAGGTGCAGCAGACGTGCCAGACGGCACAGCGTATCGTCTCCTTTCGCTTCCATGCAGGAGAGGTTGCCGAAAGCCAGCCTCACGAGCCGAATGACATCCTCGTCCACCTCCCATTTTTTCGCTATGACGGCGACCAGCTGTTCGAACCTCAGATGGCTTACGCGCTCCAAAATCGTATCCAGATCGTAGTCTCCGCTCTCTCTCAGCAGCGCCACATCGGAAGCGTGTTCACCGAAAACCGCATCGGCCACCACGAGCCCCCCGCTCATCACGGCAGCGGCGCTCAAAAATTTTTCATCTGCCGATTCATGCCTTACAAGCATTTCCCATTTGTGCATCAATGCCGTCTGGAAATGGGTAAAATCATCGTTGGAAAGAGCGAAATAACGCCATTTTTCAGGTGCGATACGGCTTACCATATAGGCGTACAGCAACTCTTTCGCACGCTCGACGCCGAGTGCCGAAAAGATCTGTGCCGGATCGTTCACCCTGTTGCGAAAGCCGTAAGCGGCACTGTTGACGACCCGTTTGAGATAGCCGATCAATCCCGCATCCGAAGCGGCCGCTTTGGCGGCAGCCGCCAAATTCCCTTTTTCCAGGGCGTTCAGGCTTTTCTGTAAACTTTCCGGCAATGGCGGGACGCGTTGCAAATAGATATCGATCTGTTGGGGTGTAACCATCTACGGGCCTTGTGCTATTTGCCTTTATTATACACCATTTCAATCTACTTAAACAATACTCACGGCATCGCATGAAGCGATGCTCGTCGCACTTGGACACTTTGAGCGAGTCGACATGGACAAAAGCCGAACATTCTAAATCGATTCTTAATTTAAGCAAACTCTATGGTTCATTTCAATAGAATTAGCCAACTTAAAGTCCAGGCGAAGAAATGATCGCACGATTATTGCGGCAAGGACTTACATCACTCAAATTCAAAGGTTTAAACCATGGCACGTAAATGCGCAATTACCGGTAAAGGCCCAATGTCTGGCAACAACGTCAGCCACGCCCACAACAAAACCAAACGACGCTTTTTGCCGAACCTTCGTACGGTACGCATCACCCTCGAAGACGGTACACGCAAAAAGATCCGAGTTGCGGCTTCTACACTCCGCACGATGAAAAAACAGGGCGCTTAACCCCTGTTTTGCCAAAGGCGTCTCCTTTGGCTTGTCTCGACACTTTCCTTATCGTTCCAATTTTTTCTGCTTCTTTAACCCATTCCAGCAACTTTCCAGGAGTTTTCCATGTATACGCTTCTATCGATTGAAGGCGGTGTCTGTGCCCCGAAAGGTTTTTTTGCCGACGGAATCTCTGCAGGATTGAAACCCGACAACCAAAAAGACCTCGCCTTTATCCATTCGGAGACACTTTGCGATATCCGCGCCATTTTCACCACCAACCGCTTCCAGGCGGCTCCGATTCTTCATTTTAGAAAACATGCGATCGAAACGACCAATTTCGTACTGATCAATGCGAAAAACGCCAATGCCATGACGGGAGAGCGCGGCATCGAAGATATCGAAACGGTCTTGGAACATGCCCGTGCGACGTTCAAAAAGATCCAAAATCCCGTCATGAGCTCCACAGGGGTTATCGGTGTTCCCCTGCCCAAAGGGAAGATCATGAAGGGCCTCGAGCGTTTCGACCTCGCGAAGCGGGATGGGAATGCCGCCGCCAAAGCGATCATGACGACCGACAGCTACGAGAAACACGTTGCATTCGAAGTGATTCTCGAAAACGGTGAATCCTTCAGAATCGGTGCGATGGCCAAAGGTGCGGGGATGATCAATCCTGCGATGGCGACGATGCTCTGTTTCATCACGACCGATGCGGCGATTCCGGCGGATGAAATGGGGCCGATGTTGAAAGCTTATGCCGAAACCACGTTCAATGCCATCAGTGTCGACGGAGACACTTCGACGAACGATACCGTGATGCTGCTCAGCAACCGCTTGTCGGGAGTTTACGACAAAGAAGCGTTCGCCCATGCGATCGAAAGGGTCATGCATGAACTTGCACTGAAGATCGTCTCAGACGGTGAAGGTGCGACCAAATGCGTCGCATTCGAGATTACCGGTGCAGCCAACCGTGAAGAAGCCGCCATTGCCGCCAAAGCGCTCACCAATTCGCTTCTGGTCAAAACGGCCCTATACGGAGAAGACCCCAACTGGGGACGCATCGCATCGACGATCGGTGCGAGCGGGGTTGCGTGCGATCCGGCGACATTGACCATCACGTTCGGCAATGTCACCGTTTACGAGAGGGGAGAGATCCTTTTCGATGAAGAGCGGGAAGCCAAAGCGGCGAAAGTGATGCAAAAAGATGCATTCGCCATTCATTGTGACCTCGGCATCGGCAAAGGAAGCTTTACGGCCTACGGATGTGATTTGGGGCATGAATATGTCAAAATCAATGCCGATTACAGAACATAATAAGCAAGAATTTAATATAATCTGAAAAATTTAAACAGGAGAGAAAGATGCTTCACGAATATCGCGACATCATCAGCAAACTGAAAGTGGAAAATGCACATTTCGCAAAGATTTTCGAGCGCCACAACGAACTTGACAAAATTGTAACCGAAGTGGAAGAGGGACGCCAGCATATGGACGACCTGGAGCTCGAGAAGCTGAAAAAAGAGAAGCTGCGCCTCAAAGACGAAGCTTACAAAATGATTCTCGAATACAAGAAGAAACACAACCTCTAAAAACCCGTTGACGGCGGCAAAAAAGCCGCCGTTCCCCCTGTATCTTCGCTTTTAAACTACTTCTTTTCCGGTTCAGCAAACGCACCGAAACTCATCATCTTTTCGTAACGCTGCTGCATGCGCGCCTCTTTGCCCATCTCTTCGAGTGCCGCGACCTGTGAAAGAAAATAGTCGCCGACCGCTTGGGCGGCACCCTCTTTATCGCGATGCGCACCAATCAGAGGTTCGTCGATTATATCGTCGATCAGCCCCATTTTCGAAAGCTCGTCAGGGGTGATTTTGAGCGCTTTCGTCGCCTGCTCCACCTTCGCGGGATCGTTCCACAAAATAGCGGCACATCCCTCCGGTGAAATGACACTGAAGATCGAATAACGCATCATCGCGAGTTTGTCGGCGACACCGATCGCCAGTGCACCGCCGCTGCCGCCTTCGCCGATGACCACGGAAACGGTAATCGTATCGAGGCGGCTCAGTTCCAGCAGGTTTCGCGCAATCGCCTCGCTCTGCCCGCGTTCTTCCGCCCCGAGCCCGGGGTAGGCACCCGGCGTGTCGATCAGCATCAAGATCGGAAGGCCGAATTTTTCGGCCATCTTCGCGGCACGAAGCGCTTTTCTGTACCCCTCGGGGTGAGGCATGCCGAAATTTCTTTTCAGCTTGTTTTTCGTCCCACGCCCCTTCTGTTCACCGATCACCAGACATTTTCGGTCGTCGATATAACCAAGATAGCAGATAATCGCCGGATCGTCCCTGAACGTTCTGTCACCGTGGATTTCAACGGCGTCACGCATCAAAAGACGGATATAGTCGAGTGCGTAGGGCCGGTCGGGATGACGTGCAAGTTGGAGTTTTTGGTAGTCGGAGAGGTTTTTATAGACTTTCGCGAGCTCTTTTTCAAGATCTTTTTCGAGTATGACTATCGCTTCCGTATCGCCCCGCACTTTAGCGGAGGCGATCTCGTCCTCTATCTCTTTGAGTTTCTCTTCGAACGGAAGATAGGTAGCCACATCAGACCTTTTTGAAAATCAGGACACCGTTGGTGCCGCCGAATCCGAAGGAGTTGCTCATCGCGACCTCGATCTTCGCCTCGCGCGGCGTGTTCGGAACATAGTCGAGATCGCAATCCGGATCGGGGTTTTCGTAGTTGATCGTCGGGGGCATGATGCTGTCGCGCATCGCCATCAGCGTCACGACCGCTTCGATCGCTCCGGCGGCACCGAGACAGTGTGCCGTCTGCCCCTTGGTCGAGCTGACCGGAGGGCAGTTCTCCTTCCCCCCGAAAGCTTTCTTGATCGCCATCGTCTCGTACCAATCGTTGTATTTGGTACTGGTACCGTGTGCATTGATATAGTCGACATTTGGATTGCCGGCCATCGTCAACGCCGCTCTCATCGCACGATAAGCACCCTCTCCTTCGGGAGCCGGTGTCGTGATATGGTTGGCATCGCCGCTCTCGCCGAATCCGATCAGCTCGCCATAGATGCGGGCACCACGTGCAACGGCGGCATCGTACTCTTCAAGAACGAGCGCACCCGCCCCTTCTCCCATGACAAAACCGCCACGCTCCGCATCGAAAGGGCGTGACGCTTTCTTCGGCTCGTCGTTACGTGTCGATAGCGCTTTCATCGCCGCGAAACCTCCGATACCGACCGGGCAGATCGCGGCTTCCGCACCAACGACGAGCATTCTGTCGGCACCGCCGAGAAGAATGGTTTTCGCCGCTTCACTGACGGCATGGGTTCCAGCTGCACAGGCCGTGACACTCGAAAGGTTCGGGCCTTTGAGCTTGTGCTCGATCGAAACGAATCCGCCCAGCATGTTTACGAGTGCGGAGGGGATGAAAAATGGAGAGATTCGGCGCGGGCCTCTGTTTTCGCAGATGATGGCGTTTCTTTCGATATTCGCCAATCCGCCGATTCCGGATGCCGAAGAGACACCGAAACGCTCCCGTTCGACGCTATCGTCGATACCGGCATCCGCCATCGCTTCGGATGCCGCTTTGATGCCGAGTTGAATGAAGCGGTCCGCCTTTTTGACCTCCTTGGGATCCATCACAGTGGTCGGATCGAAATCTTTCACTTCCGCCGCGATCTGAACGCTCTGTTTGCTCGCGTCGAACAAAGTAATTCTTTCAATGCCACATTGTCCGTCAAGTATGGCTTTAAAAGAACTCTCTTTATCGTGTCCTACTGCATTGATCATTCCAAGTCCGGTTACGACCACTCGCCTCACATAATCTCCTTTATTCGTTCATCAATCCCGCACGAAGGCGGGAACAGTGTTACTTGTTTTCTTCGATATACTTGACCGCGTCACCGACAGTCTGGATCTTTTCAGCCTGGTCGTCCGGAATTTCGATACCGAATTTCTCTTCAAGGGCCATAACCAGTTCAACAACATCGAGGCTGTCGGCACCGAGATCCTCAACGAATTTCGACTCCATCTTTACTTCGTCCGGGTTGACGTTGAGCTGCTCTACAACTACCTCTTTTACGTCGTCAAAAAGTGCCATTACAATCTCCTTTTAAAATGAATTGCATAATGGTAGCAAAAATATCTTTAAATGAATAGAAATAAGGTGGTTATCGGTTATCGGTTTTTCGTTAACGGAGGAATATGGGGACGCGAAGCGTCACGCCATATTCATACCACCGTTGACTTTGAGGGTTTCGCCGGTAATGTAACTCGCGTGGTCGCTGAGAAGAAAAGCGATCGATTCTGCGACCTCTTTGGGGTCTCCGAAACGTGAAAGCGGAATACGGTCGATGAAAGCCTGCTTGATCTCCTCTTTCAACTCGTCCGTCATATCGGTCTTGATGAATCCCGGTGTAACGGTGTTGAAGCGAATGTTGCGCGCTGCTCCTTCGATGGCGAAACTTTTGGTCATCGCGATGAGCCCGCCTTTACTGGCACTGTAGTTGGTCTGGCCTGCGTTGCCCGTCTCTCCAACGATCGACGCGACGTTGACGACGGCACCGAAGCGCTTCTTGCCCATCACTTTGATCGCCTCGCGGCAGCCGATAAAGGCGGAAGTGAGGTTGGCGCGGATCACCGCTTCGAACTCTTCGACCTTCATACGCATCGCCAGTTTGTCTTTGGTGATACCGGCATTGTTGACGATGTACGCCAGTTCCCCATCGGCATCGACAATCGTTTTGACCGCATCGACATAGGCCGCTTCGTCACTGACGTCGAAACCTATTACCGCCGCTTCGCCGCCCGCCGCTTCGATCTCCGCCTTCACTGCGTCGGCCGCTTCCGCGCCGCTTCGGTAGTTGATCCACACTTTCAAGCCATACCCCGCGAGAACTTTCGCGATCTCAGCACCGATCCCTCGGCTCGCACCCGTCACCAGTACGTTTTTACCTGTAAATTTCAAAGAGACTCCTTTTTATAATTTCATAAAAATGATAGAGCGCAAAGCGCTCATCCAAAATTTCTCATCGCTCACTTCTCATTACTCACCGCCTAGATCAGCGGCTCATCCATCTCTTCCGGTATCGGAAGCTCCATCAGCTTCAATACCGTCGGTGCGATGTTGTTCAACGCTCCGGGTTTGACCTCTTCGACATCGGGCGCCATCACAAAACCCCAGACGTCACCGACCGTATGGTTGGTCAGGACATTCCCCTTCTCGTCCAGCATCTCCTCGCAGTTGCCGTGGTCGGAAGTGAGTACGAGGCGATAATCTTTCTCTCTCGCCTTCTCGACGATGCGCCCAAGCTCGCGGTCGACCGCTTCGACCGCTTTGACCGCCGCTTCGAAATTGCCTGTATGGCCCACCATATCGCCATTGGCGAAGTTGACGACGATAAAATCGTACGCCTCGTCCATTGCCGTCAATACCGCATCTCCCACCTGCGGTGCACTCATTTCCGGTTTCATATCGTAGGTCTTGACCCTCGGGCTTGGAATCAACACACGCGACTCGTTCAGCACCGGCTCCTCCACACCGCCGTTGAAAAAGAATGTCACGTGCGCGTACTTCTCGGTTTCGGCTGTATGCAGCTGTGTCAGGCCCGCATTGGAAATGACTTCCGCCAATGTGTTTTTGGGCACCTCTTTTCTGAAAAGTACCGGGTAGGGAAAGGACTTGTCGTATTCGGTCATCGTCGCGATATGCAGATGCAACGGTTTGCGCTCGAACGCGTCGAACTTCGGATCGCCGATGGCCGTGACGATCTCTCTCATCCGGTCGCTTCTGAAGTTCATGAACAAAACAGCGTCGCCATCTCTCATCCCCTCGTACCCGTCGAACGCAGTAGGCTCGATGAACTCGTCGGTCACATCTTCGGCGTAGCTGGCCTCGACGTACTCGAGGCAAGAGAGGTCGGTCTTCGGTGTCGCTTCGACGATCGCACGGTACCCTTTTTCTACACGCTCCCATCGCTGGTCACGGTCCATCGTATAGAAGCGGCCGCCGATCGTGGCGATGGAGATGTTGTCGTTCAGAATCTCTTCGATCTGTTTCAGATACTTCGGTGCCGATGTCGGAGAGACATCGCGTCCGTCGGTAATGAGATGCAAAAAGACCCTCTTGCCCGCTTCGGCCGCGATCTTCGCCACACCGATAATGTGCTCGATATGGGAATGAACCCCGCCGTCGCTCATCAAGCCGATCAGGTGGAGGCGGTCGCTTTCGCTCAAAAGCGCTTGCAGTACCTCGTTGCTCTTGAGGCTGCCGTCTTCGAGCGCCAGAGAGATCTTCACCAGATCCTGGTAAAGCACCCGGCCGCTGCCGATCGTCATGTGGCCCACTTCGGAGTTGCCCATCTGTCCCTCGGGTAGCCCGACATGGAGTCCGTAGGTGTGGATCAGCGTATGGGGAAGTTCTTTGAAGAGTTTTTCATACGTCGGTTTTTGCGCCGCTTCGAAAGCGTTGGCTTTGGAGTTCGGCTTGTAGCCAATGCCATCGGTAATGACAAGTATCGCCTTTTTTGACACGTTCATATCCCTTAATCGAGTATTATGGTAAATTTATACTGTTTTATGCGCAACTATATTAAAATACCGCTTTCAAGCTCCTAAAAATTCATAACGATATAGGTTTTAAAATAATGCTTTATTGGTTTTACCGACACCTCGATATCAACCTTTTTCAATACATCACCGTCCGTGCCGGTTTCGCCTTCTTCATCGCGTTCGTGTTCACCATCTACCTCATGCCTCTTTTCATAAGCTGGGCGAAGACGAAAAAAGCGAGCCAGCCAATCAACAAATTCGTCCCGAAAGCCCATTTGAAGAAGAGCAATACACCCACGATGGGCGGTGTCGTCTTCATCTTCTCCACCGTCGTCGCGACACTCTTGAGCGCCAACCTCAGCAACCTCTACATCATCGGCGGCCTCATGACGCTTGTCGGTTTCTGCGCATTGGGGCTCGGCGACGATCTCGGCAAAGTCGTTTCTGGCAACAACCTCAAAGGGCTCACCGCTCGGGCGAAATTCGCCATCCAGCTTCTTTTGGGGCTGGGAATCGGCGCTTTCTTGCTTGGCATCATCGGTTTCAATACCGAATTTTACGTGCCTTTCGTCAAGTTTCCGCTCTTCGACATGCAGTGGGGAGCCGTCCTTTTCTGGGCGCTCGTCATCGTCGCGGCGAGCAATGCCGTCAACCTCACCGACGGCCTCGACGGCCTTGCCACCGTCCCATCCGTCTTCGCCCTCTTTTCGCTCGGTGTCATCGTCTACGTCACCGGCAACGCGGTCCTCAGCCACTACCTGCTCTGGCCGAAAGTCATCGGCGTGGGGGAAGTGGCGGTCGTCGCATCGGCACTCATTGGCGCACTCATCGGTTTTCTGTGGTACAACTGCAACCCGGCCGAAGTCTTCATGGGCGACAGCGGCAGCCTCGCCGTCGGTGCTTTTTTGGGTTATATGGCGATTCTTGGCAAAAGTGAAATCCTGCTCATTCTCATCGGTGCGATCTTCGTCATCGAAACGGTTTCTGTCATCGCGCAGATCGGCAGCTACAAACTGCGTGGCAAGCGGATCTTCCTGATGGCACCGATCCACCACCATTTCGAGATGAAACAGTGGGCGGAGAACAAGATCATCGTACGATTTTGGATCATCGCCTTCATCGCCAACCTTTTGGCACTCATCACACTGAAGATCCGATGATGGCACGCATCACGCTTTTCGGATACGCAAAAACGACGCGGGCCATCGCCAAACGGTTCGGCCCTTGCACCTTTTTCGACGACAAAGTCACCGTCCCACACAAAGACGACGACGGCAACCTCTTGATGCCCCCATCGCTCTTCGATCCCGACAAGAGCGGTGTCGAAATCCCGAGCCCCGGATTCCCACCAAACCACCCGCTCATCCAAAAAGCCAAAAACCTCATCAGCGAATACGACCTGTTTCTTTCGAATCACGGAAAAAAATTTCTCAACACTCAGCACTCAATACTCAACACTCCTTATACCATCTGGATTTCAGGCACCAACGGCAAAACCACGACGACACAGATGATTACCCACCTGTTGTCCCATAGAGGGGCTGTCAGCGGCGGAAACATCGGGACACCGCTGGCCGAAATGGATCCCGACGCTCCGATCTGGATTCTGGAAACCAGTTCGTTCACCCTCCATTACACCAAATATGCCAAACCCGACCTCTACCTGCTGCTGCCGGTCACGCCCGACCATCTCGCGTGGCATGGCGGCGAAGAGGGATACATTTCCGACAAGCTCTCTCCACTAAAGCGGATGCGGGAAGGGGAGGCGATTCTGCTTCCAGAAATGTTTGCCGGCCGGCCAACCGACGGTTTCAAAATTCCCTACACATCGGTCGGCGATCTGGCGGAATATTTTGGCATCGACCCCAGAAAGATCCGTTTCGAAGGAGCCTTTTTACTCGATGCCCTGCTCGCACTCGGCGTATCGAAAATCCTTTTCGACGAAATCGATTATGAGAAGATCAACGCCTTCAGGCTCGATCCGCACCGCCAAGAGAAGATCGTCGACAGCCGTGACAGGCTATGGATCAACGATTCCAAAGCGACCAATATCGATGCGACGATCCAGGCACTGGTACCATTCAAAAAGAGAAAAATCTTTCTCATCCTCGGAGGCGATGACAAAGGAGTCGACCTCACCCCACTTTTCGACGCGCTGAAATCTTACGACGTGGCCATCTTCGCCATCGGAAAAAACAGTGAAAAAATCGCCGATCTCGCCGACAGACACGCCCTCCGGTGCATCGTAACCGAAACCCTTGACCATGCCGTCACCGCGATCGACAAAATCCATACGCGTGACGCCGTCGCCCTCCTCTCCCCCGCAGCGGCCAGCCTGGACCAATTTTCATCCTATGCCGAACGGGGAAATCTTTTCAAAGAAATCGTCAGCAGTTTTTAAGCGTAATTCTTCTATAATTTCGACCACTCAAAAGGCGGCCAGATAGCTCAGTCGGTAGAGCAGCAGACTGAAAATCTGCGTGTCGGCAGTTCGATTCTGCCTCTGGCCACCACCTCTTTTCTATTCTGCATTTGAAACATCAACGAAATCGAAACGCCCATTCAACCAGAGACTGCAACACCACCGATCAAGCCACAGAATAAGCGACTGCCATTTTAGCGAAGAAAACTTCAGCCGGCGTTTTGTAGCCCAACACTTTCCTGGGTCGGTGGTTCAACCGGTTTTGCACCGCCACCACCTCTTTGTCCGTAATCTCTTCGAAAGCCTTGTGCTTGGGAAAGTATTCTCGTATCAATCCATTGGTATGTTCGTTGAGTCCTCTGTCACAGGAGTGGTAGGGACGGGCGAAGAAGAAGCCGCTCTTTAGCCTTTCGCTGATGAGAGCGTGGTAAGCGAACTCCTTGCCGTTGTCGCTGGTGATGGTTCGGGTGATGGCTTTGACGGGTTCGAGCAGGTGGAGAATGGCCCGGGTCACGTCATCGGCTCTTTTGCTGGTGACCTTTTTCATCAGCGTGAATTTCGAATGCCTGTCCACCAGGGTTACAATCCCCTGATGGTGTCCTCTGCCGATGATCGTGTCGGCCTCCCAGTCACCCACTCGGCGCTTGGTCTCGACGATGGCGGGACGCGCTTCGATGCCGATTCGCCCTTTGATGCTCCCTCGTTTGGCGTAGTTGTCCGAACGCCTGGTGTACTTTTTGCGTTTGTGGCGCAAAAAGAGATAGAGCGTACCACCCTGCTTCTGGTCACGGTAGACATAACGGTAGATCGTTTCGTGACTCACAGGATCGAGTCCATCCAGCCGCATACGTCCGCTGATCTGTTCGGGACTCCACCCCTCTTGCAGATGTTGACGGATGTAGCGTATGTGACTATGGCTCATGCGACGGTTCTTCTTCTTGTACTGATACCGCAACCGTGCCTCGATGGCGGCCTTTTCCGCAATGTACTCACCACCTGGACTGCTGTTGCGTTTCAGCTCCCGGCACACCGTCGAACGGTGCACGCCGATGTGTCTGGCGATGGCGCTTTGGCTCAACCCCTCTTTTTTCAAAGCTTCGATCTGATATCGTTCTTTCAAGGTCAGCTGCGTATAGCTCATAAGTGTCCTTATCTTGCCGGATAATCTCACTTACTTATTCTATCGCAGCTGACCTCTTCTGATTATCCGCCTCTGATTTTCTTGCTGTTGCACTTTAAAGTTGAATGGGCGAAATATATACATCCAGTTCGACCCAAGAATTCTATCTTGATCCTCAAACATCTTCACAAAGAAAATTTCATCATAGTCTATCTCTTTTATATCCTCTAGTCTCCGGCCAAGTACCATGTCCGCTCGGCAGCAAGTCGATCGTAGCTCATACGTCTCTAAAAAACTGCACTTATTTTTTGAATCAACGATGATAATAATCACAGATTTAATCATTTTTTTATCGTTTAAGAGTGATAATATGTTTAATTAAAATATAATTAAATAAATATAGTTATACATTTTTAGAAAAAGTGTGAAAATATGATTTTATTCTTGAAGCGCTCGTTCAGGAGTGTTTCAAGGATGAAATATCTGTTTCATCGTTACAGTCGGGATGGTGGCGGCCTATCGTATTGCCGACCTGTTTTAAACGGTTGTTGTGTTCTTTTAGAGTTCTCTATCAATGGCATTCAAAATAGGGGGTTTGTTCAGGGTTTGGCTTTTGCCTCTCCTGTGATTGAAGTGGTATGCCGTCTTGAATCGACAGAGTTCAACTTCGTCGACATCGAAAGAAAAAAACAGATCGGTTATCTATCGCCATTGATCGCAAAGTTTTTACAGGCTTCTACTCCTTGTAGGTGATGAAACTGTAATTTGCTCGATGATCCATGATAGGAGGAAGATATGACGAAAGCAAAAATGTTCCGCGGAATCGGACGATTCGCCGTGACCGCGGCTATGATTGTGGCTGCCAATCCTCTGGCAGCCTCCTACTGGTCGGAAGGGTTGAAAAGTGGCAATGCTTCGTTAAAAGGTGATGGAAGGAGGATAGCCACCGCATCCGATGGTGGATACTGGCTATTGCGCCATTACAATCCTGGAATCGGTCTTTTCCGGCTCGATGAAGACGGCCGGATAGTATGGGCGAGATCCCATGGTGCCGGGGAAGCGTTCGCCGGTACTCCCACCCCCGACGGCGGATACGTGATTGCCGCCAACACGAAGGAGACGGATGATGACAAAGCATCGGACATCTGGATCGTGAAATTCGACGGAAGCGGGAACGTCGTGTGGCAGACTTACGCCAGCGCACAGGACAATCTGCATGCTATGGCTTACGACATCACACCCGTGAAAGGGGGCGGATATCTCGTTGCAGGATATGAACAGACGGAAAAAGGTGGATATGGCGATGCGCTTTTGCTGCGGATATCCGAAGATGGAAAGCTGCTTTGGAGAGGTCTATACGGCACAAAATACGACACTGCATCCTACTCGAACGATCCCTACGACGACAAATGTCATGGAGTGACCGAGACGTCGGATGGCGGATTCGTCGCTGTGGGCGATACCAGTAGCGCAGGGCCGAAATATAGACAGTTGATCTTCAAAGTGGATGAAAACGGTTCACTGCTTTGGAGCAAACAGGTTTCTCCGACCGCCCACTACGGAACGAAAAGCTCCGATACATACACGTATGCGGAAAGGGTGGTTTCCGGAAACGACGGAAGCGTGGTCGTGACCGGATACGACGGTGGATATTACGAAGACAGCAACGGAACTCGTAGAAGTTACGCATATCTGCGAACGATCAAACTCGACGAAAATGGAACGACTCTGTGGTCCGACGCGATTTCGGCGGATAAGCTGACTGTGCTGACGGCAAGAGGCTACGATATCGCACGCCTGCCTTCGGGAGGCTACCTGGTAGCTGGATGGACATCAGGATTCAACGATAACAACGCCAACGACGGCTGGCTTGTCGCCCTGGATGAAGAGGGTGAAATCCTCTGGCAGAAGGCCTACGGCTCCGCAACTACTCATCAGGAGTTCTATTCGGTCGCAACGCTGCCCGACGGCATACTGACAGGAGGATCCGACAGAGGGGATCTATGGCTTTTGAAACTCGATGAAGAGGGAATGATTCCGGAGTGTTCGGCCGACAGAGATGTACAGGCCCTTCGCAGAAGTGGAACAGTATCGCGAGATGTGAATTTGACATGGAAGGTCATACCCGGCACACTTGGGGATGCGAATCTTACTTTCGACGAATCGGCAGTCACCGACAGAAAAAAATGTCCTCCCCTTATCGACTCTTTCCGAGCCGTTCCCGCAACCGGTGGTGTGCCGTTGACGGTCACCTTCGAATGTTCAGCACGCTCTCACGATCCTCATGGCTCCATCCGTTACTACCGCTGGGATTTCGATGATGACGGACGAATCGATCGCATAACCCAAGAGGAGAGGGTGGACCATACCTACACAGCCACCGGTGAATACAACGCGACGGTGGAAGTGGTCGACACCAACAACCTGACCACTCTCTCCGCCCCACTCACCATCCGAATCACGCAACCCCCGGTTATCGACGCATTCGAGGCCGACACACGAGAAGGAAAAGCACCGCTGAAAGTCTCGTTCGAGTGTCGGGCCCACGATCCCGACGGCACTGTCGGCGCTTACGAGTGGGACTTCGACGGCGATGGAACCGTGGATAACGTAACAACCGGCGGTACCATCTCTTTTATCTATGACAAGGCGGGCGAGTACAACGCAACCGTCACCGTAAAAGACGACCTGGGCGTCCGTTCCGTCCCCTCCACCCTCACCTTGCGGGTGGCACCACCCAACCGGGCACCAGAAATCACGGTGCTGACCGCCGAGCCAACGAGAGGAAAAGCCCCTTTGAGCGTCGAATTCGAATGTGTCGCCAACGACAAGGACGGGAAAATCGTTTCCTATGGATGGGATTTCGATGGTGACGGAATCGTGGACGAAACCAGTGGATCGGGGCGTATCTCCCATACGTTCGAAACAGCCGGTCATTATGCCGTGACCGTGACGGTTCGGGACGACGATGGGGCCGAAACGAAATCCGAAACGGTAACGATCCGTGTCGATACGGCCGGAAAGAGACATCACCGCATTCCTTTGGCGAATGGTGGAGTGTTGATGCTCTGGGCACTCCTCTTGATAGGATTGGTACGGCTTGCTGAGAGGAGAAGAGTCTCGTGACGAAAGTCAAAACTCCCATCTTCGGAAAAAGTGCGCTCCATTTCGCCGCACTTTCCATGGGGATGCTGGTGCTGGTACACGGGACCGTATTACGCGAAGCGATCGATGCAACCTACTCCCCCTTTCTGGCACGCACCGCCTCCCATTTGCTTGGCTTGCTGGGAATCGAAGGGAAGGTGTCACACGCCACCATCATCCTTGCGAATGGTTCGATGGAATTGGCGTGGCTTTGCAATGGTGTGGATGTGACCTTGATACTGGCATGTGCGATCGCAGCGACCGCCAGGGTCACCCCCCTTCGCAAAGTGCTCTGGATCGCAGCGGGGGTACTGGTGGCAGCGATGATAAACCTATTGCGTATCGTCATCCTGGGATGGGTTCTGAAAAACTTTCCGAGCGGCTTTGAAGCGATTCATGACATCCTGACGATCCCTTCGCTCTTGTCGCTTGCACTGTTTTACTCTCTCTTTCTTTTTTCGAGCGGAGGTGCGGTACCGCCGATAAACAGGTGGGCATGACGCTCGACAGAGGCATCGTTTTTTCAGCGTTACAGCGCGATGCGCAGCTCCACTTTTACCACAATCCATCATTTTCCTCTCCCCTTTTACCACGCATTGCCAGAATGCAACACTTTTGCAACACCTCCGTACTACTATAAAAAAAAACGTATCGAAAGGGAAGGAAACCATGGCAGACGGAAATTATCAGATCTTTTCACTCAAAGACGATGTCGATACAACCAAAGAATGGGAGGGGATCGAATGGCTGCGCGCGAATGCCGGGTACGAGATAGGACTCGGGTTGTCGGCCGACGCGGAACTGTGCCACGGGATAGAATTGGCCCTGGGTGCGGATCTCGATGCCGAAGCGCAGGCGGCTCTTTCCATTTTTCTACGCCTTGCCGCCAATTTACAGCTCGAAGCCGCTGCCGGCATCAAGCTGCAGGCCCAACTCAAGCCAGACCTTTTTGAAGAGTTCGGCCTTCTGGCCAACGTCGGAGCCTATGCGAAAGCACAAGCCGCCGCAGGATTGGACATTGGGCTGGAGAGCGATCAGTTGATGCAGCTCTTCGAAGTGGAAGCGGCATCGAGAATGGACCCAGCCGAAGCCATTCTGGCACGAAAGATATTCCACCGTTTTCTCCAGCAGCTGGAAGCCAAAGCCGGTGTCTGGGGCAAAGCCTCTTTCTCCGCCATGGCACAAGGGTACTGCAACATCTACGGCACGTTCGCAGACCCGGACGCTTCCGGTTTTTTCATCGAAGCCGGCGGCGATGTCGGCCTTGAAGTGGGGTTCGGCGCCGACTTTTTCGCTGCGGGACGCATCAAATCCCCGGCACGCTTTCTCAGAAACGTCGGAATGGATATCGTTCCCTATCTTCAAATGAAGCTCGATTCGGAATATCCCGAATATGCCTCGAACGTGAAAATCGCCGCCTACGCTTTTCTCGCACTGGGAGGGTTGGGTTTCGTCGCCTGGCAGATCCATTCGGCCTGGATCGGTGCCCCGGACGAGAAAGCGACGAAAAAGGCGCTGGAAGCCCTTTTCGACAGTTACCGCATCATGATCCTTCATGCGATCAAAGAGAACATCACGACCATCAACAAAACGGTTATCGACGCCATCGTCGAAGCGCTGTTATCGTCCGACAGGTATTCCACCGAACAAAAAAGTACGATCAAAGCGTCGCTGCTCGAGATCGCGGAACGGATCGAGGGTGAAAAATTCAACGATTTTGCCGAGATCAACGCCATCGTTACGGAAGCGGCCGACATCATGGACCAACTTTTACCCGAAGCACGACGGAACTTGAGAGAACCGTTGACGATTCTATGGTGCAGTGTGGCGATCCTTCACGCTTTGAGCGATAAGAAACCCGACAAAAAATTGAAAGAGCAAAGCCTGGATTTGCCCGATGCTCCGGTCATGGTCATCGGAGAACTTGTCAGCGCGATGGAGATCGAAGAACCCCTTTCCACCATACCTGTCTCCCTGGCCATCGATTATCTGGCCACCCGGACGATTCACGAAACCCTCCCGAACGATCTTCCCGAGGAGTGGCAGCCTCTGATGGAGATCCTAACAAGCACCCTGCATCTAAGCCCCGGCACGCTCGTCTCCGCGCTACTGTACGCGCGCATCGGAGGAAACCTGACCGACACCCAGCTCTATGGCCGCCTGCGCGACGCACTCAAAGCTTTTTTGGAAAGAACGGAACACGAACTTCTGACCCAAACCCGCCTTTTGGAGTCCGAAGACCCTTTTGTCAAAGAGTACATGAGGTATACCGTGCTTCCCTCCCTACACCTGGCAAACAGTTTTTTGCTAAATCAGATCGACCTGCTGGTCATGCATTCGGGCGATTTCGACGAGGAGCGTTTTCGACAGGCATTGAGCGTGCTTTTCTACCGTATCGTCGCCAAATCGACCCTCACCTTCGCATTCATGCTGCAAGAGCATGTGGACAACGAGATCGTCAAAGCCCTCGACACACTCATAGAGCGGCTGAAAGAGGAAAAAGAGACGCCACTGCTGCACCTCGCCTCGGAGATGTCAGAAAAACTAAGTGCAGGGCTCGTGCAGGAAGAGCAGGCCGAGAAAGCGACGAAACGGTTGCTGATCGACCTTTTTACCCTGGCCAAAAGGCTCCAGGGCGAAGAGGTTTGGTCTCAGGCAAGAAAATCCCAGAGGCGTCAGCTCCTCGAAACCGCACTGGTCGGCAAAGAGATGCTTCCGAAGTTTTTCGAATCCCAGTCCATCGAAGCCTACCTGGAGTGGGTCATGGAGTGCAACATGGTGCCGAACCAGCAAACCCTTCAGGCACTCAACATTCTCTATGGCGAAGTTCTGGTCGATCAGATCACCCTGTTGTTAAACCGCCTGCCCTCGATCCTCTCGACTTTTTTCCTCACTCTTTCGACGGACGCTTACGAAGAGGCCAGAGAGCGGCTCGAAGAGACGGCAGAAGAGCTGGAAAGCCTCGTAGGGCAACTTCGGATCATCGTCGAAAATCTGGAGCGACAGGTCGAAGAGCTCGAAAATGTGTTAAGGGCCAGCCTGGAAGATCTGAGTCGACAATTGAATGATCTGAAAAACTACCTCGAATCCGACGAACTTCTGGAAAACGCCCTCAACGCCATACATGTCATGGCTCTCAAAATATGCGAAAACGACCTTTGCCGGAGTGCTTTCGAAATGGCATGGCCCGCGACAGAATTCTTTTTGTCCCCTGTCATCGAAGAAGGATTGATCCTGACGGAACCTCTCGTCAAAGCGGCCGCCGAAGAGGCTTCGTCACTCATCGACACCCTTTTGGATGCGGAAACCACCCTTTCGGACATCGAAACGAGCCTGGCGGCCAAGATCGAAAAGACTTTCCAGGACTTATGCGGCGGCGCCACGTTGCAATATCCTTTGACACCGGAGAACATCGGCAAGACCCTTTCCGCACTCATCGTTGCAGGAGTGCCCGCCTTCGAATCAGCCATACAAAACGAAGAAGAGCTTCGAAGCAAACGAACGACCCATGAAGAGAACCGAAACCGTTTGGAAACCACTCACAAATTGCGAGAGGATGCTTATCGCACCATAGAGGCCACGATACTTTCACCAGTGAACACCGTAGATCGCAGGCATCTTTACATGCATGGCGCCGAAGTTCCCCTCTCCATCTTTATCGAACATGGAACGTTGGAGATGGTGAGCCCTAACGGCTGGGATCGGATCTTGATCCATATCAATGGAAAAAAGTTGAAAACCCGAAAAAGCGACTGGCAAGAACACGAAAACGGCATTCTCTTCAGCAAAACGCTCCGCTACCCCCAAAGTGGCCTCAGGCCGGGACTCAATGTCATCGAATGCTCCGTCACCAATACCATCCCTTCGGCTTTGAGAAGAGGGCCGAGACACATGCCCCACTCCGGAAAAAGGACTGGCGACAACAGGCGTTCAACCACTTTCTTTTTGGACCCCTTGGCCACCCTGCCGAACGCCTTGCAGGTCGACCGGACCCTTTCACAGTTCGAAGTCCCCGGCAAGAACGATCATCTCTACACCAAAGAGGAGTACGTCACTTTCGTCAACCGTGGCGACAAACCCCTGAACATCGGTGGATGGACCTTGTCGGATGCCAAAGAGCATATTTTCGTCTTTCCGGAAGGTACGGTGGTCGAACCGGGGGCGACGGTGAGAGTCGTCACGGGAAAAGGCACCGACACCGCCACAGAGTTTTACATAGGCCGGCGTGCGGCCATCTGGAACAATCGTGGCGATACGGTTTTGCTCGTGAACAGGGAAGGGGTGTTGCACTCCAGTTTCATCTACTGAGTGCCACACAGCGCACTTGCCGGCGGCCCGGCAATCGGAGGGTCGCCCCAGACGACAGACGAAGTTGACACTGCTGCCGGTCCGGTATCCACCGTTTTGCATTCCGGTTATCCGGTTAGAAGCTGTAGACGATGCCTGCCGTTGTCGTCGTATCGGTTTTTTTCTTTCCGACAGGCGGGACGTTGTCGTATTTGAGCTCGAACCCGAGGCGGAACGACAGCTTATCGACGATCAGCATCTTCAATCCGAGATCGATGACGGTTTCGACATCCTTGACCCGTTTCAAATTGTCGAGAACATCCCATGTGGCCGTAAACTGATTCTCTTTGGGGCGGGCACGCAACTGGTTCTCCATACCGCGACACGCTTCCTCCATCCACTCCTCGATCTGCGCCGGTGTCAAATCGTACTTACGCGACACTTCCGCCACTGTCGTTTTACCCTGGAATATATCCATCACGAGTTCCGCCTTCTTCTTGGCGGTCATCCGTTTAATTTCTGGTTGTGACTCTCCCATTTTCTCTCTCCTGTCTCATGTATTATACATTGTGCAGGTGGTCTGGGGGGGGTCACTAAACATATTACAATGTCGTACTCAGTAAAACCTACAAAACGGAACTCGATCCCAGGATCGGTTTTCTACATGAGCCCAACTACAGAGCGCTGAGCCAGCATCTGGATATCGTCGAAATTTTCAAACCCGTCTTAGGAGACAACCTGATTTTCACCCTTCTCAATCGTGAGCAGATCACCGCCAAATCTTTCAAAACGGATGCCGGACTAATCCGCTTTACCAACGAAGCGATCAAAACCATCGAAACAGCCATGATCGGGAAACTGACCGAACAGATCAAAATCGGCACCCAACGTTTGACTTGGCGCCAGGTGATACGAAGAGAAGTCAACCATGTTAAACGTTGTATATGCGAATTCGATGCATATCAACCTTTCATTTACGAAAAATATCGATAAAGTGTTTTTTAAGAATAATTCATACCCTTGAAATCGGGTTCCGTAAACACTTTTTTAAAAATTAAGCATTGTTTCAGGGATTCTCTTAAAGACAAAAACTTGAAAAGTGCTATAATTATGGGGAATAGCTTGCTATTCTGATGTACCCTATGGGAATTGAAACGTCCGAAAATCCTAAATTTCATAGTCCCTCGCTATACATTCTGATGTACCCTATGGGAATTGAAACAGATCAGGCTCTGCGCAGGTATCGCTCCGTAATGTATTCTGATGTACCCTATGGGAATTGAAACTCGCCTGCTGACGCGTCCACATCGTCCGCCATGACATTCTGATGTACCCTATGGGAATTGAAACGAGATAACCCGGTATTTGTCTTTGTGTTTCGGATCCGATTCTGATGTACCCTATGGGAATTGAAACTCTTCGATATATCCCAGATCGTCATAATCGTTAAAATTCTGATGTACCCTATGGGAATTGAAACTAGCAGAGCCTCAACCGATACGCGGGAGAGGGGGATTCTGATGTACCCTATGGGAATTGAAACTCCAGAACAATGGCAATATATCAAAGATACGCAAATTCTGATGTACCCTATGGGAATTGAAACTAAGCTCCCCAGCCGTAAGTAACGGGCCATTCTTTTATTCTGATGTACCCTATGGGAATTGAAACCCTTCGTGAGTACACAATAGACATCGATCACGAAGGATTCTGATGTACCCTATGGGAATTGAAACTGGCGAAATTGGCGAAAGATGTAGCATTAGGTAAATTCTGATGTACCCTATGGGAATTGAAACCCGATGAATTTTCATAATCTTCCTGCCATTCTTCATATTCTGATGTACCCTATGGGAATTGAAACTTTCGCGATCGCTCGCGCGATCATCGAGCTGCATCCATTCTGATGTACCCTATGGGAATTGAAACTTCAAGCGATAGACAAGCTCTTCGCCGTAGGTTCTGATTCTGATGTACCCTATGGGAATTGAAACTATCTGATCGACACGACCTACTACAAGGACCGCCTGATTCTGATGTACCCTATGGGAATTGAAACAGGTTTCCTTAAACCTAAAATCTACAAATTGTAAATTCTGATGTACCCTATGGGAATTGAAACATCGATCTCCGGGTGTTCGGCCTTGAGCCGTTTGGATTCTGATGTACCCTATGGGAATTGAAACGAATGGTTGGTAGATGAAGGTAAATCGGCTATCGGAATTCTGATGTACCCTATGGGAATTGAAACCGACATTATATCACGACTTCAATTCCGACATCTATTCTGATGTACCCTATGGGAATTGAAACTAACGGCTTGCAGCTCGTCTATCTCCAACCCACCGAATTCTGATGTACCCTATGGGAATTGAAACCGCATCATGACACGGACACGGACACGAACACGGAATTCTGATGTACCCTATGGGAATTGAAACCCAGTGTGAACCTTGAATGATTCAAAGTTCTCTGTATTCTGATGTACCCTATGGGAATTGAAACGTGACACTTTTTTGTGGTTTAAGGAAAAAAGTAAAATTCTGATGTACCCTATGGGAATTGAAACTACGAATAGCGGATATTCAACGGACGATACACACAATTCTGATGTACCCTATGGGAATTGAAACTACTCTTCTTTAAACGCCTTCATAAGGTTATCTTATTCTGATGTACCCTATGGGAATTGAAACGTTTCGCTGTGGAGCGGATTTCCGCTCTCCGTCAATTCTGATGTACCCTATGGGAATTGAAACGGAATTTTTTGCCATTGATAGTCCACGATGAGTAGATTCTGATGTACCCTATGGGAATTGAAACTCGCTATAAACATAAGAAAGTCATATGCTTCCTGCATTCTGATGTACCCTATGGGAATTGAAACAGTCTCATTTTGCCTCCTTTTTGTGTCGTATATCGATTCTGATGTACCCTATGGGAATTGAAACCTGGTTTCACGTTCCTACAACCATGATCGACAGGATTCTGATGTACCCTATGGGAATTGAAACGACAATAGCGACACGGTTTTTTCGCTTTGTTTCAATTCTGATGTACCCTATGGGAATTGAAACCCAGAATGATGCCGCGCTGTCGCAGCGCCTCGCGGAAATTCTGATGTACCCTATGGGAATTGAAACTAGACTCCATAATCCGTGAGAAAGAAGACCAGTTGATTCTGATGTACCCTATGGGAATTGAAACTACGCTGAAGGTGGCGGAAGCGTCACATCGCCGAAAAATTCTGATGTACCCTATGGGAATTGAAACTTCCACGGGGCTATTGAATCCCATGTACCGTATAAAATTCTGATGTACCCTATGGGAATTGAAACTCCTACACAATCGTGCGGTTGGGTATGGGAACAAAATTCTGATGTACCCTATGGGAATTGAAACTTCGACATATGCCAGGCTTCGCGGCCGTGTCGACCAATTCTGATGTACCCTATGGGAATTGAAACCAGAGCGGTGGAAGAGCGATAACGAATACGCCGTGAATTCTGATGTACCCTATGGGAATTGAAACTGTTTTCCTCGATCTCAATCTCACAAGCGAAACTATATTCTGATGTACCCTATGGGAATTGAAACACAGGTTTGCGATTGTATACGACATAATCCCCACTATTCTGATGTACCCTATGGGAATTGAAACTCCGAACGAGATAAAAGTTTTGCTTCGCAACAATATTCTGATGTACCCTATGGGAATTGAAACCGAAGTGGTGCAAAAAGTACGGTTTCAAAGGTGTAAATTCTGATGTACCCTATGGGAATTGAAACACTGCTGTAATCGATTGAAAATTTTCGACAACTGCTATTCTGATGTACCCTATGGGAATTGAAACGAGGCTATCAAGTGGGAGGGGTGACATGGAAATAATTCTGATGTACCCTATGGGAATTGAAACGCCGCCATGTTCCATCACGCCATATCACGTAGCTTATTCTGATGTACCCTATGGGAATTGAAACCTCATCAACGCCCCCCGGGCGGCCCGGGCCGGCTCCATTCTGATGTACCCTATGGGAATTGAAACTGCCACTTGTTCCTATTCCGTTGATAGTGTCGTGATTCTGATGTACCCTATGGGAATTGAAACTGGGATAAATTTGCCGAATCACCTTTCACAAAAGATTCTGATGTACCCTATGGGAATTGAAACTTGACTCGAAAAAATCAGCGAATTTCTCGTCGTCAGATTCTGATGTACCCTATGGGAATTGAAACGTTGTTTTTTTTGTCACAACTGTCACAACTATACATTCTGATGTACCCTATGGGAATTGAAACTTCGGGTCCGGCAGGCATTGCAAAAGCGAAAAGCATTCTGATGTACCCTATGGGAATTGAAACCAAGCTCTTCATGTGTTACTCTTTTCATTTTTTCCATTCTGATGTACCCTATGGGAATTGAAACATCTGAAGCTGTTGGAGGCCTCTTTGAGCCGTGGATTCTGATGTACCCTATGGGAATTGAAACACGGCACTGCCGGAGATTTGCAGATCGCACAATATTCTGATGTACCCTATGGGAATTGAAACGTTTTTTCAACATCATGCGAATACCCCAATCTTTATTCTGATGTACCCTATGGGAATTGAAACCAGAAGCCGCGAAACTCGGCATCAAAATCGAGTTGATTCTGATGTACCCTATGGGAATTGAAACTCTTCTCAACGTGTTTGCCATTCAGCTCGATTTCCATTCTGATGTACCCTATGGGAATTGAAACGCTGTAACTTCCGCATTCGCTGACACTGCTGTTTATTCTGATGTACCCTATGGGAATTGAAACATGTACGCGTCGATGAGGTTCTCAGGGTAGTTGGATTCTGATGTACCCTATGGGAATTGAAACTTTGATTTTGATCCTGCTCGGCTCGTCTCTTGGATTCTGATGTACCCTATGGGAATTGAAACCACGGTATATCATCACGACACGCCACTCATATCAATTCTGATGTACCCTATGGGAATTGAAACTTAACACTGAATTGTAATATAGCATCTGCACAGACATATTCTGATGTACCCTATGGGAATTGAAACTCGACGATGAGCTGGATGTCGAACGTGCCGTCTCCATTCTGATGTACCCTATGGGAATTGAAACCACTTGTTACACGGGTCTTTTTTGTGGCAGTGTATTCTGATGTACCCTATGGGAATTGAAACTCAGGACCGCAACCAGACACATTGCTAACCCAACCAATTCTGATGTACCCTATGGGAATTGAAACTAACGAAGGAAGCAGGGGGAGGGGGATTCGGGCCGCTATTCTGATGTACCCTATGGGAATTGAAACTCCAGGACGATATAACATGGCACCGGAGGGGGCAAAGCATTCTGATGTACCCTATGGGAATTGAAACAGTATGGGTGGAGTGAAGAACGTCGATTCTACCCCATTCTGATGTACCCTATGGGAATTGAAACTTGTTTCAGATATGTGGGTATGTGATTAGCGGCGTACATTCTGATGTACCCTATGGGAATTGAAACCTGCCACGCAAGCCTAAGAAGCCGTGTGCCCATGATTCTGATGTACCCTATGGGAATTGAAACTACCAGTATGCAAGCACCGCGATTTTATGCCCCTTATTCTAATGTACCCTATACCTGCTCGTTCAGGGCGATCTTCTGCTTGATCGCATCGCGCGCGTTGGACGAGGCACTGAGAATGTCGCCTCTGCCTCTCTCCCATGCCGCGACTCTCGCCTCCGCCTTGGCGATCCGTCGGGAGTCTCTGGAGGCCAGGGCCGCCTTCAGCTCCTCTTTTCGAAGATACTCAGGGAATTGGATAAAAAATGTCGGCTTGATTACACTTATGGATTGAATATGCGAAGTCAATATAAAAACCCAAACAGCCAGAGAGGAATTTTGTTGCCAGAGCCTATTTCTATGTCATCGGCTGCCACAAAAGAGTTTTCCATATCTTTTATCTGCTTGAAACTTTTACGTTTGCCTCCTATCTCAAACAGGTATGTATCATCTACTAAAAAATCACCTTTTTTGGGAATTGAGAGTGTGTGCTCAAACAGCATACTTGCGAAAAACACTTCTCTTATTGTGCCAATTTGAGCTTTGTCGCAATAGCTGTAGTGTAAGTTTGTATTGTTTAGGTAAATTTTTTCCGGTTTGGTAAAAATATTGTCTCCTTTGCTTTTGGCTCTTATCACTTTTAAAATTTTGGCTCCGTTGAGATACTCCAAATATCGATAGAGGCTTCTGTAATCTTCACCCATCTCCATTTTTGCAAGGAGCTCTTTGATGTTTGGGGTATATGGTTGCCACTCGCATATGAGTCTTATGAGCTTTTTTAGATTTCGTATATTTTGATACTCGATGTTGAAAATCGATGGAATATCCACCTCTAAAACGGTGTTTATCGTTTCATTGAGCTTTAAATAGTAGTTGCTTTTTTTATCGAAATAAAATGGGTAATAACCAAATTGCAAATACTCTTGAAAGAGAGTTGTTTTATTAAATTTGTCTAATAAATCGGTAGCTATTTCGATGTGGTTTTGTAAGATGTCCTCCAAGCTAAAACTCGGCAGTTTCATGCCGCTTTTTAATTCTATAAACTCCCTGAAACTAAGTCCCTCAATTTCATAAATGACTGCCCTTCTGCTAAGGTCTGCTTTTGCATTATCTATTTTTAGGGCACTACTGCCACTAAAGATCACCTGCAGATCCAAAAAGTCGTATATCTTTTTTAGTTCGGTTTCAAAGCCTGGATATTTATGGATTTCATCGATGACCAAAAGATCTCCTTGCTCTTTGGAAAAAGCAAGTGCCAAATCGAACAAAGAATCTATAGTAATGGAGTCGGCACTGATATATAACTTTTTGTGCTTTGGTATTTTTGACTCTTTGATATATTGCAAAAGGAAAGTGGTTTTACCAACCCCTCTGGCTCCAATAATGCCTGTCAATCTGTCGAAATCAATTTTATCGAAGAAGTATCGTTTATAACTTGCTATTTTTTTTTGTAGAAGTAGCTGTTGTAATTCTCTTGCCTCTTGCAACATTTGAAGCCTTGGTTTGATATGCAAATCAAAATAATTATACTTTTAATTGATATAGATGTCAAACAAAATAAACATATTTTGATTTGAAGATCAAATATTTTATGCTGCTGAGTACTAGAAATATCTGAAAAACGATGCGATGCATCTATGCAATCGCATCGTTTTTGTTCTCTCGCAAAACACTCTGTCTATGTTTTAGTTTCGGTTCCGGTTAGAAGCTGTAGACGATGCCTGCCGTCGTCGTCGTATCGGTTTTTTTCTTTCCGACAGGCGGGACATTGTCGTATTTGAGCTCGAACCCGAGGCGGAACGACAGTTTGTCGACAATCAGTATCTTCAATCCGAGATCGATGACGGTTTCGACATCTTTGACCCGTTTCAAGTTGTCCAAAACATCCCATTTGGCCGTAAACTGATTGTCGTTGGTCATGTTGTAGGTATAGTCGAGTCCGCCTTTGAGATAGTAGAAGTTGTCGGATGGCTCGTCCGTGAAGTTGCTACGTCGATACTGCAGACCCGCCTTGCCTTTGAGAAACTGCTTCTCATCTTTGAAAATGTTGTAACCGAGACCGGCACCGAAGTTATACTGCTGGTTGTACCCCTCGAACGTATTTCTGAGAGCGGACGCTTCGCCGTAGGTGAAAACGTCGCCGTTGTAGTAGTGGTTGACATCGTAAAAGAGTCGATAGCGCTCGTCGCTCTTCTCTCCGCTCTTTTCACCGTAGAGGATATCCACTTTCGTATGCATGTCCGTCTTTTCGTCGTATTGGTAGTCGTTTTTATAGACACCGTTGAAGGACTGGCTGTCGGTATTGCCCGTCGAACCGATGTATCCCAGTTCGACCGACTGCTTGAAGGTTCCCGCCGGCTCTGCCGCCCATAAAGAACACCCTGCCAATGCGATTAGCGCCACTCTTTTCATATTCATTACTCCTCTTGTAAAAAATACCGGATTTTAACACAATCTTCGTGAACTTATCGCGAAGTCGGACGCTTTTCAGATTATGTTAAAATTCGAAAAAAAAGAGTCTGGAAAATATATGAACAAAAAATTGCATATCGTCTCTTTGGGATGCACCAAAAACCTTGTCGATACCGAAGTGATGCTGGGCCGGCTGAAAAGATTCGAGATGACCGATACACCCGATGAAGCCGATGTCATCATCGTCAACACCTGCGGATTCATCGATGCGGCGAAAGAGGAGAGCATCCAGACCGTACTCGATCTTCACGAAAAGCGGAAAGAGGACTCCGTTCTCGTGATGGCGGGATGCCTCAGCGAACGCTACAAATCCGAACTGCAAAAAGAGATGCCGGAGGTGGATATCTTCACGGGTGTCGGCGACTACGACAAAATCGACGAACTGATCGTCAAACGCCAGAGCCGTTTCACGCCGCACGTCTTTCTGGCCGACGAAAACCACGAACGTGTCGTCACCGGATCGCGTTCGCACGCTTACATCAAACTCGCGGAAGGGTGCAACCAGACCTGCAGTTTCTGCGCCATTCCCGGTTTCAAGGGCAAACTTCACTCCCGTACGCTCGAAAGCGTCGTCAAAGAGGTGAAACACCTCGTCGACCGGGGTTTCTTCGACTTCAGTTTCATCTCTCAAGATTCCAGCAGCTATCTGCGCGACCTCGGGACCGATGACGGGCTCATCGAACTGATCGGGGCGATCGAAGGGGTCGAAGGCGTCAAGAGCGCACGTATCCTCTACCTCTATCCAAGCACCACCTCGCCGGAACTGATCGAGACGATCGCCGCTTCGAAAGTTTTTCAGAACTATTTCGACATGCCGATCCAACATATCGATCCACGTGTGCTCAAAACGATGAAACGGGGCATCGGGAGCGACAAGATCAAAACGCTCCTGAACGCCATGAAAGCCGTACCGGAGAGCTTTGTACGCACCAGTGTCATCGTCGGCTTCCCGACCGAAACCGAAGAGGAGTTTCAGGCGCTGTGCGACTATATCGGAGATTTCGGTTTCGATCGTGTCAACATTTTCGAATATTCCGATGAAGAGGGGACGAGCGCTTTCGAACTGACGCCGAAGATCGATGCCGAGACCATCCACAAACGCGCCGAAAAACTTGGAAAGATCGTCAAAAAGAGCACCGAAGCGTCCTTGCGAAAAATGGTCGGAAAAAGAGTCGAGATGATCGTCGAAGGCCCCAGTGAAGAACACGACTTTCTCCTTTCGGCCCGGCCACTTCTGTGGGCCCCGGAGATCGATGGAGAAGTACTGATCAACGACAGCGAAATCGAAGGTGTGACATTCGGAAACGCTTACCCTGTCGAAGTGACCGAACTGGTAGGGCGACAGCTTCTCGGGCGCATCGTCGCCGACTGACGAACCGATGTTGGAGCCTGAAGCCCTCGATCGGCTTGAAAGAGGCAAGAATCTGCTCGCCTTTTCGGCAGGCATCGATTCGACGGCGCTCTACCACCTCCTGAAAGCGGAAAAGATCCCTTTCGATATCGCACTCGTCAACTACAAAACACGCGGCCAAAGCGATGAAGAGCAAGCGTATGCCGAAAAACTCGCCGCACTCGACCGAAAAAGAGCCTTCACGCTGGTGCAGCCACTCTCGGGCGGCGATTTCGAGCGGCAGGCGCGCAGTGTCCGTTACGCCTTTTTCGAAAAACTCATGGAAGAACACGGCTACGACAACCTCATCACGGCCCACCAGCTCGACGACCTGCTCGAATGGGGATTGATGCAACTCTGCAAGGGGTGCGGGGTAGCCGAATTCGTGGGAATGCAACCGGTCGAGAAACGCCGGCACTATACGCTGGTCAGGCCGCTCCTTTTTACGCCGAAACAGAGACTTCTGAGTTACCTGAAAGAGCATGCCATACGCTACTTCATCGATGAAAGCAACATCGACACCCGCTTCAGACGAAACCGCTTCAGACAGGAGGCCGCCGCCTTTTTGATGCGCGAATGCAGTGACGGAATCGCCCGCAGTTTCAGATACATGCTCGAAGACAAAGGAGCACTGCTTCCGGAACCGGCGATTCTCTTTCGACACCACGCGCTGACCCTTTTAACGCGCCCATTCGAAGATACGCAGGCCATTCGGCAGATCGATAGGGTATTGAAAGAGAACGGTTACATTCTCTCGAAAGCACAGAAAGATGAAATTCTCGAAAAAAAATCGGTCGTGGTCGGCGGAAAATGGGTTGTGGAACTGGAGTCGGAAAGAATCTGGATCGCCCCCCGAAGAGAGGCTATGATGCCCAAACCATTCAAAGAGAGGTGCAGAGTCGCGAAAATTCCAAAGAAGGTCCGTCCCTACCTCTTCGAAACCGATGGGCTGGACGCATTGCTCTCTTTTTTCTCCTCATAAACGCGGATGCGGAAAACCCCTTCGATCTGATCACCGCCATGCGCTTTGAAAGCGATGGGGAAATCGGCCTGAATAACGAAAGGGATCTCGGGGAGGGCATCCAGGAAGCGATAAAAGTTTTGAGGCGACTCCATTTTCGTCATGGCGTTGATCTCATAAATTTTGAACAGGGTATCGCTTATATTGATATCGACCGGTTTCAGTTCGATATGTAGAAAGTACTCTTTCGCTTTGGCGATGAATTTCCCTTCGTTCCAGCTGTTTTCAAAGGCTTCGATAACTTTTCGGTGTTTGCTTTTGAGCACTTTGAGACGGTCGTTGATCGTCTCGTAACCGTTCTGTGCATTCATGTAATAGGCTTTGGTCTCGATGTAGCTCTTGTTGACACGCTTGTAGCTTTTAACCGCCGGAATCACGAGAAGAAAGATGAGCAGAAAAAGCGTGACGAGATAGAGAAGTATCCACATCAGCATTCGGATAAGTCGAATCTCCTTCAAGCTCACTCTTCCACCTCGCTTCCGGTTTCGATACTGCCCTCATTGACCGAAACGAAACGCCACCAGCCGTTTTTCAACGGATAAAAAGTCGTCACATTCCTCTGAAAAACCGATTTGAGCGGAGCCAGAAGAAGGTAGTTGTAAACATCTTTGGAAGGCGTGACGCCGTAAAGAACCAAGCCGTTTCGGTCCAAAATCGCCTTTGTCAGCGTGATCTGATCGGGAACGAGATCGAAAAGATTCTGAATACTCTCTTTCAGCAATGTGTTGTTGGTGCTGATCGTTTCATATTTCCGAACCAGTTTTTCGATTCGTGCTATCTCTTTTTTGAACCTCGCACTATGGCTCTGCAACTGCCGGGTCCGCTCCTGCATCGACACGATCTCATGCTGCATCGAACGTTTCTTGAGCAGGATGAATGTGGAAAAACCGAGAATCAGCAGTAACGTTACAACGATGAAGATGGCCAGGATCCTGCTCTCGGGATCGATCCTGGGTTTCGGTTTGGGATGGATGAAACTGTACCGCATGTTAATTTCCCGTCTCTTCCGCGACGAGCTCCGCCATCGTCTCGATCGGATCGAATCTGTGCAGGCTCGCTTCCATAAAAAGTTCATCTCCGATATAGCGAACCAGGTCACTGCCCAGATCGTCCATATCGAAGATCGTCACCTTTTCGATAAACTCG
This sequence comes from Hydrogenimonas cancrithermarum, assembly GCF_030296055.1. Classification (NCBI taxonomy): domain Bacteria; kingdom Pseudomonadati; phylum Campylobacterota; class Epsilonproteobacteria; order Campylobacterales; family Hydrogenimonadaceae; genus Hydrogenimonas; species Hydrogenimonas cancrithermarum. The sequence goes on from NZ_AP027370.1 coordinate 1,018,055, forward strand.
TGGGGATATCTGTCATCGTGATAAAATTTTGCGATCGCATCTTTCATCTCTTCGAAAAGATCGAGATTGTACTCGAGAAGTTCAAGCGCGGAGGCATCCTCGACACCACGCTCTTTCGGTTCGAGCTCCTCTTTGAACTCTCCCAGCATATCGACATCGCTGATGGGCTCGACATCTTCTCCGATCTCCTCGAGATCGAATGCGAGTTCTTCGAGCCCCTCGTCCTCCTCTTCCATCATCTCCTCCTTCACTTCACCATCCGCAACGAGAAGGACCTGGGCATACCACATTCTCTCTTCCGAGAAGACGGCGAGAAAAAGTGTACCGCTTTGGTGCAGCACAAAAAGCCCCGGGCGCGCTTCGAGCAGCGGCCGGCACCTCCGGTAGAGCAACACGAAGGGAGAGTAGAGAAAATCGAAATCGACACCTTCGAACTTCTTTTCGAACCATTTCATCTCGACCAAAGAGGTGTAGGCGAGCCAGCTCTCATCGATACAAATGGAGTGGACGAGGGATGCATCGACACCGAAACGTTCGAACGAACTTTTCGAGCATGACGGAAGCGCTCCCTGGTTGATGGTATCGAGCATCGCGGAGACATAGATTTTGGGATAGGTACGACGGATCTCTTCGAGCCACTCTCCGAGTTCACGTTCCTTTCCGATCGCTATCGTCCTGCGCTCTTGAATGTCGACACCGCCTTCTTCGACATAACCGAACGCCGCTTCGATCTTCTCATCGTCCAGATAGAAAAGAAGGGCCGTTTTCGGCCAGAAATAGCGTCGCAGTTTGCCCACACCTTACCCTTACATGAAAAACTTGAATTATCTTGAATTATAATAAACTATTTTTGCTTAAGGATGCCTCTGAAACAACGAGCGATAGAGGTTCTGGAACTTTTCGTACATATCTCTTGCACGCTCCACCAACTCCTTCTCGGTCAATTTCGTCGGTGCGAGTTTCTCGTATCTCTCCATCATCACTTCGCACATCAATTTGATGCGCATACGGTCGGCATCGCTGATCGGAGGATGATCGGCGATCGTCTCGATCTGACGCAGGTACGCTTCACCCTCCCGGATATAGTCGATGAAGCGCTTCGCCACTTCCGTCTGGGTCATCACGGTAAAAGCCATGCGGTTGTAACGGTCGAGTTCATACGCCTCTTTTGCCAGCGTGTAGGCCTCGTCGTACTCGCCCATCAGATAGTGCCACTTCGCTTCGAACGCCTTTTCATAAGAGGGGTTGGTCCATGCAAAGATCGCCATACCGGCCAGGAGCAAGAGCGCCAAAAGCGCATAAACCATTCTACTCGACTGCATGTTCCAACATCCTTTCGCGCAACATTTTCTTGGCGGCACCTTTGTCCATTCCGGTGACATCGATCGGCTCGGAGATATAGAAGTCGATCGCCGAAAAGGGTTTGGGAACGGTAAATCTGTCCCAGCTGCCCGCCTGCCAATACGTTTGGGGACGGACATTGACGATCACGATGGGAATGCCCGCTTTTTGCGCAATAACGACGGCACCATCGGAGACCGAATGGCGCGGACCTCTCGGACCGTCCGGGGTGATACCGACATGCTCGCCCTCTTCCTTCACCGCCTTGATGGCCGAAATGAGCGCTTTGACCGCCCCTTTGCGCGATGAACCGCGGATCGTTTTCATTCCAAGCAACCGGGTCAGGCGCGCGACGATCTCACCGTCGAAATGGTCACTGATCATGATATTGAGTTTTCGAGAAGTTCCGAGTTTGGCGTAGATAAAAGGGGCCATCAGCAGTTCGCCATGCCAAAAGGCGATCACGACGGGTGAATCCGGAAATTCGCCCTTGAAGTGCCACCGCTTTCTGGCGGTGAGATACAAAAACCACATAAGCGTCCAAATAAGAGGCGGGAGGGTCCAAAGCGCGAGCGCCCTTGCGAACCGCTTACGCAACCACCACTCCCTGGCTCGAGAGGCGGTTCGTTTCGGTGATCTTCACCGGAACGATTCGGCCAAGAAGCTCTTCGCTCCCTTCCACCTGAACAAGCCAGTTGTTATCCGTACGCCCCGCCACTTTTCCGCCGGGACGCAACTCTTCGAAGTAGACTTCATAGACTTTGCCGATGCGTCCGCTTTTCATCTCGTCGAGCATTTCGTTGTGGCGTGCCTGAAGACGTGCCAGACGCTCCGAACCGACCTCGTCGGGTACCTGGCCTTCGTAATCTTTCGCCGGTGTCAAAGGCCTCGGAGAGTATTTGAAGCTGAAGATCTGCTCGAACCGAACCTGTTCGATCACATCCATCGTATCTTCGAAATCCTCGTCGCTTTCGCCCGGAAACGCGACGATGATGTCGGTACTGATCGAAACGTCGGGGACCATGGCCCGCAGTTTCGCCGCACGGTCGAGAAACCACTCTTTCGTGTAGCCGCGCTTCATCGCCTTGAGAATGCGCGACGAACCGCTCTGAAGCGGCATATGCATCGATTTACAGATCTTGGGGTTGCGGGCGAACTCTTCGAGAAACTCGTCGTCCATATGCAGCGGGTGCGGCGACGTGAAGCGAATGCGCTCCACCTCCTCGATCTCGCTGATGCGGCGCAGCAGGTCGGTAAAATTCATCTTCGGATGCTCGCCGCTGAAACGCCGGCCGTAATTGTTGACGTTTTGGCCCAGCAGAAAGATCTCTTTGGCGCCGCTTTGCGCCGCTTTGCGCGCCTCTTGAACGAGCAGATCGGCCGGGATGGAGACTTCGTCGCCGCGCGTATGCGGAACGATGCAGAAGGTACACTGCTTGTCGCATCCGATCGAAATGTTGACGTATGCCTTGAAAGGCGAACTTCGAAACTCGCCGAACGCATACTGGCTTTCATCGTAATCGATATCGACTTCGACCGCTTTTGGGGTGTGCAGCACTTGGGTGATCTTGCTGACGTTCCTCGCCCCCAGAACGAAATCGACAAACGGCGCACGCTTGATGATCTCTTCGCCCAGATGGCTCGCCGTACAGCCGCAGACACCGATTTTCGCACCCTCTTTCTTGCGCTTGTTGAAAACTCCAATTTCGCTGAAAAGCTTGTTGACCGGTTTTTCGCGCACGCTGCAGGTATTGATGAGAATGAGGTCCGCCTCTTCGAGCCTGTCGGTTGCCTCATACCCCTCTTTTCGTGTCAGTTCGGCGATCATATGCTCGCTGTCACGCACATTCATCGCGCATCCGAGCGTCTCGATATAAAACTTTTTACCCATAAACCGATTCTCCCGCTTACGCCAGGATATGCACCTCGTAAAGGTAGTCGTTCTCGTCCAGTCCGTAACGGATCTCCCGGAAGTAGACACTGTAGCCCTTCTCTTCGAAATGCTCCACCATCTCCATGAGATCTTTATGGGAGTTTTCGCGGTCGAAATAGAAAATCTTCTGGCCATCTTTTTCGAGTTCTTTTTCGATCTTCTCGACGCTGATCGTTTTCGGTTTTGCATTCAGTTCGGTACGTGCCGCTTTCAGTTCCATCATCTATCCTCATCTTTTTTGCGTAATTTATTGATATATTGTATCAAAACAAAGGTAAAGCCTTTATAAATGTTAAAGATTGCTTTCAGTATAATTGGATCCCTAAAAACAGGCTGCACACTTCTACTGCACAAAAAATCAATCACGAAAATTTAAAAGGAACTGTTGACGGATGGAAAAAATTATCGATATTATCGACTCTATTGCCCATGAAAAGGGCCTGCCGCCCGAATCTGCCAAAGAGGCGTTCAAAACGGCGGTGATTCAGACCGCGAAACGTGTCATCTGCGAAAACTGCGACTTCGAAGTCGAAATCGACGAAAAGCACAAGCACTACAACCTTTATCAAAAGATCACGGTCGTAGAAAACGGCGACCCGAGACTGGTCGATGAACCGGACAAATACATCTCCCTCGAAGAAGCCAAAGAACTCGACCCGGACGTCGAACTTGGAGACGAACTGACAAGCGAAGTGAATCTCGAAGATTACGGACGCAGCGCCGCAGCGGCTCTCTATCACGAGATCGAGTATCACATTCAACGCTTCGTCGAAGAGCAGATGTTCAACAAATACAAAGCGATGATCGGCACGATCGTCAACGGCCCGGTCACGCGCGTCGACAGCGAGCAGAACACCTATATCGAGATCGACGAAGTTCGGGCGGTACTGCCCAAGCGTAACCGCATCAAGGGCGAATCGTTCCGCGTCGGCGACACGATCAAAGGCATTTTGCGCTACGTCGGCATCGACAAAAAGTTCGGTATCCACCTCGAGATCTCCCGAACCATGCCGAAATTTCTCGAAGAGCTGCTGCGCCAGGAGGTCCCGGAGATCGCCGACGGCCTGGTCGTCATCGAAAAGTCGGCACGAATACCCGGCGAGCGGGCCAAAGTGGCACTTACCGCCACCAGCCCGCGTGTCGACCCTGTCGGTGCCACCGTTGGCGTACGCGGCGTGCGCATCAATGCCGTCAGCCAGGAGCTGCATGGTGAAAACATCGACTGCATCGAATACTCTCCGATTCCGGAGATCTTCGTCGCCAGAGCGCTCAGTCCCGCCATCATCAGCAGCGTCAAGATCGAAGAAGACAAAGCGATCGTCACGCTGCCGAGCGACCAGAAGTCCAAAGCGATCGGCAAGAGCGGCATCAACATCCGTCTCGCATCGATGCTGACCGGCTACCAGATCGAACTCAACGAGATCGCTTCGACGTCGGCACCATCTGCAGAAGGCGGTACCGAAGAGGAAGCCCAAATCAACCCGGACGCACTCAAAGCACTCTTCGGGGAGTAGTGAGTAGTGAGTAGTGAGTAGTGAGTAGTGAGTAGTGAGTAGTGAGTAACGGTAGCCTTTGGCTACCGGTTTGTCAAGATTTTGCTAAAAACCGTTTTTCACGCTTCCATCTTCCATCTTCCATCTTCCATCTTCCATCTTCCATCTTCCATCTTCCATCTTCCATCTTCCATCTTCCATCTTCCATCTTCCATCATCCCCTCTTCGCATACGGATTGAGTCTCCAAAGTGCCAAATCGGCCAGAACGTTTCCGAGCAGCGTCAGAAATGCCGTAATGATCAAAATCCCCATAATCACCGGATAATCCCGGCTCAGTGCCGACTGATAGAAAAGCAGCCCCATCCCGTTGATCGAGAAGATCGATTCGATGATGACGCTGCCGCCGATAAGCCCCGGCAAAGAAAGACCGAGGATCGTGACAATCGAAGGCATGAGATTCGGCATGATAAACCGCTTTCGGATATTTTTGTCGTCGATGCCTCGGGCCTTGGCGAAAAAGATGTAATCGCTTTTCAAAATCTCCAGCGTCAAAGATCTCACATACATCGTCAAACCGCCGATCCCTCCAAAGACCATGACGAAGATGGGGATGGCGAGGTGCCATGCGTAGTCGAACCACTTCATCAGACCCTCTTTGGGTTCGATACTCTGCAACCCGCTGATGGGAAACCAACCGAGCTTGAGGGAGAGAAAGAGAATGAGCAGAAGTGCGAGGTAGAAAGAGGGCATCGCGAAACTGACCAAAGAGAGCTGTTTGATGGCTCTGTCCGCCGGACTCTGCGCTTTCAGCGCCGCCTTGATACCAAGACGAAGCGAAATGAAAAAAATGAACAGCATGGAAACGATATTCATCGTCAAGGTTATGGGAATGCGCGAAGCGATCTCGCTGCTGACACTGTTGCCACTGGCGAACGAGAGGCCGAAATCGAGATGCAGCAGCGCCCAGACCCAGCGGACATACTGCTCCCACAGCGGCCTGTCGAGGCCGTAGATCGCCTTCAGATGCTCGATCGACTCTTTGGTGATGTTGGGGTTGAGCTCTCCTGCCGCGAAAAAACTGTTAGGCGCGGCGTGTATGGCGAGAAATGAGATGAGCGAAATGAGCCCGAGCATCCCGCCGATGTAAAGGAGTTTACGGATGAAAAGAGACATCGTGCCCTTACTGCACTTTGTGAAGTGTTACGGGAAATGTTTCCGACCGGTCGAGAAGCGTTGCATGATCTTTGGAAAGTTTCAGATATCGTGTAAATCCACCGACCGAAAAGAAGCCCATTTTCGTCGTTTCACCGGCGTTGAGATGGAATCTCAATGTATCGGGCTCGATATTTTCGATTTTGAAAGATTCTGTTTTCGATTTCCCATCTTTTGTGAAAGTGACCCTGTTGCCCTGGAAACAATAGGCAATCTTCCCATCTTTCGAGCTCCATTTGCCCTGTAACGCCTTGATGATCTTTTCCGCAAGGGGGCTTACCTTGGTCGCATCGACAGCGTTTTCCGGAATGATTTCCACTTTTTCCCATGTCCCGTCATCTTTCAAAATGATTTTGGTACCGTCTTTCAGTGTGGCGTATTGGCTTGCGAGTAATGGCAGCGAAGTTAGAAGAAGTAAAAACAGCCTTTTCACGATCTCTCCTTTTTTCGAGGATTATAGCAAAATCGCGAAAACTTTGGCATAAAAAAAGCCCGCCCGAAGGCAGGCAGGTTTTAAAGCTAATATACTTTAAATTAGAAGTTGTAAGTCAGATAGACTTGAACGGTATTGAACGCGTCGTCGTTGTTTTGATTTTCTGCATCTGTATAGATGTATGCCAAAGCCGCATCGAACGCACCGAAAGACTTATCAGCTGTCAAAGTGAATTCGGTAAGATCCTCGCCTCTGTCATTGCTGTCGGTTGCAGTATAGTATGCGCCGAGTTTGGCAATGCCTTCCGCCATGTAAGAAATAGATACATTGTAAGCATCCGTATCGGGTGCAGATACGTATCCGTAGTTCCACCATGCTTCAGTGTAGAGTTTGGACTGTGCACCGCCAACGTTCGTGAAACCGAGGTCACCTTTGTCGGCAGAAGAGTAGGCACCGGAGATATCGAAACCGGCAACGTTGACACCGACTTTAGCGGCCCATACAGTCGCATCATCGTTGATTTTATGAGAAAGAGCCGTACCTGCGAACTGTACACCAATTTCAAGTTTCATATCGCTGTCGATATCCGGCGTAACGTCGGCTTGCAGCCAATAAGCAGTGGCGACAGAGTCGACAGCATAGTACCAAGCCTGCGCAGTCGTCATCGGAATAGCGGTAGTTACAGCACCGAACGCGTAAGCGCCGTTGTCACCGAAAGTAGTGAAAGGCTGACCACCGAAACGATCGTCAGTTGCAACGGTAGCACCGCCATTGACATTGCTTCGCATAACCCATGCAGCGACGAGCGTCGTCTTTTCGAGATGGCTGTCGGCGACGACTGCAGCGTCATAGCTGTTTGCCGCGATGTTCCATCTTTCAGAGAAAACCATCGGCGTATCAAGGTACTGGCGTCCGAAGATGACGGCGGTTTTGTCGAAAACCGTTCCCTGGAGGTTCGCTTCGTCGAACCACATTTGAGAACCTACTTTGCTTCCTGCCCATACATCACTTACGATGCTGCTTTCGAGGCCCATCGTTTCAAGCATCGTGAAGCCGACTTTCGCTTTGATACTGTCGGCAAGTTCAGTCTCAGCATCGATACTTACCGCTGCATTCGCATAAGAGTTATCTTGTCCGAAAAGGCTCGCGTCCGAAGGTGTATGTGTAGAAGGGGGAGTTGTTTGAGCATTGCCCAGAACGCCATCCCATTTGTCGGCATCGTTCGTACCGTAGTAAACTTTGACGTCTCCGCTCACTTTTACATCAGCGAATGCGCTGATTCCCATTGCCATGATCGCCGCGAGGCTCAGTTTTGCAAATTTCATTCCTACTCCTTAGGGTTTTTGTTTTTTAGCTTGCAAGCGCCATTATACCATATAACAAACTTAAATAACTATTATAATGGATTATCTAGAGTTATCACGATCTTTGTTTACTTTAAGTAACACTTATTTCTGTTTATCCCAGTTCAGAACCGCTTTTCCGTCCTCTTCGTCGACGGCCGCCATGCCCATCAGGTTATAGCCCGCATCGACATAGTGCACTTCGCCGGTTACGCCGCTCGCGAGCGGGCTCAGCAGGTACATCGCGCTGTTGCCGACCTCTTCGATCGTGACGTTGCGGCGCAGAGGTGCGTTGGCTTCGTTCCATTTGAGAATGAAACGAAAGTCGCCGATACCGCTGGCCGCCAGGGTCTTGATGGGGCCTGCGCTGATCGCGTTGACGCGGATGCCCTTTCGTGGCCCGAGATCCGCGGCGAGGTAGCGTACCGACGCTTCGAGTGCCGCTTTGGCGACACCCATGACATTGTAGTTGGGAATGTACTTTTCGGCACCGAGGTAGCTGAGCGTGAGAATGGAGGCTCCGTCGTTCAGCATCGGAAGCATATGGCGGCTCAATTCGATAAGGCTGTAGACCGAAATGTCCATCGCCACATCGAAGGCCGCTTTGGTCGTCTCCACGAACGGATTGCTGAGCGCCTCTTTCGGAGCGAACGCCACGGCGTGAACGACGAAGTCGAACGTCCCCCACTTCGCTTCGAGATTCTCCGCCAGGGCTTCGAACTCTTCGGGTTTGCTCACATCGAGTGGGTAGACCATATCGCTGCCAAACTCCGCCGCGATCGGCTCGACACGCTTTTTGAGCGCGTCGTTGAGATAGGTAAACGCAAGTTCCGCCCCCTGCTCATGACACGCTTTGGCAATGCCGTATGCGATCGATTTGTTGTTTGCGACACCCACGATGAGGCCGCGTTTTCCTTTCATTATCATGAAAAATCCTTTTAATGAGAAATTAGCAATGAGAAATGAGAAATTCCGGATGCCCGCATAGCGGGCTTCCATTGAAATTGAAAATGGATTGCATTCAAACCTATCTCATTTCCCATTGTCAATGTTTTACCTGTTCTTTTAAAGTTTTTGTACTCGATACGAGAATCTTCAATAACGATTGGATATCGGGATGAATGCTCTGAAACATTTTATCATTGATTAGCGCGCTATCATATAAAAGATAGAGCCAGTATTTCGTTTCATTGGCTTCTTTCAAAGCGATATAGAGCTTGTTGAGAAAATCGGATCTCGATTGGGCGAACTCAGCTTCGTGAACCAGAGCACCGATCGCTGTACCGGAACGAAGCAACTGTTTGCTCAAAATATATTCGTTGCACTCTTCCTGAAGCCATCTACAGAGTTTCACGATTCTAAGAGCGAACCGATAACTCTGTCCTTTCAGCGGATCGTTGCCGTCTATTCCTATAGTTGTCCGCAAAGCGGCTCACTCCAATTTCTCATTGCTCACTTCTCATCTCTCATCGCTGTTTCCAGCATGGAAACCATGCTTTCGACGTCCCAACTCGCCGTGCCGATCAGTGCTCCGTCACAACCGGGAACAGCCAAAATGTCTGCAATATTTTGCGGTTTCACGCTTCCGCCATAGAGCAGCGGGCGGTCGCTCAATCTCTTGATGACGGCATGGGTCTGCTCGATCAGCTCCGGTGTGGCCGTTCGTCCCGTTCCGATCGCCCAGACCGGTTCGTAGGCCAATATCAGCTTTTCATACGCCGTATCGATACCTTCACACTGGTCGACGAGATAGCGGCGAACCGCATCGTCACCCGCTTCACGCACTTCCAAAGGCTCGCCGATGCAGTAGACGATGGTAAAGCCCTGCTCTTTGAACCATGCATATTTTTGTGCGATGAACGCCTGCGACTCACCCAGAATGTGGCGCCGTTCGCTGTGGCCTACGAGTATGGTGCCGATGCCGAACTCTCCAAGCTGCTCGAGGCCGATCTCGCCGGTAAAAGAGCCTTTGACCGTCGGATAGGCGTTCTGTGCGCCGATTCGGATGTCGGCTTTCGTCTCGAAACGGTCGAGCGCCGTCGCAGGAGGGAAGATGTAGGTCTCTCCTTTGTACCCCGATGCGTCCAGATGGGCATCGAGCGCTTCGATGTACGCACGGGTCGATGCGCGGGTATGGTTGGTCTTGAAGTTGGCGGCGAGTATTTTACTCATCGTCATCCCCGTCGACCTGCAGTGCCGCGATACCCGGCAGCGTCTTGCCCTCGAGCAGTTCGAGGCTCGCACCGCCGCCGGTGGAGATGAAGGTCATCTCGTCGTCGACGCCGACACGCTGGATCAGGTCGGCCGTGTCGCCCCCGCCGATAATCTTGGTGGCGTACGATTCCGCCACGTAGTTGGCGAGTTTGAAACTGCCGCGGGCGAACTTGTCCATCTCGTAGACACCCATCGGCCCGTTCCAGAGAATGGTCTGGCAATCCGAGAGCGCTTCTCGGAAGAGGCGTGTCGACGCCAGGCCGATATCGAGCCCCATCCAATCTGCCGGAATCTCCTGATAGGTGACGTATTTTACGGGGGCATCCTCTTTGAACTCGGGAGCGACGACGAAGTCGACCGGCAGATAGAGTTTGACACCCAGACGCTTGGCTTCCTGAACGATGTGGTTCGCGTCATCGAGCAAATCGTCTTCGACCAGGGAGTTGCCCACTTCCAGCCCCGCCGCTTTGAGGAACGTAAAGGCCATCGCTCCGCCGATCACCATCTTGTCGACTTTTGGAAGAAGGTTGATGAGCGCTTCGAGCTTGCCCGAGACTTTGCTTCCCCCGACGATCGCCATAAAGGGGCGTGTCGGCTTCTTGAGCAGCTTGTGGAAGTATTTGATCTCTTTTTGCAAAAGGAAACCGGCGCCTTTGTGGTCCGCATCGAAATAGTGGGTGATCGCTTCGACCGACGCATGGGCGCGGTGGCTGACGCCGAATGCGTCGTTGACGTAGAATTCAGCCATCGAAGCGAACTTTTTCGCGAGTTCCGGATCGTTTTTCGTTTCGCCCGGTTCGAAGCGCACATTCTCCAGAAGAAGTATCTCGCCGCCCTGGAGCGCCGCGGCTTTGGCCGTCGCATCGGGCCCCACGACATCTTTCGCCAGCGTCACGTCGTGATGGAGCAGCGCATGAAGACGTTTGGCTACCGGCTTGAGCGAATATTTCTCGCTGTACTCCCCTTTCGGGCGTCCCATATGGCTCGCGAGAACGATGGCACACTCATGGTCGAGGCAGTAGCGGATCGTCTGAAGCGCCGCGCGGATACGGCGATCGTCCGTGATGTTGCCAAACTCGTCGAGTGGTACATTGAAGTCGCATCGTATAAAAACTTTCTTTCCCGCAAGATCGAGGTCTTTGATCGTCAAAAGTCGCATCGGTGGATATCCTTTATTTTGAGATGTGTAGTGCCATGTCGACAAGGCGGTTGGCATAGCCCCATTCGTTGTCGTACCAGGCCATGATTTTGAGCATGTTTCCCCCGATCACCTGTGTCAGATCGGTCGCCACTATGCCGCTGCGCGTATCACCGCAAAAATCCTGGCTGACGCCGAATTTCTCGTCGATCCCGAGGATGCCTCTGAGCTCTCCTTTCGCCTTTTCCAGAAAGAGGAGATTGACCTCCTCGGCGGAGGTCGGTTTTTCGAGCACGAGGTTCAGGTCCATCAGCGAAACGTCGGGTGTAGGCACCCGTACGCTCTGGCCGTGAAGCTTTCCTTTGAGATTCGGAAGCACTTTGTAGATCGCTTCGGCGGCATGGGTAGAGGTCGGGACGAGGTTGACCGCCGCCGCGCGGCATCGACGCATATCGCTCGAGATCGCGGCATCCATCAGGCTCTGTCCGCCCGTGTAGGCGTGAATCGTCGTCATGAGCCCCGTCTTTATGCCGTAGATCTCGTCGATGACGCGGGCGATGGGGCCGAGGCAGTTGGTCGTACAGCTTGCGTTGGAGATTATCGCTTCGCCTTTGTAGGAGTGCGCATTGACGCCGAAAACATAGGTCGGCGTATCGTCTTCGGCAGGCGCGGAGATGACGACGCGTTTGGCGCCATGGCGAATGTGGGTCTGCACGATCTCGCTTCTCAAAAAGCGGCCGCTGCATTCGAGAACCACATCGGCACCCGCATCCGCGAACCTCAGGTTTTCCGGATCGGGCTCGCGAAAAATCTCGACCGACTGCCCGCCCAGCCTCAAAACGTTTCCCTCGACCAGGGCTTCCTCGTCGAGAGGCCCGTGGACACTGTCGAAATTGGTCAGATATTCGAGGGTTTTCGGATCGGCGAGATCGTTGATCGCGACCAGTTCGACATCGTCCCGTTTCGAAACGATGCGTGCCACGCTCCGCCCGATTCGCCCAAATCCGTTGATAGCGATCCTTAATGCCACACGCTTTCCTTAACCGTAAAGAATTACGTTGATTTTATCAAATCAAGTGTATAATCATTATTAAATGAATAGAACCCATCCCAAAAAAATCGCGATTTTCGGTGGCAGTTTCGACCCGCCGCACCTCGGACACCTCGAAGTCATCAAAAAGGCGCTGCAGTCACTCGATATCGACAAGCTCATCGTCGTGCCTGCCTATATCAGCCCTTTCAAAAAAGGCCACAGTGCACCGCCACAACTCCGTTTCGAATGGTTGAAAAAGATAACCGCCTTCGATCCGCGGATCGAAGTGAGCGATATAGAGATAAAAAAAGGCGGGCCGTCGTACACGATCGACACGGTCAACCATTTTTCCGAAATTTTTGATACAATTTACCTCATTATCGGCGCGGACAACCTCGAGAGCCTGCATCGGTGGCACCGCTTCGACGAACTGAACAGAAAAGTGAAATGGGTCGTCGCGACACGAAACGGCGAAAAGATTCCGGAAGGATTTATCCGCCTCGAAGTGAAGATGCCGATCAGTTCGACGAAACTGCGCCGAAACATCGTCCCGGAATGGATACCGGAACCGATCCGGGAAGAGGTATTACAATACTATTCAAAACATACGAAGGAGAATCGTGACTAACGAAATGCAATCACGTATCGACCGCATCGTCGATCAACTCGACCAGAAAAAAGCGGAAGATATTCAGGTTTTCGACCTGAGCGACAAAGAGTACCTTACCAGTTATGTGGTCATCGCCACCACACTGGGAGACAAACATACACTGGCACTGCTCGATCATTTGAGAGAAACTCTAAAACCCGAAGGGGAAAGTTTTATAGCGGTAGACGAAGGGGAGCAGTGGACGGTTATCGACCTTGGAGACATTATGATTCATCTGATGGTCCCGGACTACCGGGCGAAATACAATCTCGAAGAGTTTCTCGATTCACTGGGAAAACGGGATAATCGATAATCGATCGAAGAATTGTTTATTGAGCTCCGGAAAGACCGGAACAGTCTGCAAACTAAAATCCGGAGCTCTTAGCCTCATACATAGCAAATAGTGTTCCAAAAGAAGATGCGAGAAGCGGCATCTTCCTCTACATCTTTTTAAGCGCCGTGATCCCCAGCATTTTCAGGCCGACACGCAGAGAAAGTGCCACCATCGACGAGAGTTTCAGCAGCGCATCCTCGTTCGGCGTGCCGATGACTTTGTTGTCGTAGTAGAACTTGTGGTACATGCCTGCCAGGTACTTCAGATAGTCGGTGACTTTCTGCAACTGGCGGCTTTCGAATGCATCTTCGAGAACTTCGGGCAGAAGAAGCGCCGTAAAAAGAAGGTCGTACGCGTCGTCGCCCAACCCCTCGATCGAAGCGTGAAAAAGGTCCTCCTGGCTTTTGCCCGCCTTTTCGAAAAGAGAAAAGACACGTGCATGCGCATAGTTGATGTAGTAGATCGGGTTGGAGTTGTCCTCTCTTTTCAGATCTTCCACATCGAACTCGAGATGTGTATCGCTCTTTTTGGTCAAAAAGATGAAGCGGAGCGCATCGGCACCGATCTCTTTGACGATGTCCTGCATCAAAATGAAGTTTCCGGCGCGTTTGGACATCTTGTAGGGTTCGCCCCCTTTGAGCAGCGAAACCATCTGCGAAAGAATGATTTCAAGACGCTGCGGGTCGTGGCCGAAAAAAGCGATCGCCGCTTTGACGCGTGCGATGTAGCCATGGTGGTCGGCACCCCAGATGTTGATGTAATGGTCGTAACCGCGCTCGAATTTCAGGTAGTGGTAGATGATGTCGCCCGCCAGATAGGTAGGCCGGCCATCTTCACGCACGACAACACGGTCTTTCTCGTCACCGTGTTCCGTCGACTTGAGCCACCACTTGCCATCCTTTTCATAGACGGCACCGGCTTCGACGAGCTTCGTGAAAATTTCATCCCACTTCTCATAGAGAGATTTTTCGCTGACGTAATGGTCGAAAAAAATCCCGACTTCCGCAAGGTTTTGGTTGATGAGTTCTAGCATCTGCTCTTTCGCCCACTCCGAAATCTCCGGAATATAGGTCTCGTCCATGAACTTTTCACGCCCGAGCGCTTCGACCGCCTTATGTGCCAACTCTACGATGTATTCCCCGCGATAATACTCTTCCGGCCACTCCACATCGAGCCCCAACACCGCTTCGCGTCCGGCGAGATAGACGGAAAGGCCGAGCAGATAGATCTGGTTGCCTGCATCGTTGACGTAATACTCGCGCTCGATTTTGTAGCCGATATGCGTTCCGATGCGTGCGAGGACGTCGCCCCAGACAGCACCTCGCGCATGGCCGATGTGCAGCGGGCCCGTCGGATTGGCACTGACGAATTCCAGCAGGATGGAAGTGTCGTTTTCACCCTTTCCAAACGCCTCTTCATGCTCGAGTGCCCAAACGGTGTAGTCGTTCAGAAAGTTTCGGCTCAGCTTGATGTTGACGTACCCTTTGAGGGCATCGACCTTTTCGAACATCTCCTCTTCACGCAGTTTTTCGGCGAGCTCTTCGGCGATCTGCATCGGATTGCGGCGAAGAACTTTGGCCATCGAAAAAGCGATGGGAGTGGCATAGTGGCCGAAGTTTTTATCTTTGGGCTTCTCCAGCACGATCGGATGGTCGATGTGTTTTTGAAGAACTTTGTAGACGCGTCGTTTCAACAAGTTTCCTTACGCCTCTTTTTTCTCTTCTGTTTTTACGGTTTCGGCGCTTTCCGCCTTCTTCTCGACCTGCTTTTCAGCTTTCGCCGAAGCTGCGAGTTCCTCTTCCTCTTCCTCTTTCATCGCTTTTTTGAAATTGCGGATACCGCTCCCCATTCCTTTTGCGAGTTCTGGAATCTTTTTCGCTCCGAACAGCAATACGACGATTGCAAGAATGATCAGAAGTTCCGGCATTGATGGCATACCCATGAGTGTCTCCTTGTAAAATTTTGGTTTTATTATATCTATCGTTGGCTGTTGCACGCCTTATGATATCAACTAATCCTCCTGGCCTCTCCATCGATTGATAAACTGCAACGCCTGTTTTCTTCCTTTTTTCAGCCGGGCGGCTTTCGCCACGGCGATAAACGAGTCGACGGCTTTTTCGAACTCGTCGTTGACGATCAGAAAATCGTAAGCGGTGATGTATTCGATTTCGACAAGTGCATTCTGTATCCGTTTTTGAATGATCTCTTCACCGTCGGTCGCCCTGCTCCTGAGTCTTCGCTCCAGTTCCTCGAGCGTCGGAGTCGTAACGAAAACGGACGTGACGAGATCTCCCATGCGCTCCCTGGCGATGGCGTGCCCTTGCACATCGATATCGAAAATGACGAGTTTGCCGGCTTCGAGCGCTTCTCTCACGGGTTTGAGGGAGGTGCCGTAGTAGTTGCCGTGCACCTGCGCATACTCCAGAAACTCCCCGGCGCGGATATCCGCTTCGAACGTCTCTTTGTCGACGAAATGGTAGTCGACCCCTTCGCGTTCCCCTTCCCTCGGCGGCCGTGTCGTCGTCGAAATGGAAAAATAGTAGTCTCCGATTTTCTCTTTCGCGGCGTTTATCAAAGAACTTTTACCGGCTCCGCTGGGGCCCGATATAATCAAAATCGATCCAAACTTTTTTTGCATTCAACTCTCTTTCGGGAATGTGATGGTGATGTTGATCTGCGCGCCCGCGAGAAGCTTGCGAAGCGCCTCGGGATCCATACCGAGAAGTTTTGAAATCAACGCCGTCTCTTCGCTTTGCGATCTCATATCCGCCTCTTTCGCCGTCATTTTGGCGTTCTCTCCAGGAGTGGAGGTCCCTTCAGGCAGAAACGTTTCGCCCAATACCGCACCGAGCTCCTCTTCGGAGACGAGATCGAGCTCGTCTTCGGGGGTCTCCTCGGCGGCGGCAATCGCTTCGAACTCTTCGTAAAATCCGGCATCCATTTCCTCTTCGGCCGCCTCCGCCTCCACTTCGGCTTCTTTCTCTTCCGGTTCCGCCGCACTCTGTGTGCTCTCCATCGGCTTCCTCCCTTCCTCCGCGAGAGCCTCTTCCGGCAGCGCTTCGAAATCTTCCGTAACCTCCTCTTCCGGTTCCGAACCCTCTTCGAGAAGCTCCTTCACTTCGCTCACCAGCTCCTCATCGAGTACGCCGGAAAGGGGCTCTTCGGGCTCAGGAAGGCTGATCGGCTCCTCTTCGGCCGGCTCCTCCTCCCCCTCTTCCAGGTCGATCTCTTCGTGCAACGTCTCGATCTCTTCGGCTTCCGCCGTTTCAGGAAGGTTTTCATCCGATGGGAACTCCCGCTCTTCGACATCCATCTCTTCGAGCAGGCTTTCGAAGTCGATCTCTTCATCTTCGGAAATCTCTTCCGCCTCGCGCACCGCCTCTTCGGTAGCCGTTTCCCTCTCCGCCGCCGCTTCTTCGACAACGCTGCCGCTCTCTTCTTCCAAAACCGCTTCGTTATCCTCTTCCATCGATTGGAGCAGCGCTTCGAAATCCTCTTCCTCGCCCTTTGCCGCCTCCATTTCCTCTTCGGAACGAGGTTCGCTCTCTTCCATATCGATCTCTTCCAAAAGGGATTCGAAATCTTCAAAATTCTCCTGCGCTTCCGGTGTAGTGGAAGATTCCTCCGTCACTTTTTCTTCCGGATGGCCGACGCTCTCTTCCATTTCGGGAAGCAGCAAGTCGTCTTTGATCTCGCTCAGCAGATCCACCATCTCGGTTGGAAGGAAAGGCTTTTTTATGTAGTAGTCGAATCCCGGAATCTTCGCGTCATCGTCGGCATAGATCAGACATGCCTTCCGGGTGCCGCTGGCGGCTTTCAACTCTTCCGGGCTCATCCCCTCCAGACGGGCATCGTCGATGAACAACAGGTCGAACGTATCGTTCCCCATCTCTTCGATCGAGGACTTTTCCACGATATCGATACCCGATTTCTGGGCACTCAACCCCGCAAGTTTGGAGACGACGGGATTCTGGTTGATCAGAAGCATTCGCATTGTCAAAGCCTTTGATGAGAACCCACCCCAAACACCGTTTTCGAGGGAGGTTCCGTTATGTGTAGCAGTTGCTCAGGTACTTATTGTATAATCAACATCATTTATTTTTGCTTTAGAAAATCCCCCTCTCCTTCCTGAAGACCTTTGCCGCTCGTTTTGTCACGCTATTCTCTTTCGTCTATCCAGGACCGGATATTTTACACACTCCCTACCGAATCCACTGCATCAATACATCGATGGCAGAAAGAAACTCCCCCTTGAAGATCAGCATCATCGAGCCGAGCACGGCGAACCATACTGCCAAAGAGAGGGCGATCTTGATCGGAAATCCGACGACGAGCAGGTTGAACTGGGGCATCGTCTTCATCAGCATACCGAAGATGATGTCGGAAAGAAGGGAGAGGGCGACGATGGGGAACGCTACCGAAAACCCCATGACGAAAAGATGGCCCATCGCACTGACAATGTAGTCGAACATCTCATGGCTCAGCACGAACCCGCCGAGAGGGGCATTTCTCAGCGCTTCGACCATCCACGTCAAAATCATGTAGTGGCCGTTGAACGCCAAAAGGACGATCATCGCCAAAAGGGTCAGGAACTGGCTGACCAGCGGCGACTGGATCTGGCTTTGCGGGTCGATGACACTCGCCAGTGAAAACCCCATGACGAAGGCGATCTGCTCTCCGGCATAGGAGAATATTCCGAAGACGATGTTGAGCACGACGCCGGCTATCAGCCCCATGACCGCTTCGGAGAGGATGGCTGCAAAAAGAAGCGATGTACTCTGCGGTTCAGGTGTGACGGGCACGATCGGAAACAGGACCAGCGTCAGATAGAACGCGAATGCGGCTTTTATCTGCGGAGAGATGGTCATATGATTAAAAAAGGGCAAAAAGACGAAGAGGGTCGAGAGCCTCACGAAAAGAAGCAGGAATGTGTAGACGTTATCGGGTTGCAGCAAGCTGTACCAGCTCACTGAATCTGCTCCAATACCTGGTTTTCAAGCCGATAAACCCTGTCGCAGCTTCGGGCGATCCGTTCGTCGTGCGTTACGAGAAAAAGGGCTCCGGAGACCTTTTCGATATGTTCGAAGACCGCATCCATCACGATGTGCGCCGTCTCGTCGTCGAGGTTGCCCGTCGGTTCGTCGGCAAAGATGAGACGCGGATTTTTGGAGAGTACGCGGGCGATGGAGACCCGCTGCTGCTGGCCACCGGAGAGTTCCGTCACCCTTTGATGAACGACGTTTTCGATCCCCAAACGCTTCAGCAGGGCATCGTCGAATTCAGTGTCGCTCAACAGTGTCGCGATTTCGATATTTTCCGCCGCACTCATCCCTTTGAAGAGATAGTGAAATTGAAAGATGATACCGATTTCGAAACGTCGTATCGCAAGCTGCTGTTTCGGCGTCAGGCTGTAGATATCGGAACCCAGCAGTTCCACCGTTCCGTGTTGCGGCTTCAAAAGGGTCGCCAGGATATGCAGAAGTGTCGACTTTCCGCTGCCGCTGACACCGATGACGGCGACTTTTTCGTTTTCACGGATAGTTAGGTCTATATTTTCAAAAAGGGAGTAGTCGAATGCGTGGGAGAGTCGTTCAGCTTTAATCAGCTCCGGGCCGCCGGAGATCGGCGGCTCGAGCGTTGTCGAAAGAGGCATCGGGTCTTATTTGCCCATTTGTGCCGCAACTTCCGCTGCGAAATCTTCCTCTTTCTTTTCGATACCTTCGCCAAGCTCGAAGCGGATGAACTCGACGATCTTCGCCGTTCCGCCCACCGCTTTGGCAGCTTCGTCGAGAACCTGTCCGACGGTTTTCTTGTCATCCATGACGAACGGCTGGTTGACGAGAGTGTTGTCTTTGAGGAAACGCTTGATCTTGCCCGGGAGGATTTTATCCCAGATCTGCTCGGGCTTGCCCTCTTTTTTAAGCTGCTCGATCGCGATCTCTTTCTCTTTCTCGATCACTTCGGCCGGAACGGCTTCTTCGTCGAGATAGGAAGGATTCATCGCGGCGATGTGCATCGCGATGTTTTTGAGTGTCGGGCGGATCGCTTCGCATGTTTTGTCGCTGTCGCATTTCGCAGCGATAAGAACACCGACTTTTCCGTTGCCGTGGATGTAACCCTCGACCGTACCGTTTTCGCCGGCATCGATCGTGACGAAGCGGCGCATAACGATATTTTCGCCGATTTTCGCGATTTCGCCTTTCAGGAACTCTTCGAATTTCGTGCCGTCGATCTCTGTTTCGAGCAGATCCTCGACCGTGGTCGCCGTCGAGCAGTGGACATGGCGTGTCGCTTTTTTCACGAGCGACTTGAAGTTGTCGTTCTGCGCGACGAAGTCTGTCTCGGAGTTGATCTCGGCGATCGTCCCCTTGCGGTGATCATCGCTGATCTCGATGCTGATCGCACCTTCGGATGCGACACGGCCGGCTTTTTTGGCCGCGCTTGAGAGACCTTTTTTGCGAAGCCACTCGACGGCGGCTTCCATGTCACCGTTTGTTTCGGTGAGCGCTTTTTTACAATCCATCATCCCCGCGTTGGTCATCTGGCGGAGTTCTTTGACCATTGCTGCAGTAACTGCCATGGTTACGCTCCTTTTGTTTCAGTTGCTTCTTCGGCTTCGCCTTCGGCAACCGCTTCTTCCGTGACTTTCGCCATCTCTTCTTCGCTCACTTCCTCTTCCGTTTCGGCTTCCTGTGCCGCAAGCTCGCGTCCTTCGATGATCGCATCGGCCATCTCGCGGCAGAAGAGCTGGATGGAGCGGATCGCGTCGTCGTTGCCCGGAATCGGGTAGTCGATAATGTCCGGATCGCAGTTGGTATCGAGCGGTGCGATGACCGGAATACCGAGGCGGCGCGCCTCTTTGATCGCGATGCGCTCTTTGACCGCATCGACTACGAAGAGCATATCCGGAAGTTTTTTCATGTTGCGGATACCGCCGAGGTAATTCTCGAGCTTCTCTTTTTTGCGCTTGAGCATCAGCGCCTCTTTTTTGGTCAGAAGATCCATCTTTCCTGTCTCTTCCATCTCCTCGATCACTTCGAGTTTTCGGATCGACTTGCGGATCGTCTGGTAGTTTGTCAGCATACCGCCGAGCCAACGGGTCTGAACGTAGGGCATGCCGCAGCGCTGTGCGTGCTCGACGATCGCATTGCGCGCCTGCTTCTTCGTACCGACGAACATGACCGTTTTGCCATCGGCTGCCGCGTCGCGAACGACATTGTAGGTATAACGGAAATATCGAAGCGTCTTCTGCAGGTCGATAATATGAATGTTTTTTCTTACGCCGAAGATGAATTTTTTCATCTTCGGGTTCCAACGACGTGTCTGGTGTCCAAAGTGCATACCGCACTCGAGAAGGTCTTTCATAGTGACCATGGGTTCTCCTTGAGAATATTTTTGTTGTCTGTGCCATATGGCCAGGTTTGTTCCTCTGTGCCCATCAACGCGAAATCGCGCAACCTGTCAAGGATTGACACATGTGAGGTTTCCCTAATAAAAGGGAGTGCAATAATACTAAAATAGCTCTTAAATTAAGCTTTGTTTAACGAAAGTGAGACGCCCGCCATGCGGGCTCAGTAGGTAGTGGGTAGTGAGTAGCTTTTTACGGTAGCGGCAAAGCCGCATCCGAAACTTTTCACTTTTGGTTTTTAGTTTTTAACTCTTGTAATTTCTCTTTCACCGCTTCCACGTGTCCTTTGACCCGTACTTTGGGCCAGACAGCCGCGACGTTGCCCTCCGGATCGATGATGAATGTGGAACGTATCACCCCTTCATACTCTTTGCCATAGAGTTTTTTGAGTCCCCATGCACCATAAGCTTTGAGCACCTCTTTGTTCTCGTCGCTCAGGAGCGTGATCGCGAGGCCTTTTTTCTCGATGAACTTGCGGTGCCTCTCGGGCGAATCGGGGCTCACACCCAAAATGACGCCATCCAGCTCCTCGAATTGGGGCATCGCTTCGGTAAACTCGCACGCTTCCGTCGTGCATCCGGGCGTGAGATCTTTGGGGTAGAAATAGAGAATGACCCATTTTCCTTTGAGATCGCGCAGGCAGATTTCGACGTTATCTTGATTTGGAAGGCAAAACTCCGGTGCTTTTTCTCCCACTTCGACCATAATCGACTCCTCAATTTTTTTGCGTTAGTATACCATTCTATATTTTGAGGTAAGATATCCGAATGGAAAAAGAAAAATTGCTACACGAAATAGAAAAACTGCTCAGTTTCGACGGCAACGATACTACAATCAATCCCGATTATCTCGAATTCTTCACCGTGGAGGAGCTCGAGTCGATCAGACGGGAACTCGAAAGAAAATACAAGAATATGGTCGAAGAGAATCTCGACTGGATGCAGCAGTTCAAAAAATAGGAATGACACCCATGGAGCAAAAAGATTTTATCCGCGCGATGAAGCGCTGTACCGTTCTCTACGTCGAGGACGACCATGAACTCAGAGCCTATATTTCCGAATTTCTGCGCCGCTTCTGCAAAGACATCTACGAAGCCGAAAATGCCGAAAACGCCTATGATCTTTATCTGCGCAAACATCCGGAAATCATCCTGCTCGATATCAATCTGCCCGGCATGAGCGGCATCGATTTCTGCGAAACGATTCGCCGAAAGGATGCCAGAACCCGCATCATCATGTCGACTGCCTACACCGACAAAGATTTTTTGTTGAAGGTCGTCGAACTGGGCCTGACACGCTATCTGGTCAAACCGATGACGAGTGAGGAGCTTTTCGGGGCTTTCGACAAAGCGTTGCAGGAGCTCGAAGCGATCGACAACAGATTCGGAGCGGTCGATCTTGGAGAGGGGTTTTTCTACCAGTCGAAGGCAAAATGCCTTTACAAGGGCGATGAGACGATCCCTCTGCGCAAAAAAGAGATACAGCTGCTCGATTTTTTCATCGATCACCAGGAGGAGGTGGTCTCTTACGAACTTCTCGAACAGGCCGTCTGGCCGGATGGAGCGATGACACCCAATGCGATCCGAAGCCAGATACGGAATCTTCGCAGAAAAACCCATGACGGGATCCTTGAAAACATCAGCGGCATAGGCTACCGCCTCTACAGGAAACCCGCCTCATGATCAGCCTCAAAACTATCGCCAGGTGCGACGGATTTTCTCTCGACTCGACCGCTTCGGCAAAAGATGCACTCGCCACGATGCACCGGAACAAGAAAGGGTGTGTCGTGCTGCTGAAAGAGCAGATACCCGTCGGCATCCTCACCGAAAGCCATATCGTCAGGATGCTCGACAATGAGCTTCCCCTCGAAACCCCCGCCATCGATATCTGCGTCAAAAAGGTCATCAGCGCCAACGAAAACAGGCCGATCGACTTCGCGTTCGAGTTTTTGAGCAAAAACCAGATCCGCCGTATCGTCCTGACCGACGGTGCCAATCGCTTTTCCGGTATCGTCCTGCAGGAGGATCTTTTCGACTACCTCGACAAGGATGTCTATAAAATCGATCTGAAGCTCTCCGACATCCTCAAAAGCGGCCAGCATGTGACGATGCTCGGAAGAGACGAGACCGTCCGCAGGGCACTCGCCCTGATGAGACGGCTGCGCATAGGTTCGATCATCGTCGGCGACAAAAACCGCCCCGAAGGGATCGTAACGGAAAAAGATATCCTCGAACTCGCCTACAAAGAGGGCAACCCCGACGATTCGCTGCAAAAACATATGTCCGCACCGCTCTTTACAGCCAAACCGGAAACGGCCGTCACCTCCATCATCGATGTCATGAAAAGAAAAGGGTTCAGGCGGGTCGTCGTGACAGACAGGGACGGACAATGCATCGGCATTCTTACCGACCGTGACATTCTCAAGCAGATACGGGGCAACTATACGAAAATTTTGCAAAGCAAAATCCGCCATGCCCAGGAGATCATGGATATGCTTCCCGAAGCGATCGTGGAAGTTTTCGATGCCGACGGCCATCAGGTCATCCACTGGATGAACAAGAAAGCGGCCGCGCTCTTCGGCGAGGAGCTGATCGACAAAGAGATAGACCGCCTCTTCGCCCCTTCCCAGTGGGATTCGATCTACCATGAACTCAGGAGCGGCTCCATGGTCGTCGAAAAGAAAATGATCATCGGAAAACGTACCTTCGAAATCTCTTCCAGTGCGTCGGAAAACTACACCAACCGCTATATCAAACTGATCTTCAACGACGTAACCAGCCACGAAACGGCAAAACAGAATCTTCAGGCACGTATCGACGAAGAGATGAACAAACGTCTCGAACACGAATATCTGCTGATGCAGCAGTCCAAACTGGCGACGATGGGAGAGATGATCGGCCATATCGCCCATCAGTGGCGACAACCTCTGGCACAGATTGGCGGCATTTTCATGAATCTCGATGCCGCGGCCTCTTTCGGCGAGCTCAGTCCCGAGTATCTGCAGAAAAAGATCCGCAGAGGCAATACCCTGCTCAAATACATGTCACAAACCATCGAGGATTTCCGCCGATTTTTCGAACCGGGGAAAGAGAAAGAGCGATTCGACCTGCATGCCCACATTCAAAACGCGATTCATATCATCCAGGCATCCCTGACATATCATCATATAAAAATAGAGTATACGCCGCCGAAAAATTCCGTTTTCATTCTGGGGTACCCGGGCGAGTTTTCACAGGTCATACTCAACCTCATCGGCAACGCCAAAGACGTCCTGGTCGACCGTAACGTCGAAGAGCCGACGATCTGGATAGATGTACATCGCAGGGGGGAGAAAATCTCCATTCACATTATGGACAATGGCGGGGGCATCGAAGAGAAAAATCTTCCAAACATTTTCAACCCCTACTTTACGACCAAAAAACACAAAGACGGGACAGGCCTCGGGCTCTATATCTCGAAACTTATCATCGAAAGTAAAATCGGAGGGAAAATCTATGCGCTCAACGGCGACGGAGGTGCCGAATTCGTTATCGAGATAGATTCCGAACCGTACCCGGTAAGCGTCATCGCTCGTTGACACATCGACGATGCCCGCCTCGCTCGAAGGGTTTTTCGCCCCGTTTTTTACATAAAATGTACATTTTATTTCGATATGCTTTCCAAAACAACCATCTCCCAGGAGGTTAGTACGTTATGGATCAAGCCATCGTCAAAGCGGCGTCTCAAGAGTGCAAATCGGCCATCGATACTCTTGAAATCGTGACACCGTCCATCTACGCGTCGATATTTTCAGAAATCGCGAAAAAATATGGAATCGATCCCAAAACACTGACGGAAGTCGCGGAACGGTCACTTGTCATGCAGATCGAAAAACTTCTCGATCTGAACAAAAAAAGCAGCGAACAGGTCACGCATCTGGACAAAGCGTCGAAAAAGGCACTCGATGCGATGCAAGCACACGATGAGACCCTCCTGCGGGAGAGCATCAGCGAAACCGAAGCGCTCAGGCAGGAGATCGAACGGCTCAAAGAGAGTGTCTACACCGACTCTCTGACCAAAACATGGAACAGAAAATGGGTCGATGCCAACCTCCTCGACGAAAACGGCCACTTTAAAAAAGCGTGCATCCTCGCCATCGTCGACCTCAACTATTTCAAACAGATCAACGACACCCTCGGGCATATCGCCGGGGACAAGGTTCTAAAATACATCAGCTCCCATCTGAAATCACTCGGCATACCCGTCGTGCGTTACGGCGGAGACGAGTTTCTGCTCCTCTTCGACACGGAAGAGAGTGCCGAAAAAGCGGAAAAGAGAATGCACCTATGCCGGGAACTTCTACTGAAAAAGACATTGAAATTCAACGGACATTCGTTCAAAACCAGCTTCTCCTACGGAATCCACGCCTGCAAAGAAGGCGAATCTTTTTCCGATGCACTCGAAGCCGCAGATAAACAGATGTACGACGACAAAGAGGCGATTAAAAAGAGAGTTTCGGCACCGTTTTCGTAACAAATTTCTTTCTAGTAGTTGATAGAATCAAAAACGGTCGCCATGGATGACACGATCAAGTTTCAATTCCCATAGGGTACTTCAAAATAGTGTCCTGCAGAAGTACGACGTATTTCTTATTAGTTTCAATTCCCATAGGGTACTTCAAAATTGACGAGGATCGTCGGAAAAGGGCCGGGAGCGAAACGTTTCAATTCCCATAGGGTACTTCAAAATGATGACTGGTGGAAAGATGGTTTTTACGAAACAATGTTTCAATTCCCATAGGGTACTTCAAAATGCTTCGCCTGGGTTTGAAACTCTTTCGTTCCAAACTCAGTTTCAATTCCCATAGGGTACTTCAAAATAAAGTTGATTATCTGTTCCGTATTTTACGGAATACTTAGTTTCAATTCCCATAGGGTACTTCAAAATTCAGTTCTGCAACCAATGAAAATATCTTGATCGAGTTTCAATTCCCATAGGGTACTTCAAAATGCTTCGCCTGAGCTTGAAACTCTTTCGTTCCAAACTCAGTTTCAATTCCCATAGGGTACTTCAAAATATATATCCGCAGTTCGGACAGACGTATTTATTCAGTTTCAATTCCCATAGGGTACTTCAAAATTGTACGTTCGACTTTTTTCATGCCAAGCGTGGCAGTTTCAATTCCCATAGGGTACTTCAAAATCAATCGTACTTCCGTAAATTTCATCTTTCATTTGTTTCAATTCCCATAGGGTACTTCAAAATGTAGCTTCCGAAATCTGTCCGCCCACTCGTCGATGGGTTTCAATTCCCATAGGGTACTTCAAAATTGATAGAACCATAGTATGGGTCGTACCTGAAGCAGTTTCAATTCCCATAGGGTACTTCAAAATACAGGTCGGTGTCCTCCATGACGTCGCCAGGGACAGTTTCAATTCCCATAGGGTACTTCAAAATCCAAGACATTCTTTCAATGTCGTCACGCTCATCAGTTTCAATTCCCATAGGGTACTTCAAAATACTCTTTTAGTATATCGAAACCATGCTCATCAAGAAGGTTTCAATTCCCATAGGGTACTTCAAAATCGTAAACAGTGTTTAGGATCTTTGTAATGTTGTCATGTTTCAATTCCCATAGGGTACTTCAAAATTCGCCTAAGCTTGAAACTCTTTCGTTCCAAACTCAGTTTCAATTCCCATAGGGTACTTCAAAATAAAAGAATGGCCCGTTACTTACGGCTGGGGAGCTTAGTTTCAATTCCCATAGGGTACTTCAAAATCAGTTGTCGAAAATTTTCAATCGATTACAGCAGTGTTTCAATTCCCATAGGGTACTTCAAAATCTACTCATCATGGACTATCAACGGTAGAAAATTCCGTTTCAATTCCCATAGGGTACTTCAAAATCCAGTCTGTGGTAACATTTACCCACTCTGTATCAGGTTTCAATTCCCATAGGGTACTTCAAAATTAGCTTCCGAAATCTGTCCGCCCACTCGTCGATGGGTTTCAATTCCCATAGGGTACTTCAAAATGCTTTTCGCTTTTGCAATGCCTGCCGGACCCGAAGTTTCAATTCCCATAGGGTACTTCAAAATAAGAAGCTCATCGAGGAGTATACTTCCGCATCGTCAGTTTCAATTCCCATAGGGTACTTCAAAATGAGAGGATATATATATTCCTGTCGATGTAGATGGGTTTCAATTCCCATAGGGTACTTCAAAATAAAAGTCAAGTTGATCTTTTATCCTTGCACTGAAATCTGGTTTCAATTCCCATAGGGTACTTCAAAATGAAGTTAGTGATAGTTGAAACGTCTATCTCAATCGTGTTTCAATTCCCATAGGGTACTTCAAAATAGCACCAATTACTCCATAAGAAGGAGCTTTCAGGTATCCATTTCCTTAAAATTATACCTGAAAAACAGCTGCTATCCAAAAGTTTTCTATTTAGCTATTCCCATAAAAATAGGGTTTTAAAAATCTTAAAAATCACTTTACTTGGGTTTACCCTGATAAAAAGGACGATACTCGTCATATTCACAAATGCAGCGTTTAAGGTGATTGACCTCGCGACGGATTATCTGTCTCCAAGTGAGCCGCTGCTTACCAATAGTAATCTGTTCGGTTAGTTTGCCGATCATCGCCGTTTCGATTGTCTTGATGGCGTCGTTGGTAAAACGGATGCGGCCGGCATTCACTTGGAACGATCTGGAGGTGATCTGCTCACGGTTGAGCAGGGTGAAGATGAGATTGTCTCCAATGACGGGTTTGAAGATCTCCGCAACATCCAGATGAAGGCTCAAAGCCCGATAATTTGGCTCATGTAAAAACCCGATGCGCGGATCGAGTTCTGTTTTGTAGATTTCACTAAGTACCACGTTGTAAATACGAGTGTTGACATAGGATATCATCGCGTTAATCTTATCGGCTGGTGGGCGTTTGGTACGGATGGTAAACTTGAAGCTGCGCTGGTTTTTGACAATAGTATTCCAACGCTGGTAGTACTCTTTTTTAAACGCACCCTCTACCGCCATCACTTCACCGATGCTTCGGGCACTTTCCAGCGCTTCCAAATGGGGTTTTTCTTCCATCTCCACCCCACGTCGGATACAATTGTAGACGCCATTGCGTATCTGTCCCTCGGTGAAGGCTTTGGCAATATAAAGACGCTGTTTCGGATCGTCGAAAGCCCGTACCTGTTGCAGCAGCACGAAACCGCTTTTATTGACGCTATTCGGGGTATTGGGATAGAAGTTTCCTCTAAAACTCTGGTAAGGGCTGAAGAAATGCAACAGGATATTATTGTCAGCCAGAAAAGCTAGAGTGTAACTGTCAATCTCCACTCTGGCTAGTACATAGATTTCATCGATGGCGTTTATGGGTAAAATTTTCGCCTGCACCAACGTCTCATCTTCGTTATAACGGTCGAAATAGAGATTATTGTCTCGGCGTCTAAGCCTCCCGGGACTCAGTATAAAATGAGTACGGTCATTTTTTTGCATATTTGCTCCTAACTGAAAAGCGGCTCGTTCTTGTCGATACCGATGACCTCCCTACGAGTATAGCTGGGTTTGTCGAATTCGTATATGACGATGGAATCAAGATCGTGTTCGCACTCTTTTTTTAGCTTCGCTTTGAGCTTTTTGAGATCACTTGGTCGAATCTCCCCTTCGAAAACCGAATATTGCACCCTGGGCAGATACTTCTCGACCGCTTTCCGAATGCTCCGGCTATTATCTTTTTCCTTCATGGAACGATCGGCAATGTCATAAAATAAAATCACATACATATGTAACCTTCAATAACAGTAGTTACGGTATCCGCATTTGGCGCAAAAGGCGATCTTTTCAGGCTTGGGTGGCCTTGGCTCATCCAAAAACCGGCTCATCTCTTCAAGTAACGCCTCCATCATCCGCATATTTTCCTCATTTCCTTCGACGAAAAGCACCTTTTTGCCACTGATGACCTTACCGTCGATTTTCCTGAGTTTAAGATTCTTTTTGAGCAGGTACATGTAAAAGAGCAGCTGCATCTTCGCACCTTCCGGATTTCTAAAGCTTTTTTTGTATTCCGTGACTACGTAATGACCCCGTTCTTTGCCAATTTTGTCGAACTTGAGGTTGGAAAAGGCGAAATCCTCAAGCTGTTTTTCCTCCTTGATCTCCGCAAGTGCCCGCCCCATAAGGATATTTTCATCGTTTTGGTCCGCTGAAATTCTGTGGGCGAAGAGCCATGCCTCTCTCTTGCAGGTAACGTAATACTGCACCGTCGTACCGGTGATGAGATCGGGGTCATACATAATGAAATCTGCATTGGGCGACGATCAGACAATCACCGTCTACCTTGTAAACCAGCCGATGCTCGTCGGTAATTCGCCGGGAAAAGTAACCGGCTAGATTACCTTTGAGCATCTCCGGTTTGCCAAGCCCATGATTGTCTTGAGGATTGCGCGTGATATCTTTAATGAGCAGGTTGATCCGTTTGAGCACTTTTTTATTGGTCTGCTGCCAATGGAGATAATCTTCCCAGGCAATGTCGGAAAACGCTACAATCACTCTTCTACCAACTCTCTTTCCTGAAACCTTCCGGCTTCAATCTGACGAATCGACTCCAACAAACGCTCCCTGTTGGCAGGAGTCGAAAGCAAATAGAGCGTCTCCTTCATGCTGTTGTATTCATCCACCGAAATAAGTATCGCCTTGGCATCGTTTTTGGTAGTGATAAGATACTCCTCGAAATTTCGATCCACATCCTCAATCAACGATTTGAGATTGTTTCTAGCATGAGAGTAGTTGACGGCTTGCATTTTTTCTCCTTTTTGACAAAATATTGTCAAATTGTAGCCTATTGACAAAATATTGTCAAAACAATTCGAACAACCCTTCAATTCCCTGCTCCTCTTCAATCAAAAAGCCTGTTTTTTCGCTGTATATTCCCTGATATTCTTCCAAATAGAGCAGTCCAAACAGATCGCTTTTCTTAAATATCACACCACTTTTTGTGATATCTCTCTTCTTGATATTGAGAATATGTGGGAGAAACGATTTGAACATTTTCTCTTTTGCACGCTTCAATTCCCATCGCCCAAACTCTTTTTCAAGTTCGAAATATCGCCGTTCCATTTCACGCAGATCGACGCCGAGCACCACTGAATCGGTATAGTCGTCTTCGAGCCGGAAAATTTTCCGTAAGGCCTCGCCAATTTTCGGAAAGTCAAATTTTTCGATCGCTTTCAAAATTTCGTACCGGTCCGACAGGGTCAAATCCAGTGTGGCAAAAAAGCTCTCTACCAGTTTCAGAATCTGCCGCTCCTCTATCCCGTCACACTCCTGCAAAGCGATCAAAAGATGATTGCGCGTCGCGCTCATCAAAGAACTGTCATAAATCTCATATCCCAACTTATCGAATATCTTCACTTCCGCCTGCCCTCGCAACCCTTCACGATTGATCCGACCCGCAGTTTGAATAATGGAGCTAAGAGGCGCGAGCTCTCTGAACCCTATATCGAAATCAAGGTCCACTCCCGCTTCCACCACTTGAGTGGAGATCAGCACTTTCTCTTCTACCCGATTGGACGTTTTTGTACGTAATGCACTCAAAGTCTTTTCGCGATCGACCGGCAACATATAGGAGTTGAGTGCATAGAGCCGTTCCTCTTCGATATTCTCTTTCAAACGCCCATACAACCGTTTGGCATTTTTGATAGTATTGACCACACAAAGCACCGAACGTCCTCTGCCGGCGGCATCGATCACTTCCATTGCCAGCTCTTCAAGCTTTCGTTCCTCATCGGTTTCTTTTAGATCGATCCATTTCAGAATGTAACGGTTTTTACTCCGAAAAAGCACCTTCTTATCCGCCAGTTCGGGAACGTTTCTGGCCACGATCGGCATCGTAGCGCTCATCAACACAAAAACTGTGCCTAATATCTTTGCCAAAGGCTCGAAAAGTTGCTGCATCACCTTCCACAACTCAAATGGAATCGCCTGCACCTCATCGAGCACCACCACGCTGTTTCGCAAACTTTGAAATTTGATGTTGTCACTGTTGTGTTCACTGAAAAGCGCGAAAAAAAGCTGATAGAAAGTGGTTACAATAAAAGGATGGCTCCAGCTCTCTACCAAATATTTGATCCTGTCATAGTCGTTGTGCCCCTCTTCGTCCATCTCGGGATAGGCCACCCTGTAATGATGGGCCGTGATGCCTCCTGAAAAAATCTCCGAAAAAATCGCGACAGTTTGGTCAATGATACTGGTAAACGGAATAGCGTAAATGATACGTTTTTTACCCTCTTTTTTGGCGATAGTCAATGCCAGTTCCAAAGAGGCAAGTGTTTTTCCTGCACCTGTAGGCGCCGTGATGGTTACCACCCGTTGGGGGTCTTCCTTCCAATTCCTCACAATATGATGCGCCGCTTTAGAGCGAAACGACGTTGTATCGAAACCTTTTCTCTTTTTGTAGTGTTCGAGATCTTCGACCGAACACTTCAGAGCAGGAGGATGAAAGGTCTTCGAAGTGATTGCTTCATATTTATCAGCGAAAATCAGTTTTGAATAGAGCAATTTCTGGTGGATGAAATCTTCCGGACCCATCTGCAGCTCGTCGAAATCGAAACCCAAGTCTTCCAACAGTTCTTTGTCCATTCCGGGAAGGTTCCACCATCTTTCAACTTCCTCGTTCGCCAACAACTCGGCATATTGCCGCTGCCAAAGATTCCAGGACCATCCCATCTGCACCGAAAGCGTTTCAGCCAACTTTTTTCTACTTTTTAACGGCGTATGGTGCGAAAAGATCGCATCGGAAATCATAAGCAGCTCTTTGGATGAGAGTCTATCGGCATTGGCCAATAAAAAGGCCAGTGCCGAAACACCTGCATGAGGATCCGCCGAATCGCTCTTGTTGCGAATGTAGCACTGGAAAGATTCGGTACACTTTCCTAGATCATGAAACTTTGCGGCCAAGATAAAGAGCCTATCTCCATCAAAAGCTTCTATCCGGCCGATATGATCGATCAGCCTTTTACCCGGGTGTGAAAGAATTTCGCTCAACTCCATATAACACGGCTACCTTCCACTTCGTACACGCCCACATCGCGACAACGAATCGAACGGCCTGATGTCTCTACCAAATAATCCCTGAAACCTCCGAATTCTCGCCCATTTGCGATCCGGGTCGCCATCCGCACATCGGTATAGGATTTCCCATCCTCCAACTCGAAGTCGACATCCAGAGGAACCATGGAATCCACCATTACATCATCATATCGGATCGAACACCCCTCAGCAATTCCCAAAAATGAATAGGAGGCAAGACAGAAGTTGACTCCCATATAGAGAGGATAATAAGCCCTTCCATCTTCCATCGCGAAGAGTAGACGGTCGCGGACATCTTTTCCCACCTCCGAAAGATCGCAGTAGATTCTGTAATGTGGTGACACCAGAAGCTCCCGGTAAAACTGTTTACGCCCTTTACGAAAGCCGTTTCGCTCCTTGGACGGATCGAGCTCAATGAGAGCATCCTTGATACCATTGAAGCAAAATTGCCGTTTCCCCTCCAGTCGCTCCACAACCACAGCATACCTCATGGCATTGAACGACAGATAATCTTGCACCCCCATAATGGCTCCCAGCATTCCCATCACAGTGGTCTTGGGCGGTACGGGGTAGGTGAGTGAACTGTAATTCGTGGCCGGATGGCTGAAATGACCATAATCGGCCTCGATACGCCAAACCAATACCATCGCTATATCCCAAAGTCCCTGCGTTGCCACGTTTCGGGTATCGGTTCGATCGTGAGGGCTTCATCGTACCAATACTCCACCATGGCGATTTTGTCAGCGGCTTTATCCATCTTTTCAATCAGTCGGATGAGATCGATGCGGTATTCATCGATGGTCCGGATTTCGTTTCGCGCCTCCTTGTTGCTCACAAGATCCACCAGGTTATCGAGTGCACCGATGTAATGGCCTGGTTCTTTATAGGTGATTTTGAGCAAGAAACGGGGCATCTGTCCAAATTTGCTCCGAGAGATCAGGTTTTTTGTCCCCATCCAGAGCCCTTCAAGTACCGCTTTCACATCCTCTTCGCCGAGTTCGGTATCCGTTGCGGCCAAGGCATTGACGATGCCGTAGGTACCGAAGATCGCATAAGGCAGGATGTATTCTTCCCGAAAAGTTTTATTCTCTTTGCCCGCCTGACTGGCGAACGCTCCCGTCCCTTTGACGAAGACAATCTCCGTCTCATGCAGCGACTTACTCATCTTGAACTGCATGGGACCGGTCAGGCTGTTGGTCTGCTTTTCAACGGGAAAGACTCCACCAAAAGCTCTCACATCGATACACTTTTGCAAAATGGCACGCTCAACGTCTTCGGCGGCACCCGCTACGGTCTTGACTCGCTGTTTTCCGTCAGCCAGTCCCTTCCCACTCACCTCTTCCTTGACGAAAATCTCATATCCTTTGGCATCCAGATAATCGCGAATCGTCCGTTTGATCCGTACGTCGCTCACCAATGCTCTACGGCTGACCTCATCATACCTCGGCGCATTGGCATTGAGTATGTCGCCATTTGGATTCCAGTTTTCTCCATCCCACAAAAAAAGCAGTTCCGCTTGCTTTGCAATCTCTTTTTCAGCCATTGTTTTCCTCCTTTTTCGGTCTGTTTTCACGATACGTTTTTAAATCCACAGCTCCCATGACAAAGGCGATGTTTGCCTGATCAATCGAAACGATATCCTCTTTCTTCAATGTCTCTTTCACCTCGGCATAGAGCGTCATCAAATCATCGTAGTCGCTTCCATACATCGAGTATTTGCGGCTCGCCTCGTAGATCTTGCGAAAGACACGGTCACTGTTTTGCATCGACAGCGCCCCGATGCCGTCGAGATATTTCTGTAGCGCATCGCTACCGTTTTGGTACTGCCAGTCCATCACAAATTTCGCCAACGCTCCCAATACATAAAATTCCCGTGCCCTCGGCTTTTGTCGAAGCAGCTCCACCGCTTCGAACTTCTCTTTCGCCAATTGCGAAAAACGCTTACCTTCCTGCATCCTCACCTCCTTGTTCTCATGTAAATAGTCGTTTACGTTAAAACCCACTACGCCGAGTTTTCTCAGAAAATCCAAAAATCTCTGGTGCTTTTTGAAATCTATATCTTCGATATAGTATCCGTGAACGATCTCAGAAAGTTCCCGGCGTTCGCCGTTTTCCCGATTGTCGCCATAAAATATTTTCCTGGCGACCCAACGCTCAAGCAGTGGCATTGTCGGAATCGATTCTTTGCCAAATATCAGTTTTGCCAGCAGCAATCCATCTTCAATATAGTCTCCTAGATAGACCCTATGGAGTTCCCGATTCTTGACTTTGATAAAGCGTGACGCTTTGCCTTCCATTCCATCCTCGTCCATTAGGGCAAACGCCCGTACAATCCTGGAAGGTGCCACATCTTCGATGAGATGGTGCAGATCGATGGCATTGTTCTGTTTGTGGGCAAAAAGAAAACTTAGCAGCACCTTTTTGCCCATCCGTTCACCTACCAATCCTTTTGCCAGCCTCTGCAACTGCTTTTCGGCCATCACTTTACTTTCGGCACTCCCTGAATCCTCCCTGGAAAGCTGTGCCAGCTTGTCAAAAAAGTGTCGCTTCTCCTCAAAAAAGAGTGTTGGGAGTAGATAATAATTCAAACCGAATAGAGAAAAACGAAATATCTTCGCTTCGAAAAGTTTGACAAACCCCTGTTTCACCAGACATGCTTCGTCACGCCCCAAAGGAAGCAGTCGGTATTTGGTGATCTTCTGCAAAGGCTTGGGCAATTCGTTGACACTACAGAAATTGAGTCCTGCATCATATCCGATAACCATATCGTCGCTAAAATAGCTCGCACCTCTTTTCGTAAATACCCCTTCGCAAACCTTCTGCGCATAATTCTGCGCAACTTCAGGAAAAAGCTCATAAAAGGTCTTCCCATCCACTGTGAGGGCCAAATAGAGGTTTTTGATCTCCTTGTAGGGTTCAAGCAGGGCTTCGATCCTATCAGCATCGATGCGTTCATCAAATTTTCTGAGCTCTTCACGTCTGGCTTCGTCGAGGTATCTACGCATATTTTTAAATGCTTTTTTCAGCGCCTCTTTTAGTTTGTCAGGAGTATAGAAGAAAAAAGGATAGAGATTTCCACCGTTTGAAGAGGTCACCCGTAAAAAGAGTCTGGACCTAATCGCTTCTTTGTCGTAAATCTCCACCCGATCCATATCGTCGATATCTACCAGTGCAATCTTTTCAATCGTCTTGACGTCGATCTGATTGTAATCCTGTAACGCTTCGTCCCGATACGCCACACCCACATCCCGAAATATTTTTACCAGATCTGCCATCACAATATCTCCAAAAATCCCAGATTTTTCATCGTGTCGCTTCCCATCCCGGTTTTCAGAAGAAGATTCAGCATCTCTTTGTCCGCTTCTATCTCATATCTAGCATTCCAAGCAACATAGGGAATATTTTCGTACCAGAAAGTCTGAGGTTTTGGACTTTGCCATTTGGGAGTGACGATCAGTTTTCCTTCATAAGGTTTTCCAAGCAAGGCTTCAAACTTTTGCAGCGAATGCTTGAGAACGATCCCAGTGTGTCGGTTTTCACCGGGTTCTAGAAAGATCTTACGGCCCGTCAGCGGATTTTTGACAGCGGCACATACAAATCCTCGTACCTGCAATCTGCCTTCTTCTGGAGCTTCACGTTCCACCAGACTTACCGACGTCTGGGCAAAATGTACCTCTCCAAGCTTCAACCCCTCTTTGAGTACTGCCATGGCAAGCTCTTTTTCATGCAGAGGATTGAGTGCGGTGAAGTCGATCTCAAAACGGTCTTCGAAGTAGCGGATGCGAAAATTGGTGCTCTTGAAGCGTTTGCCGGTAGAGTGGGCATAGCCTTCATGCTCCTTCGGAGGTAGACAGGTATACGAAAAGGCTTGAAAAAGGCGGGCCATGCTCCTTCTTATCCGCACTCTTTCAGTGGAGGTTCTAGCAACGATATGAAGCACTCTTGATCCTTTCAAAACCGGTTATGGCGTATCGTATCCAGTGAAAACGACAGCATCGTGTCTGGTTGAAAAGATTATACTGTTTTTTGGTTTATTTTGTTAAACAATCAATAATTTTCGTCGTCCACCGCTTCGATACCCCGGGCTTTGGCTTCGGCGGCCATGATGCCGGCCTCTTTTTCGCTGATGAGATTGCCCTCTTCGTCATAGAGTTTTCCGGTACGGACACCGCAGCTGGGGCTTCTGGCCTTCCCGACGAAGAGGTCGATGTCGGGATGGTCTTCGAAAAACTTCTCGGCATATTCGACGATGGGTTCGGTACGGTCGGCTTTGGAGTATTTGGTAAGTGCTTTGACGCCCTCGGGGGTGACGGTGAGGTCCATCGCTTCGCGCGGGGTGCCGAAACAGGCGTCTTCGGGGCAGAAGAACACGATTTCACACCCCTCTTTTTCCAGTTTTTCCATCACTTCCGGATTGCCCTTTGGCTCACCGTTGTAGCGGCAATTCTTTCCGGCCAGACAGGCGCTGACGGCCACTTTTTTACCCATTTCAGAAAATCACCACCGACTGGATCTCCGTGAACTCCTCCAGGGCGAACTGCGGTCCTTCGCGGCCGACACCGGAGAGCTTCATGCCGCCGTAGGGCTGGATGTCGAAGCGCACCGTCGGGACATCGTTGACGACGATGCCGCCGCACTCGAACGCATCGAGCGCGCGCTGCGTCATACGCAGGTCGTTGGTGAAGATGGAGAACTGCAGGCCGTAGGGGGAGTCGTTCATCTTCCGGGCCGCTTCGTCGAAACTTTCGACTTTGACGAGGCTGACGATCGGGGCGAAGACCTCCTCGCAGACGATGGCCATATCGTCCGTGACGTCGGCCATGACGGTCGGGGCGAAAATGCCGTCTACGAGCTCACCCCCCGCGACGACGCGGGCACCCTCTTTTGCGGCACTCTCGACCCACCGCATCGCCCGCTCTTTCGATTCGTCGTTGATGAGCGGGCCCATGAAGGTGTCGTCGTCGTAGGGGCTGCCGACTTTGAGCTTTTTCGTCTCTTCCGCCAGCGCTTCGGCGAAGTCGTCGTAAACCGCGGCATCGACGTAGATACGCTGCAAAGAGATGCAGACCTGGCCGGAGTTGACGAAGGCACCAAAGGCGCAGCGCGCTGCGGCATGGGCGATGTCGGCGCTCTTTTCGACGAATGTCGCCGCGTTGCCGCCGAGCTCCAGGCTCACCTTCTTGATACCCGCGCTTTTCGTGATGATGTTGCCGACCGGGACGCTGCCCGTAAAGCTGACGACACGCGGTATGGGGCTCGTCACGAGTGCGCTCCCCACTTCGGCATCGCCATAGACGACACTCAAGGCGTCTTCGACAGCGTATTCGCTTTCGATGAAGAGTTTTGCGAAGAGGTAGGCCGTCGCCGGCGCTTCCGGGGTCGGCTTGAGCACGACGCTGCAGCCGGCTCCCAGGGCGGGAGCGAGTTTGTGCGCGGCGAGATTGAGCGGGAAGTTGAACGGGGTGATCGCCACGACGACGCCGGCGGGAACGCGGCGCCAGAAGGCCGTCGATCTCTTTCCGCTCGGTGTCGCGTCGGTCGGGATCGTCTCACCCCGCAGATGAACCAGTGCATCGGCCGTCAGGTCGATCGTCTCGATACAGCGATCCACCTCGATGCGGCTGAACATGACCGGCTTCCCGATCTCGTCGGTAATCGTTTTGGCAAAAAGCTCCTTCTGTTCTCTCATCCGTTTCGCCACGTCACGTAGCCATGCGATACGCTGTGAAAGCGGTGCTCTCCTGCTTCGCTCGAAGGCGCTTTCCGCTACCTTCAGCGCCGCTTCGGCATCTTCGGCACCGCAAAGCGGAAACACTGAAACCACCTCACCGCTGTATGGTGATTTTCTCTCCCCTTTTTCACCTTTTGAAACCGTTTTGGACCCCATAAAGATTTTCGCTTCGATCATGCTATCCCTTTTTCAAAAACTGCTTTTAATCTATTATAAGATAAAATCAACCAATTTTTTACTGAAACATCTCTTTTGGAGTACTGAATGAAACAAGCTGATACCATTTGGATGAACGGCAGACTGGTTCCCTGGGACGAGGCGAACGTTCATATCCTGACACATACGCTACACTACGGCAACGGCGTCTTCGAAGGGACCCGCGCCTACAAGACCGACAAAGGACTGGCGATCTTCCGTCTGCGCGACCACACCCGGCGCCTGCTCAACTCGGCCAAGATCACGATGATCAAGAGCCCATACACACTCGAAGAACTCGAAGCCGCACAGCTGGAACTGCTGCGCGAAAACCACTTCGAAAGCAACGTCTACATTCGCCCGCTCATCTATCTGGGATACGGCGTCATGGGCCTCTACCACATCAACGCCCCCGTCGAAGTGGCGATCGCGGCATGGGAGTGGGGCAGCTACCTCGGCGACGATGGGCTCGAAAACGGAATCCGCGTCAAAATCGCCTCGTTTGCCAGAAACTCGGTCAAATCGACGATGGGCAAAGCCAAGGCGGTCGCCAACTATCTCAACAGCCAGATGGCCAAATTCGAAGCGCTCGAAGCGGGCTACGAAGAGGCGCTGCTTCTCGATGACGAAGGCTTTGTCGCCGAAGGGAGCGGCGAATGTTTCTTCATCGTCCGCGACGGTGTCATCGTCACGCCACCGCACGACAACAGCCTCGAATCGATCACCCAGGCGACTGTCATCGAGCTTGCCGAAAAACTGGGTTACACCGTCGAATTCCGCCGTATCACCCGCGACGAAGTCTACATCGCCGACGAAGCTTTCTTCACGGGGACCGCGGCGGAGGTGACACCGGTGCGCGAAGTCGACGCCCGCGTTATCGGCGAAGGCAAACGCGGCCCGATTACCGAACATTTGCAGCGTGAATACTTCGATGTCGTTTACGGCCGAAACAAAGATTTCGAACACTATTTGACCTATATCTAAATTTTGTTATCGGGTATACTGGGATTGAAAAACCTTTTTTCAAAAACCAAAACACTCGATACACAACATAGTACTTAACACAAAAAAGGAACATCATGCCAGCAGACATGAACGACTATTTCAATAAGCAGCGCGGCAAAGGCGGCGACAACCAGCCTCCGAAACCGCCACAGTTCATCCAGGATTTCAGCAAGAAAGCGACGGCGCTTTACGTGCTCATCATCGTCGCGGCGCTACTGATATTTTTCAAACCGTTCGTCGTCATCAACTCCGGCGAAGTCGGTATTTTGAAAACGGCGGGTAAGTTCGATCCCCAGCCGCTTCAGCCGGGGCTTCACCTCTTCATTCCCGCCATACAGGATGTCATCGTCGTCGACACGCGCGTACGGATCGTCAACTATAAATCGCATGCGGGCGAAGGGGATTTCGACCGACGCGGCGGCGTTTTGATCAAACCGGCGATCGAAGTGCTCGACGCACGGGGCCTTCCTGTCAATATCGAATTGACGGTTCAGTACCGACTCAACCCGATGCGCGCTCCCCAAACCATCGCGGAATGGGGCCTCAACTGGGAAGAGAAGATCATCAACCCCGTCGTGCGTGATGTCGTTCGAAACGTCATCGGCCAGTACAAAGCAGAAGATCTTCCCGTCAAACGGAACGAAATCGCGATAAAAATCCAGACAGCGATCGCCAAAGAGATCGACAAACTGGAAGGCGAACCGGTCGAACTGGTCGCCGTGCAGTTGCGATCCATCATGCTGCCTCCGAAAATCAAAGACCAGATCGAGCGCGTTCAGATCGCGAAGCAGGAAGCGGAGCGTGTCAAATACGAGGTGTTGAGAGCGAAACAGGAAGCCGAGAAAAAAGCGGCACTCGCAAAAGGTACAGCTGACGCGAAAAAGATCGAAGCGCAAGGCGAAGCGGACCGTATCCGCATCGAGGCCAATGCACAGGCCAAAGCGAACAAACTGATCAGCGATTCACTCTCCGACAAACTTTTGACACTCAAACAGATTCAGATCCAGGGCAAGTTCAACGAAGCACTCAAGTTCAACAAAGACGCCAAAATCTTCCTGACACCCGGTGGTGCGGTACCGAATATCTGGATCGACAGCAAAGACAAACAGAAGACGACGACCGTAGGACGTTAGCATGATCACGATCGACTGGGAAAAGACGCCGCTCGTTCCTGCCATCGTGCAGGATGCCGACACCAAAGAGGTGCTGATGCTCGCTTACATGAACAAAGAGGCGTTCGAGAAAAGCCGCGACACCGGATATGCACACTACTACTCCAGAAGCCGCAAGCGTCTCTGGAAAAAAGGTGAAACCAGCGGCCACACCCAGGAGATCGTGCAGATGATGCTCGACTGCGACGGCGACACCTTGCTGCTGCTGGTGCATCAACACGGCGTCGCCTGCCATACGGGCCGCAAAAGTTGCTTCTTTACCGATATTCAGTCCGGTAAAACGACCACGGACGCGGAGGTCGATACGACTGCAGTCTACGGCGTCGTCGACACACTCTACCACACCATTCTCGAGCGGAAAAAGAGCGATCCGAACACTTCGTACACGGCAAAACTGCTGCAGGGAAAAGAGAACGGCATGCTCAAAAAAATCGTCGAGGAGGCGGGAGAGTTCTGTTTCGCCGTCAAAGACGACGATGAGGACGAGATCGTCTACGAGTGTGC
This sequence comes from Hydrogenimonas cancrithermarum, assembly GCF_030296055.1. Taxonomy (NCBI): domain Bacteria; kingdom Pseudomonadati; phylum Campylobacterota; class Epsilonproteobacteria; order Campylobacterales; family Hydrogenimonadaceae; genus Hydrogenimonas; species Hydrogenimonas cancrithermarum. The sequence goes on from NZ_AP027370.1 coordinate 1,058,267, forward strand.
GGACCTGACCTATCATGTCCTGGTCGCACTCGGAAAAAAAGAGATCTCTCCCGACCGTATCAAACAGGAGCTCGCACGCCGCTTCGGCATGAGCGGCATCGAAGAGAAAAACAGCAGAGACGATGGCTGAACTTTTTAAAAGTTACCTCTACTACACCTTTCATTCTCTTACAAAATACGATTTTATGGCGATTGGATGGGTTCTCTTCCTCGCTGTGCTCCTAATGATCCTCGGTGCTTTCATCAAGCGAAAAACGATTGCTTACGCACTTCTTTTTATCGGTTTTCTCCTCTTCTTCGCAGGCCCGCCAGCCATCAAGGTGGCGATGGACAGTTATCTAAGAGCAGCCGAAGTCGAGGTTGAAAAGGTAAAAACACTGGCATACAGCGACGCCGCTATCGTTGAAGGTACCATAGAAAATCGTGGAAAGATCAACTTTTCAAAATGCGATCTCGTGCTGATTTTCCGCAAACCTGCGAAGGGCGGGATCGAAGCACTCTCCGCTTTTTTCAAACCGCTCGATATCCGTATCGAGCCACTCGGCGAGGCACTCGAAAAAGGCTCGGCTAAACCCTTTAAAATAGTCGTCGATCATTTCAGTAGAAACGATTTCAATCTCTCCGTACTAGCGAGGTGCTATCCATGACCTATTTCACCATCATCCACTGGCTTATGCTTCTCTTTTTTCTGGCCCTCTTTATCCTACTGGTCATCGTCTCAAGAAAAGAGAGCCGGCCAAACGTCTTCTGGTCGATGGTCTTCGCATCGTTCCTGGTTACGTCGACAGCAGCCGTATTCAGCATGTTCGTACTCGACAAATATACAAAAAAAGGGAAACTGCTCTCGATAGAGAATCATCGGATACTCCGTACCGAAGAGATCGTTTTCAAAGGGAAGGTCGCCAATGTCGGGAAGTTCACGATCGGGAAGTGCAAACTCACGGTCAAGATGATCAACAATCCGGTGGAAGCGGGAAAACTGAGCGGAGGGCAGATATTCAAGCCTTCCGGACTCGAGTTCTTCAAATCGAAAGAGAAGAAGGAAAACCGGCCCAATACGATCGAAAAAGAGTTTGTCGTAGCCAGAGATCTCAAGCCGAGAGAAGTGCAGCCTTTCACGATACGGATGCACTATCCGCCCTACTTTTCAAAGACACGCCTTATCTACAAACTCTACTGCCACTGAAGAGTTTTGAGTTTTGAGTTTTGAGTTTTGAGAAAGATGACATGAACGGGAGTTCATGTCAAGGGTTCAGTAGATGTACCCCGCTTTTTTCAGCGCTTCACGAATATGCTTCATCTGCCGATGTTTGTTGCGGCACCACTCCGGAGCGAGCAGCGAATCGTCTTCGATACCTGCCGTCACACGCTGCACGCTGATCGTCGGCGGCAGCATCTTGATCGACTCGACCAGCAGCCTGATGTAGGTCTCTTCATCGATAGGCGTGAACTTTCCCTTCAAATAATCGACGGCGAGCGCCGTGTTTTTGACGACATAAAGGGGGTGAATCTTGATCGAGTCGATACCCCACCGGATTGACTCCCGAACGGTATCGAGCATCATCGTCTCATTTTCACCCGGCAGACCGAAAATCACGTGGCCGCAAACATTGAGCCCTTTTGCCTTGCTGCGTTCGATCCACTCTTTGACATTGGCACTGTCGTGCCCCCGATTGATCGCTTCGAGCGTCTCATCGTAGATCGACTGGATTCCATACTCGATCCATATCTCATACCTTTCGGAAAGTTCCGCAAGATAGTCGAGAATCTCGTCGGTCACGCTGTCACTGCGTGTTCCGATGCTCAGGCCGATACAGCCAGGCTGCCGCAGCGCCTCTTCATAGAGCGCCTTGAGCGTCTCGATAGGAGCATAAGTATTGGTAAACGACTGAAAATAGGCGAGAAACTTTTTCACGCCATATTTGCCCGCAAGGCGCTTCGATGTGGCACCGTACTGTATGCGCACCTGCTCGAGCTGTTTTTCAAGCAGCGGGTTTTCGCTGCTTGCGGGATTGAGATAGAACTTTTTCGAAGGTTTGGCGAGATTGGGGCTGAACGATTCGTTCAGACAAAACGTACACCCTCCCTTCGCGACGGTCCCGTCGATATTCGGACAGGTAAACCCCTGGATACTGAGCGGTACCTTGTAGACATCTTCGCCGAATTTTTTGCGAAAATACCGCCCAATGGTCAATACTTTTTTCACACTCCCCCTTTAACGCTTCGCTTGGCTGGAGGTGGAAGTCGAGAGAGTTTTCGTCTTGAAAACTCGGCTCCAACCTTCGCCTCTTCAACCTTCTAAACGATATAGTTCCCGTCGAAACAGGCTTTACAGTAACTCTGGTCATCCCCTACGGATCGCATGAGACCCTCGATCGAAATATAGGCGAGCGAGTCGGCTCCGATATAGTCACGGATCTCTTCCGTCGTCATACGCGCGCTGATCAATTTGTCTTTTTCCGGCGTATCGACCCCGTAGTAACAAGGATCGGTCGTCGGCGGAGAGGAGATACGCATATGTACCTCCGCCGCCCCCGCCTCTTTGAGCATCGAAACGATCTGTTTGCTGGTCGTACCCCGTACGATCGAGTCGTCGATGACGATGAGGCGCTTGCCTTCGATCACTTCGCGGATCGGACTCAGCTTCATTTTGACCTTCAGATTGCGAAGTTCCTGCGTCGGTTCGATAAAGGTACGGCCGACATAGTGGTTCCGCATAATACCGAGTTCGAACGGAATGCCACTCTCTTGCGAATAGCCGAGTGCCGCGGCAACGCCGCTGTCGGGGACCGGTACGACCATATCGGCATCGACGGGAAGCTCTTTGGCGAGTTCACGCCCCATCTTTTTCCGCAGCGTATAGACATTTTTTCCGTAGACCACGCTGTCAGGACGCGCAAAGTAGATATATTCAAAGATACATTTGTGCGGATCGGGCTCGAAAACCTGGATGGATCGCGGCGCTTTGCCCTTTTCGAATATCAGCATCTCGCCCGGCTTGATGTCGCGGATAAACTCCGCACCCACCAGATCGAACGCACACGTTTCGCTGGCGACCATGTAGCCGTCACCGAGCTTGGCCAGGCTTAGCGGGCGGAAGCCGAAACGGTCACGCACCGCATACATCTTGCTGCGGCTCTGGATGACGAAAGAGTATGCCCCCTCCACTTTGTGCAGTGCGTCGACGATACGGTCGATCAGGCGATCCTTTTCACTCTTGGCGATCAGGTGGATCATATTTTCCGTATCCATGAAGGTCTGGAAGATCGCACCCCGCTTGATCAACTGGTCACGCACCTCCTGTGCATTCGTCAGGTTGCCGTTATGAACGATCGCGATCTCTCCGAGATCGTAGCGTGCATACACCGGCTGAGCATCGAGAATCGAATCGTCCCCCGCAGTCGAGTAGCGGGTATGGCCGATCGCCATATCGCCCTTGAGCTTTTTGATCTTCTTTTCGGTAAAGACGCGCGTCACGAGCCCCCGATCTTTGATCAGATGAAACCTTCCCTCTTTGTTGGAGCAGATTCCTGCCGCCTCCTGGCCGCGATGCTGCAGCGCGAAAAGACCGAAATAAGCGATCTGCGCCGCACCTTTGACGTCGAAAACACCGACAACCGCACACTTTTCGTTTAATGCTCTATCCATCGCTACAGTCCCAGACAATCACTGATATCGTAAAGGCCGGCAGGCTGGTTCACCAGCCACTTGCAGGCACGCACCGCACCTTTGGAGAAGGTCTCCCTGCTTGTCGCCGTGTGGTTGAGTTCTATAAATTCACCGTCGTTGTAGAACCCCACCGTATGCCGGCCGACCACATCGCCACCGCGAATCGCCATGACGCCGATCTCCTCTTTGGAGCGTTCTCCTGTCATGCCGTCGCGGCAGCTGACACGCGCCTTGTCGAGATCGACGCCGCGCCCTTTGGCAGCGAATTCGGCAAGCGTAAGTGCCGTACCGCTCGGTGCATCTTTCTTGTACCGGTGGTGCTGTTCGACGATCTCGATGTCGAAATCACCCAACTTTTCCGCGGTCATCTGTACCAGTTTCTTGAGCAGTGCGATCCCTGCCGACATATTGGTCGCATAGAGGATCGGCATGATCTCGCTCGCCTCTTCCAACAATGCACGCTGTGCATCGTTCAGTCCCGTCGTCCCGATCACCAGCGGTTTCGGGCGATCCATCGCCGCTCTCAAAAGTGCTTCGGTCGCTTCGGGGACCGTAAAATCGATCGCCGCGTCGCAGCTGTCGAGAAATATTTTGGCATCGTTGGTGACGACCGACCCCTCCGGTGCATGGTAGTCGATGCGGTCTCTTTCGCAAAGCGCTGCGACCGTGGTATCCGGATCTTCCGTCAAATTTTTGACCAACAGCTGGCCGACGCGTCCATTGGCGCCGTAGACTCCAACATTCAGCATAGATTCTCCCGTTTAAGATGTTCTACATAGGCGATGGCACCGATGGCGGCATTGGCACCGTCACCGGCGGCACAGACAACCTGTTTGGGGGCCATAATGCGCAGATCCCCCGCAGCGAACAGGCCCTCTTCACTCGTTCGCATCGCCAGGTCGACGACCACTTCGCCCCATTCGTTCAACTCGCAGAGAAACGAACCGTCTTCTTGTTTCAGTACCTCGTTGTTTACATTGTTGCCGACGAATACGAAGACGCCCGGTACCGGCAGGTCGATCACTTCACCCGACTCTCTCTTTTTCACTTTCAGGCCGTTGACGCCCATCGCATCGCCGTAGACCTCTTCGGGAACGGCATTCAGAACCAGTTCGATCTTCTCGTTCTCCTTGACACGTTTTACCGTGGAAGGCGCGGCCCGGAACTCGTCACGACGGTGTACGACATAGACTTTCGAACAGATGTTGGCGAGATAGAGCGCCTCTTCGAGCGCCGTATCACCGCCACCGATGACAGCCACCTCTTTGCCTTTGTAGAAAAATCCGTCGCAGGTGGCACAGGTGCTGACACCACGGCCGAAAAACTCGTCTTCACCTTTGAAGCCGGCACGCTTGGGCGTGCTTCCGGTACAGACGATGACGCTCTTGGCCGTTTCGACCCTCCCGTCGCTCAGTTCGATCTTGAAACAGAGCCCTTCGGGACGACTGACACGACTCACCTCGGCCATCTCATGCTTGAGTCCGAAACGCATACACTGTTTCGGCCACTCCTGCATCAATTCCATCCCCGTTACCACCTCCGCGATACCGGGATAGTTCTCGACCTCGCTGCTCTGGGTAATCGCACCGCCGGGCATCCCCTTTTCGTACATCACGACATTTTCGAGTCCTCCGCGCGTGGCGTAGAGCCCTGCCGTCAATCCGGCCGGTCCGCCTCCGATAATCGCCAAGTCAAGCATCTTTTCTCCTTCTTATTGCACTGTATCCAGCAGATAGATTTTGCTGTCTTGTTTGTAACGCCCGTGGTCGTTCTGCTTTTTAATCATAAAATAGCTTGGAACTTCACGAATGTGAAACCGATGAATGATTTTAAGCAGCGTATTGGTCCCCGCCGTCGCAAAAGTCACATTTCCTTCAGCGGCTCTGCGCTGTTGATACAAGTCGATCGCCAGTACACTGTTTTTTCGCTGAAGCGGCACCAATGCTTTGTCGATATTTCCCATATGCGAACTGTAGATCACAACGATGTAGCGATCTTTCTCAGGTACGAATAATTGGGACTTAGTATAGAGTATCGTCTCTTTGAAATTGATAAATTTGTACTGGGAGTATTTGTAGTTGAAGTAGGCGAAAGCCGCCGCGATCATCGCCGCGCCGAAGAACGACGCGAAAACATACGAGAAGGAGAAAAGAGATTTTCCCCTCCGTTTCTGCATCGGTTTCAGACGTTAGCTGAGCAGTGCGTCGAGTTTTTCGGCAAATGCCTGCTTCGAAGCGGCACCAACCATCTGATCTACAACCTGGCCGTCTTTGAAGAAGAGGATACTAGGAATAGAGCGGATACCGTATTTGATCGCGAGATCCTGCTCTTCGTCAGTGTTGACTTTCGCGATTTTCGCTCTGCCTTCATACTCTTCGGCAAGCTCTTCGATAACCGGCGCGATCATACGGCACGGTCCGCACCACGGGGCCCAGAAATCTACCAGAGTCACACCCTCTTTTACCGTTTCGTCGAAGTTACCGCTGTTCAGTTCAATATATTTACCCATTATGGATCTCCTTGAGAAATTTGTTGATAGATTATAGCGGGTAAATCTTTAAAATATTTTGTTGTCGGGGACTAATCGTGTCATCAAACCGTAATATTTTCTATCCATTCGCACCGCTCACCCTTTACGATCAGCGCATCGAGCTGATAAGGGCTTTCGAGTCGATGTTTTTTGAGATAGGCATCGATAGAACGGAGGAGTTTGGCAAGTTTGGAAGGCGTGATATTGTAGATCGGCTCGAAGGTGGTTCCGCTCTTGACCTCGACAAAGTGGAGAACGCCGCCCTTCTCGGCGACAATGTCGATCTCGCCGAAGCGGGAATAGACATTGCGCTCCAAAATCCGGCACCCCTGCAGCATCAGCCAATCGCAGGCGAGATCTTCGGCGCGGTTGCCCCGTTCTCTGCTCACGCCGGAAGAACCTCCACTTTGATCGATTTGAACGCAGCGGTGAGGATCAGCTCGTCGCTCGCATCGCCGAAAAGATAGTTGATGTGCGATTTGGCGTGGTGGAAAGTGGTAAAGAGGGTATTCGGCCTGATCTTGTCGCTAAATTTGACACACAGCGGAGCGCTCTGGCCGTAGGCACTCTTCAAAACGACGTACTCGCTTTTTGGAAAGCGTGCTTCATCCTCTTCACTCGCCAAAAGAATATCCTCGGCATAGCGGTTGTTCAGCTTCTCGCTCCGGATTGTCTGAGCGGCATTGTTGTAGTGAGCAAGCGTTCTCCCGGTTGTCAGGTAGTAGCCCTCTTCGACACCTTCGTTCAGCAGCTCTTCCACCATCCCGCGCAGTTTGTAGGAGTGGTAGATGAATCTGCCAAGGCCATCTTCTGTGCGAAAATCGAGCAAATGCAGCACCGGCGTATCCTCGATATAGACCGGCCATTGCAACCCGCGCTTGCGGTGGCGTTTCAGACGCAGGTAGCTGGCGCCGCTGAACCTTCGATGGGCCACTTCACGCACTTCGTTCCAGACATCTTCACTCGTTTCGTAGTCGTAGTTGCCCCCCATCGCGTTATCGAGCATCTTGATCACTTCCCAATCGTCGGGAAGGTCGCTTTCGATCAGCGGTTGAGAGAGGTGAAGGCGCCGCATCGCGTTGACATAGACGCCCTCCTTTTCGTACGCCGATTTGACGCCGATGACGATGTCGGCGCGCTTTGCGATCTCGGTCATGAAAAGCTCCTGCACCATGATGAACTCGAGCTCGTTCAGTGCTTTGTCGATCTTGTTCTGGTTGGGGTGGATATGGGCGATATCTTCACCCATATTGAGCAGTGCCTTGATTTTGCCCTCCAGCATCGCATCGACCAGCTGCGGCGTCATCAACCCCACCTTTTTCGGTGTCTGGTAGTCGGGATCGTAGTAGGGAAGACACCCCATGTCGCACGCACCCTGTACATTGTTCTGGCCGCGCAACGGCATCAGCCCGGCTCCCGTCTTTCCAATATTGCCGGTCAGCAGCGCCAGATGGGTGATCGCCATCACCGCGTAGCTTCCATCCAGATGCTCCGTGATCCCGAGTCCCCAGAAGATCATCGATTTTTTCAGTGCATACTCGCGTGCGATGATAGGAATGAGTGTGGCCAGATGTTCGTAGCCCGGAATCTTTCTGAAGAATTCCGGATCGGCATACGGGTCGTTCAATATCTTCTGCCTGTAGGCCTCGAATCCCGTCGTCCGGCTCTCCACGAACTTCTTGTTGTAGAGCTCGTCCTTGAGAATGACGTATGCCATCATATTGAGTACCAGGAGATTCGCTTCATGCGGGATGACCGCCTTGTGCTTGGCGTATTTCATCATCTTGATCTCGCGCACATCGATGACTGCTACATTGTCGTGAAGTCTCGCCGCATCGATGATGCGGTTGGCGACGATCGGATGCGCTTCGGTTGTATTGGAGCCTATGATCAGAATAAACTCGGTCTCGTAGATGTCGTTGTAGGGATTGGTCGCAGCCCCCTCGCCGATCGTGGCACGCATTCCCTTGAGGCTGGGAGAGTGGCAGACACGCGCACAGTTGTCGACATGTGGCGAGTTCATAGCGTCGCGGGTGAACTTTTGAAAGAGGTAGGCACTTTCACAACTGGTACGTGCCCCGCCGATGGCGCAGAAACTCTCGTCGCCGTAGCTTTTGCGGATTTCGCTCAGTTTCATCGCCGCGGCTTTGACGGCACTTTGCAGATCGGTCGTATACCAATCGTCGTCGAGCGGTTTCAAAGCGCCTTCTATCTCGTTTCTTATAAGCGGATTCTTTTCCAGAAACCGTCTGGCGATACGCGGTTCGCGGAGGCGTGCATCGGCATCGAGGAAGTCGAACCCATATTTGCCTTTGATGCAGAGTTTTCCCTGGCTGACATAACCGTCTTTGTCGGCCGTGATTTTCTGGATTTTGTTGTCGTCGACCTGTGCGACGATATCACAGCCGACACCACAGTAGGTGCAGACACTTTCGATTTCGGTGTAATGCAAGATGAGCCCCCTGATCAGTTGAAAACTAAAAATTGAAAATTTCAGTAAACTGCTCTACAGTCAACATTTAAAAATTATAATAAAAAGCGAAGCGCTTTTCCCAAACTTTTCATTTTTAGTTTTTAACTTTTAACTGGCGTTATGCACCATGCACTCCCATCCGCCACTCAAACGTCGTACGAGTGCACGAGGCAGCGGCAAGGAAAGCTACGTTCGAAGCTTTTCAACGGCGTTCTCGTTTGACGGATGGCGGTGTTTGGTGCGTAGCGTCGGTTTGAACTTACGCTTCCATCCGTATCATCATCGGACGCTCTTTGACACTTTCGAGCTCGAAGAGAGCTTTAAGGGCTTCCTGCATCGCCCGCTCTTCACAAGCATGCGTCGCAAGCAGCAGTGATGCGGAGCCCTCTTGCCCAGGTTTTTGAAGCATCGTCTCGATCGAGATATTCTGCTCGCCCATTACCTGGCTCACTTTGGCCAATACACCCGGACGGTCCGCCACTTCGAGGCGAAGATAGTATTTGCTGACGATCGATTCGCGACCGAGCAGTTTGAGCCCGCTCTCGAGCGGACGCTTGAAGCCGAGCATCGGTGATGCCTTGCCGCCACGGGCGATCGCGATAATGTCGCTGATCACGGCACTCGCCGTCGCATCGCCGCCGGCACCCGGCCCGTAGTACATCGTCTCGCCGACCTTGTCGCCAATGACGCTGATACCGTTCATGACGCCGTCGACCTTGGCGATCATCTGGCTCTGCGGAACCAATGCCGGATGAACACGCAACTCGACGAACTCGCCCACCTTCTTGGCGATGCCGAGCAGTTTGATCGTATAACCGAACTCTTTGGCGAAGCCGATATCGGCCTGGGTGATCTGCTCGATCCCTTCGATCATGATCTCTTCCGGCTTCGCATCGATTCCGTAGGCGATGGATGCGAGAATCAAAAGTTTGTGCGCCGCATCGAAACCGCCGATATCGAAGGTTGGGTCCGCCTCGGCATAACCGAGTTCTTGCGCCTCTTTGAGGACCGGCTCGAAATCGACCCCCTCGTTCATCATCTTGGTCAGAATGTAGTTGGCCGTCCCGTTGATGATCCCCTTGATCGACTCGATATGGTTGGCACTAAGCCCTTCACGAAGCGCTTTGATGATCGGGATACCGCCCGCCACACTCGCTTCGAACTCAAAGGGCAACTCGCCGGCCGTCTCCTGCAGTTCGTAGCGGTGATAGGCCAGAAGCGCTTTGTTGGCCGTCACAACCGCCTTGCCGTTTTGCAGTGCTTTGCGTACGACGCGGTAGGGCTCCTCGACTCCGCCCATCAACTCCACGACAATGTCGATTTCGGGATCGTCGAGAACCTCATCCACATTGTCGGTCAGAGGAATGTCGACATCGCGTGCCCGAGAGAGGTTACGTACCACGCCCTTTTTGACGACAATCTCTTTCCCCGCCCTTGCCGAAATGATATCGCGGTTGGCTTCGAGAATCTGTGCAACACTCTCACCGACGGTACCGACACCGATAATGCCTACCTGGATCATCACCCATCCTCTTTCAGTGTTTTCAAATATTTCTTGATATTGCGTGCCGCCTGACGGATGCGCTTTTCGTTTTCGATCAACGCGATGCGGACATACTGGTCGCCATACTCGCCGAATCCGATGCCGGGGCTGACCGCCACCTTCGCTTCGGTCAGCAGTTTTTTGGAAAACTCCAGGCTCCCAAGATGCAGTGCCTCTTTGGGCAGCTTGGCCCAGACAAACATACTGGCATTGGGCTTTTCGATCGGCCAGCCCGCTTTGTTGAAGGTGTCGATCAAAACGTCGCGGCGTTTGCGGTACTTTTCGATCGTCTTGTCGACTTCGCTTTCCAGCTCGTTGATAGCGATCGTCGCAGCCACCTGAATCGGTGTGAACATTCCGTAATCGAGCCAACTCTTGATCTTCTGCAGCGCACCGACCATCTTCGGATTCCCGACGATAAACCCGACGCGCCAACCGGCCATGTTGTAGCTTTTGGAAAGGGTAAAGCTCTCGACCGCCACATCCTTCGCCCCCTCGACACTCAGAATCGACGGCGTCTTGTAGCCGTCGAAGGTGATGTCGGCATAGGCGATATCGCTGATGATGTAGAAACGCTCTTTTTTGGCCATATCGACGAGCCGTTCGTAAAAGGCCGGTGTCACCGTCGCCGTCGTGGGATTGTGCGGAAAATTGACGACGACGAACTTCGGACGGGGCACCGACTCGATCAATGCCTTTTTGAGGTTGATGAAGAAGAGATCCTCATCCACTTCGTAATGGTCATTGAATACCAGTTCCATCTTGCGGACCGCGCCCCCCGCCAGCATAAAGGCATAGGAGTGGATCGGATAGGTCGGATCGGGAACGATGGCCGTGTCGCCGGGATTGGTGATCGCCTGTACGAGATGGACATATCCCTCTTTGCTTCCCATCGTCGCGACCGCTTCGGTCTCGGGATCGAGCGCGACGCCGTAGCGGCGCTCGTACCAGTTGCAGATCGCCAGGCGAAGCTTGTAGATGCCCTTGCTGGCGGAATAACCGTGTGTTTTTGGCTTTTTGGCCGATTCGACCAGCTTTTCGATAATTTTTTCACTCGGAGGCCCGTCCGGATTGCCCATACTGAAGTCGATGACATCTTCACCGGCACGCCGTGCCGCCATTTTGAGGTCGTTCACTTCGGCAAAGACATATTTCGGAAGCCGTTTCAGTTTTTCAAACTCTATTTCGTCAAACATCTTTTATCTTTCACCTTTGGCGGTCAGTTTGAGGCCGCTTCGAAGATTTTCCAGGGTAAAACGATCGCTGATTTTTACATAGACTGCATCGGGCGGCAGTTTGAGGCTCAAATAGCGTGTGCGCGTATCGTTCTGTTTCATGGATAAAATATGCAGCATTTTATCATAAACTACGACATCTGCATACCAGTGGCTGCCAGGTAATTCACGTACAATCAACCGTTTGATACGGGAAACGTCGATCCAGACAGGACGTACCGGCCGGACGATCTTCTCCACACTTCCGGCCTCCATCATCTTCGCATCGATGCGGGCATTGCTCATATCGATTCTGTAGCGCCATCTGGCCGCATCGAGACGTTCGAGTTCCGTGATCTCGACACGGTTTTTCTCCAGACGCTTCGCGACGAGTACAGGATCGGGAACCATTTTCGACTCGAACATCACGGTCCAGACAAATCCGTTCTTGTCCAGGACGGCTTTTTTCGTGAGCACGAAAGAGAGGCCCATATTGCGAAGCGTATCTCCCATCAGTTTCATAAAGAAGAGCGGATTCTCTCCGCCATATTCGAAGGTCAGCTCGATCTGCCGTGCAGCAGGAAGCGTCAGATTCAAAAGGCCGTTCTCTTCCAGCGTCGTCGCAACTTTGACCATATCGAAGCGGGAACCTTTTCGAAAAGCTTCTTCATCCTCGAAAAGGAGCGCGATCAGTTTTTTATGGGAGTTGTAGCTGTTTTCATCCATCAGTGAACGAGCCCGGTCCATCAAGCCTTCGGCACAAAGGAGCGAAGAAAAGAGCAGCGGCAACAGAACCTTTTTTACCAACCCTTGCCTCCGTTGAGACGTTTGAATTCGTCGGACCCGATCTCTTTGACCATGCCGTCATCGATTAGAAAATAGTGCTTTTTCGCATCGTTGAACTTGAAGAGGTTGCCGAACGCGTCACTGATCTCGAAACGTCCGTGGCCCGTGACGAGCAGTTTTTTCCCCGTGGAATCGATCTCGTATGGTTTGTCCGTCACTTTGGCGATACGTTTTTTCGTCTTGAGATCGATCACGCCGAACCAGAGTTTTACCAAAGGGGTGATCACGGCATTCTCCACAGGAACGTAGGGTTCGGATGCGGCACGCTTCTCTTCCTCTTTCACTTCTGTGCCCATGACGGAACTCCCGCTCTGCTCAGCCGCCGATGCAGGACGCTTCTGTGTTTCGTCGGTACCGGAACTGCCGTTCTCTTTTTCCACTGCCCCCTCTGGAAGCACGCCTTCCTTTTCAGGCTTTACCACCTGGGCCTTTTCCTGAGTGGAAACGGATAGAGCCTTTTCCTCCCGGGACGAAAACTCCTGCCGGAAAAGATAGAGTGCAAGAAAGAGAACCACTGCGGCCAGTGCCAGAACGATCCAAATCTTGCTTTTTGCCGGTTCACCCCTCTCTACGGCGACAAAGACCTCTTCGCTGCCCGTCCCGCTTTGTGAAAACCACGCATCGAGTGCCGATTTCAGATCACTGAAATCTTCATCGAACTCGCGTTCCAGAATTTTGACGAAGCCGTAGGCCTGGGGTTTCGTAAATCCTTCAAAGTCACCGCTTTGCAGTTTTTCGAGATTTTTCTTCGAGATCTTTGTACGATTGACCACCACCTCGATGCTGTACTGTTCCACTATCCGCTCAAACATGTCCCATCCTGTAGATCAATATCGCAGCCGCCGCACTGACGTTCAGAGAGTCGAAGGGCCTGGCCATTTCGACCGTGACGATTTTATCCATCTTTTCCATTGCACGTTTCGGTATGCCCGTTCCTTCACTGCCGAGAACCAGCACCCGTTTTTTATCGATCTTCACATCCTCGATCGCTTCGCCCTCCATGCCCGCGCCGTAAAGAGTGAACCCCTTCTGCTTCAGCTCGTTCAAAAGGTCCAGCAGATTGGGAGCGATCGCGACAGGCAGGTCGAACATCGCACCGGCGCTCGTACGTACCACCGCTTCGCTCTGCAACTGCTTGATGCCGCTGACGATCACACCGTCGGCACCGAGCGCATAGGCGCTTCGGATGATCGCCCCGATGTTGCCGACATCGGTAAGACCTGCCAGAACCACCAGGAAACCGGCCTCTTTCAACTCACTCGGGTCCGCATATCGGTAGGGCCTGATATCGCAAAGCCACCCCTGATGATTGCCCCCGCGCGCCAACGCCTGCGCCTTTTTCGGATCGACCTTTTCGATCGGTTTGCCGATCTGCCTCACCTTCGCGAACTCTTTTTTGTCGAGCTCTTTCGCCAGAATAAAACGTTCGATCAACTCCGGATGACGCTCGATCAAAATATTGCATATCTGTTTTCCATAAACTATCATAGGATGATAATATCGAAAGTTTGATTAATTTTTATCGTCGATACCGGGCAACGGGGTGTACTTCGTCAGTTGTTCGCTTTCGTTAAAAGATTTCGATAGCACTCCTTGACCGGTTGGCCGGTGAGCTTCGCGATCAGTTTCGCTTTCTGCTTGGGTGGCAGATCGAGTGCTTCGATCTCTTTGAGGGAGATAGCGGAGGTCTCCGCCTCGATTTCGGCCGGGGAGACAATGACGACCCACTCCCCTTTCAAAAGCGGGCCTGTGATCTCGCTTTTCAGTTCCGAGGGGGTGCCTTTGAAAAATCTCTCATGTTTTTTCGTGATCTCTTTGGCGGCGAAGATGATACGTTCCGGCACAGCCTTCTCGAGTTCTTCAAGCAGTTTTTCGAGACGGTGCGGCGCTTCGTAGAGGATGACGGGCCACCTCTGGCCCAGAAGGTGCTGCAAGGCATTCTCACGCTCTTTGCCTTTGTGGGGCAAAAACCCGTAAAAGGTGAAGTGTGTCTGTGTAAAGCCGCTTGCGGCAAATGCCGTCGCAAACGCACTCGGTCCCGGCAAAACCGTATATTCGACCCCATGCTTCTGGCAGTAAGCCACCAGAAGCGCGCCCGGATCGCTGATGCATGGCATGCCCGCATCACTCATATATACGACGTTCCGCTCAAAAAAAGTTCTGTCGAAGGTTTCGAGTGTTTCCGCTTCGTTATGGCTGTGAAGTGAAATGAATTTTTCAATGGAGTGCTTCAGGCCGTGGCGTTCGGAAAGAAGATGAAGAAGTTTTTTGGCGACGCGGGTATCTTCACACAGAAGCACGTCGGCCTCTTCCAGAACCCGAAGCGCACGAAGCGATATATCTTCGATATTTCCGATCGGGGTTGGAAGAAGTGTGAGCAAAGGTGTGGGGTGTTACTTGCCCAGTTTGTATTTGCTTTTAAATTTCTCTACACGTCCGGCTGCATCGACGATCTTCTCGGATCCCGTGAAGAACGGATGGCACATGTTGCAGATATCGATTCGCATTTCAGGCTTGTTGGAGAGTACGGTAAAACTGTTGCCGCATGCGCAGCTGACGTGGCATTCGACATACTCAGGATGGATCCCTTTTTTCATAACTGTGTCCTTGTGTATTGATTTGGCGTCATATACAACAGCGGCTTCGGAAATTTACGAAACCGCTGCTACATAGGGGGAGGGTTGAAATTATACTTGAATTGCAGAAAAATTGCAAGAAGAGATCGTCAACCGCTTAAAAAGCGAACCAGTAAATATCGGCATACGCGTTGTTCTGCGTATTGTAATCGGTCGGCGACTGGATGTCTCCGGCATTGTATTGGCCGTCGTCATACTTTTCGTCGAGTGCCTTGATGACATCGGTCGGAATGTTTTCGACATAGATATAATTGCCGGACTTCCCATTGTAATTGTTGCGATACCTGAACAGATATCTTCCCCCAAAAGGCGTACGCTTGGGATTGGTCGCTTCATCGTTGTCCGTTGGGTCTCCGCTAATGAATCCAGCACCGACCAACTCCTGCCATGCGCAGGCATACTCGATCGCCCCTTGGTCGAACAAACCGTTTCCATTGCCTCCCGTACATCCTGTCGCTCCAAGATCTGTAGTTCTGTCGTTTCTGTCATCTCCGGGAAGATAGCTATATTTGTCCTGATAGCTGTAAACCGCCGCGACAATCGAGTCTATATCGCTTTTAACCCTTTTGATCTTCGCATTCTCGATCATCGCTTTGCCTTTCAGCACTCCACCGATCAGAAGTCCGATGATCACCAAAACGATCGAAAGTTCGACCAACGTAAATCCACTTCGCATTTTGCTCATAGCAACTCCCTTTAAATTAAGTTTTCACTAGAGTATATCGGCCCTTTTCAAAGCCATTTAACCCTTTGGCGGAAATTTTACACGCCCTTTTATAAAAAGCCTCTGACATACCGTTTCATTTGATACTGGAGAGCATATCGTACAAGGGGCCCATGATACTTATCATCACCAGAGCCATGAAGCCTCCGACCACGATGAGGATGACCGGTTCGATAATCTTGCCGATATTTTCGGCATAGTACTCGACCCTTTCATAATAGTAGTCCGATACCGTTTCCAGCTGCTTGTCCAGCGAGCCGGACTCTTCCCCCATGGTCAGCATCCGGATCACGAAAGGGGTCATGATACCGGTCTTTTTCAGACTTCCCGAGAGTTGATGCCCCTGCTGGATGCTTTCGAGCGTCGAATCGAGTGCCCGCTTGAAGACTTCGTTGGAGATGTTTTTCCGCAACGAGTCCAAGTTGTCGACGATCGGGATGCCCGATTCGATCCCGATTCGCAGATACTCCGAAATAAACGCGATGTTGAACCCTTTGACGATCTGGGAGACGATCGGTATTTTCATCACCGCTCGGTCGAGATAGAAACGAAACTGCGAAGATTTCCGATAGGCGGCGATCACCAAAACGGTCACGGCGGCGATCCCTGCGATCAGATAGAGAATATACTCCTGCAGAAAATCGGACGCGGCCATCACCGCAAGCGTAATACCGGGCAGTTCGATATCCATCTCTTCGAAAAGCTGCGTCATCTGCGGCAAAACGTAGATCATCCAGACAAGCATGGCGGAAAAAACGGCGATAAAGGCGAAAGAGGGGTAGATGAGTGCCTGTTTGGCTTTTCTTTTGAGCGATGTCGTCTTTTTTAAAAATTCGGCTGCGCGCCTGAGCGTCATTTCGAGCTGTCCCGTCCTCTCCCCGATGCGTACGAGATTGAGAACCACATCGCCGATGGAGCGGCGATAGGGCTCCATCGAGGATTCCAGCGAATGGCCGCTGTTGATCTTCTTCGCGATATGTTTGAGCATCGTTTTATAGCGTTTGTCGGATGCATCCTGTGCCAGATCCATGATTCCGCGGTAGAGCGGCAGGCCAGATTTGACGACGAGATGGACATTTTCCAGAAGTTCGATGACATTGTCGGTAGAGACCTTCCCGGTTTTTCCGACCAGAAGTTTCCCCAAAGCGGGAGGCAGTACGGCGATCTTTTGGGGAATCAACTCTTCGAGTGCCAGTTCCTCCAGGAGCGTTTCGAAGTTTTCGACTTCGAAAACGGAGAAAACCGTTTTCCCGCTTTCCGTTTTGGCATGAACGAAAAAGTAGATCACGTGACGACCCTGTAAACCTCTTCGATCGTCGTGACCCCTTCAAGTACCTTTCTGAACCCATCTTCCTTCATCAGGTGCATCCCTTTGCTTATCGCTTTCTGCTGAATGTTGAGGACCGATTCGCCGGCTGCGATCATCGCTTCGATATCCTTGTCGACCTCGAGAATCTCGATGATCGCTTCCCTTCCGGCGTATCCGGTATACCGGCAATGCTCACACCCCACCGCTTCGTATATTTTGACCGTATCCTGCCCTTTTAGCATCGATTCGGGGATACCGAGTGCCACGAGATCCGCTTTCGGAACCTCGACGGGATGCTTGCAGTAACGACAGAGTTTTCTCACCAGCCGCTGTGCGAGAATGGCCAGAAGACCGGAGCCGACGAGATAGGGCGGAACCTGTAGGTCGATCAACCTGGGAATGGCACCGACGGCATCATTGGTATGCAGTGTCGTCAAAACCAGGTGGCCCGTGATCGACGCACGTATCGCCAGTTCGGCCGTTTGGGGGTCACGAATCTCTCCGACCAGCATGACGTCGGGGTCTTGGCGCATGAAGGCGCGGATGGCCGCATCGAAAGTGTATCCCGCTTTGTCATTGGCCTGCGTCTGTTTGATAAAGGCGAATTTGTATTCGATCGGGTCTTCGATCGTCAGGATGTTCTTCTTTAACGAATCGACCTTTCTGAGTGCGGAATAGAGTGTCGTCGTCTTACCGCTTCCGGTAGGCCCCGTTACGAGAATGATGCCGTAAGGCTTGGAGAAGTAATACTCGATCTTGTTTTTGTTCTCTTCGGAGAAACCGAGGTGGTGGAGGCTGAAGAGCGAACCGCTCTTTTCAAGCAGGCGCATCACGATATTTTCGCCATAATTCGTTGGAAGTGTCGAGATACGCAGGTCGAACTCTTCTCCGAGGAAGGTGTAGGTAAACCCGCCATCCTGCGGTTTTCTCTGCTCCGCAATATCGAGATTGCTCGCGATCTTGACCTTCGCGACGAACTGCTGATGAATCGATACCGGAAGGGCGTAATAATGCTTTAGCACACCGTCGAGGCGGTAGAAAATGTGCAGCGTCCCGGCCTGCGGCGTGATATGGATGTCGGTCGCTTTGTCTTTGATCGCATTGTTCAGGATCATATTCAGCAATGTCTCGATATTGATCGTACGTCCCGCCTTGACATCTTCGATGATCGCGGCGATCTTCTTCTCGATCGGGTTTTCGAGCTGATAGTAGTAGATCTGGGCATAGTGGATGATTTTTCGTTTGTCCGCCACCCGGTACTCGATCGTACGTCCCGCCGTCTTTTGAAGAAAGTCGGTCAGCATCAGGTCGTTGACATCCTGCGTCGCCACGACCAGGCTCCCATCCCTAATTTCGAGCGGGAGCACCGTTTTGGAAAGCGCGATATCGTGGGGAATCGATTTGAGTGCCTCTGTCTCGGGAACGATCGTATCCAGATCGATATATTCTACATTATACTGCAGTGCCAGTACTTCCGCGACTTCGCTGCTACTTACAAAATCGAGCTCCTGGAGGATCTCTCCGAAAAACTTTTTTTCGACTTTCTGAACAGCCAGCGCCACTTCGATCTGCTCTTCGTTGATATAACCTGCCTCTTCGAGCAGTTTTCCTATCGGTTTGTTCTCTGCCATCGTCTATCCTCGCTCCATCGCATTTACGGCCGCGGCCAGGGCCAGGGCCATCCGCCGCCGTTGCCGCCTCCGCCGTTTCCACCGCCATTTCCTCCGCCATTTCCTCCGGAACCGCCGCCGCTGCCGCTGTCGACGGTCAATACGAGCGTGCGTTTCGCGCTGCGCCCCGTCCCGTCGACAACCTGGAACGTCAGCGGATAGCTTCCGGCGGTACCGGCGTTTGGCGTACCGGAAATATTATTGTCGTTATCGCCACTGAAAGAGAGCCCTCTGGGCAAGTTTCCGGTCAGCGAAATGGAGTAGTTTCCGTCACCGCCGGTCGCCGCCAGCTGTGCCGTATAAGGTATCCCCTCCGTTGCTCTCGGCAATTCGGTATTGGCGATTTCTGGATAATCGGGTTCCACGACGACCGAATACTCTTTTCTGGCGATATTGTCGTTGCTGTCGTGCAGATAGAACCGCGCGGTAAAGATGTTCTGCGTACTCGAACCGGTCGAACCCGACAGAATCGGTCTGGTGCACTGCCCCCAGGTAGCCGCACCGTTTTTCGTTCCGTCACTTTGCAAACAGGAGGAACTCACTGCCAAAGTCCCATTGCACGAGACCGAAATCCCGGGAGGAAGAGAGCCCTCCCAACACCACTCGGCATCCTCTTCCGTATCGCTGTCGCCTCCGTCGGGGTAGGGCACGCCCCCCGCAAATGAAAGCGATGCTTGATATCCGTGATTTTCATATGCTTTCGGAAGTTCGGGCGTAATGATCTCTATCTGTCCGCTTTTACACCCCATTGCGATACGAAGTTGCTGCAGCGTCATCCATTCGGCCAAATCGTCGTAAGGCTCCAATCTCGAAACCGAATCGCCCTGTGCCGTCTGGTTGTCGTCGACGTTCGGTTTGCCCTGTTTGTAAATTTTGACTTCGCTGCCGCTGCGTGCCGTCTGCATATTGTAGTTGCCGCCACCGCTGACAATGACGAACGCCACATCGCTGACATTTTCGTCACCCCCGATCCTGAGCTGCGTCGTACGGTAGTAGCAGACGTCATCGTTCATCAATGCCGAATCGGCAGTGTACAAAAGCGGTTTGTCCCAGCTGTCTCTGTTCTGCTTTACCAAAGAGGAAAACTCGGCTCCATTCGGAAGATAGCCGTGCGTCTGGGCAAAACCCGTAACCGCCTCTTTCGCCGCTGCGAGAGTCTGTTTCGTCTCGGTCACTTTCGCCCGTTTGCTCAAAATCTGCATCGTTTTGAATCCACCGCCGACCAACAGGCCGATAATGATAAGGACAATCGCCAATTCGATCAGCGTAAAGGCTCTTCTTCCCATCTCACTCTCCTATCTGCTGCAATCTTCGCAGCGCATACGCCTGCAGATCTTTTTGGGCGAACGGCATCTGCACGATACGCGCATAGATCTTTGCGGCCTCTTTTTTACGGTTCTGCATATCCAAAATTCTGGCGTAGGCATACGCGACATAGGGATCGCCGGGATTGGCCGCATATCCTGCCGAGTACCACCGAAACGCTTTCTGCATCTCTCCTTCTCTTTCGTAAAATGCACCGAGAAGAAGCATGAGCCGGCCACTTCTGTCGAGTCTGGCGAAAGGGGTGATATGCTCGATCTCGTTCCTGCGGAAACCATGCATCGCTCCCAGTGCATACGCATAGACCAGTGCATCGAGACCGTGCCGCTTTTTCATCAGTTCCCTGGCACTCACCCAGTTCCCCTGCAAGCCATAGAGATATAAAAGGTTCGACAACGCCCTTCTGTTTTCCGGCTCCGCCCCGTTGACCAGAAGTTCGTAAATTCTGACGGCCTGCGGGATATCTCCCTCCTCGAACGCCCTGTCGGCTTCTGCCGCCAGCACCATCTTTTTCCCTCTGTCAAGCGAAAAAGGGACCTTCCCGTCTCCCGGCCTCTTCTCCTCTACCGGAACCGCTTCGGATTCTTTCATCTTTCTCATCGGTTTCGACTTGACGAACGCATCGTGAAAATAGTTTTTCCGAATCATGGAAAGTATCTTTTCGAAACTCTTTGGGGTGGCGGCTCTTCCATACTCTCCCACATAGTAGCCGCCGAGCTTGATGATTCTCGTATCTTCGACGAATGGTTCGGGCAGTTTTCGGACCAGCTCTTCGGCCTTCGACTCCTTTTTGACACTGAAAAGCTGTATCGTATAGAATTTTTGGGTTTTACTTAGCGAAATCGTATGCTCTTCTGCCTGCAACAACAGAAAAAAAACCGAGAGCAGAGCGATATATTTTCCCATTATCTAACCACGTTTATTTTCAGGAGTATGACCATTTCGCGCTTTTCGAGACTCTTCTGCTCGTTTCTGAAAAGGGCTCCGACTCCGGGGATTTCATCGAGAAAAGGGACACCCTCGACGATATTTTTCTCGGTCGTGTTGATAAGCCCCCCGATGACGACGATTTCGTTGTCGTTCGAGAAAACCGTCGTGCCCGCCTCTTTCATATTGATAATCGGAGCCGTCGCCACCGTATTGCCCGCTTCATCCTTGTACTCGACGATATCCTCTATCGAAGAGTTGATCGGAACGATATTGAGCATGATACGGCCGTCGGTCATGATGACAGGCGTCACTCCGATTGCGATACCGTCGAGAACATCACGTCTGTTATAGGTGATCTGGGGAACCGCGACCGTGTTGGACCCTCCACTCGAAACGGCGGTATACTCGACCTCCTTCTCCCAAAAAGGCACCAGTTTTCCGGAAGAAAGAAGTGCCGATTGACCGTTGAGTACCTTGATTCTGGGGTTCGAGAGGGTTTCGACATCGCCGGCGTTGTGAAGGACTGAGAGAATCACGTTCCAGTTGTCGCTGGTATACTGGATCGCTCCGGCGACGGCCCCCTGAAGGCCGAGTGATTGGGAAAAGGTCAGTTTCCCGTTGTTCGCGAGATTGTCAAAGACCCTTTGCCATTCGACACCATACTGATGATTATGGTTCAGAACCACTTCGAGGATCTTCGCTTCGATGAGAATCTGTTTACCTGTTCGGTCCATGACCGATTTGACGAGCGACTCGACCTCCTCCACCCTCTTTTTGGTGTCATGTACCGTCAACACCCCGCTATAACGGTTCAGCGTGTAACGCCCCTCTTCGCTCAATGTCTTTTGTACATTCTCCTCGAGTTGCGCGTAAAAATCGTTGGCCTCTTCCGGATTGCTGTACTTCAACGTACGCTTGCCGGAAACTGCGGTTTGTCCGGAGCCCCCTCCAGAACCGCCCGAAGAGGATGAAGAAGAGCCTGTCTGTGCGGAGCCGAGAATGTCCCCTCCGAGTTCCGTCACGGAAGAGGTCTGCATATGGACATACGGAACGATAAAGGTTTTCGTCACCATCCTTTTGACATGAAGGATCGACCCCTTAAGCTCGTAGTAGCAGCCGGAGATATCCATCACCACACCGAGCGCCTCTTTCAAAGAAGCGTTTCTTAGTGTCAGCGTCACCGGCATTCCGGCGGGAACGTCCTTGTCGATGACGAGATTCAATCCCACACTTTTGCTGATGGCATAAAGAAGTTTGGAGAGTGCCACGCCTTCACCCGTGAACGAAACAGTCCGATCGGCCAGTGGGTCCAGAGGCTGGTACACGGGTGGCAGAACGAGCGGTGGCGGCGGAGACGAAACGGGTCTTTCGTTCGCCGCCGCGATCTCCTTTTTTACGGCCTGCGTCCCGTAATCCGGTGTCGTAATCTTTCGCTGCTGCTGACTACATCCTGCAAAAAGAAGAAATATTAATACTATTTGAACAATTCCAACCATTTGACAACATTCCCTTTTTTTAGTTTGACACTATCGTTCGTAATTTTCGCAATCGTGTAACCATCGACCTTTTCGCCGATTTTATAAATGCGATCATCGATGATCACATATCCACTCCCGGGAATAACCATCTGCAACGTAAGCGTACGATTTTTCGCCGAGGGCCGGTGCCTCGACGCTTTCGGCCGATAGAGATAGCGTTCGACCAACCATTTCGATTTTCCGGGTCGCGATTTCACCTTTTTGTAGATTTCATCGAACGCCTTTCTCTTTTTGGCGATTTCCGTATAGACCTTGATCTTCTGCTCGAAATCCACGTTTCTGTAAAGCTGGTACTTCGGCAAGAATGCATCGAAAGAACCGACGAAATATTCACTCACCGTCCCTATCGCCAAGGCCAGTACCAGGGGAGAGGCCAGCAGCGTCCACTCCTTAGTGCGCAGATACATTCCCGTCCCTTTCCGCGAAGAGTCGGTAAAGGCGCAACTCTCCTTCGACCATCCCCTCGCCCACATCGAACGCAAAGAAACCTATCATACCGTTTTCGAATGTATGGTTCAAGAGACGGTATAACCTTTTTTTATCTCGACGAGGTACTCCGAACCGATAGTCCATCTGGGCATTCTCTCCGTCGAAATAGATGAATCTCTCCAGTTCGAGGCCGAAAGGTGCTCTATAGGTATCGAAATATCGCAACATCTGCAGATCGTACGCTCCTGTAGATTTGATCTTTTCCACATAAGGAAAGACCTCACGTTCGAGAAAGTCGTTGATACGCTGTGTCTCTTTGATCTCTTGTATATCCCTCAAATGTTGACGATTGATCTTTTCCAGTTCGAGACGTTTGCCATCGAGCCATGTCGAAAGTGGGAGGAAAAAAGCCCCCATCGAAAAAAGCAGAAGCGCCACCCAGAACCGTCTCATCGATGCCTCCTTCTTCTGCCAACGCCGGAGACGCTCTTACGCTCCTTCTCGCCCAAATCGACTCTCATCGAAAAACGCCCCATCTTGTAATCGGTCGTGGAGATGAAACGCAACTTTTCATTCTCCTTTTTCAGTCGCTCCGCTATCCGTTCGAACGACTTTTCGAAAAGATAGAGATCGGAGAGATTCTTGAAATCCTTTTCGAAAAGGAAAGTAGCATAGGCACCCGCCGTTCCATTCCGCTTCCAGCTGCTCTTTTTTGGCGGAAGCAGTGCGATCAGTCTGTGCAAAGCGAAGTAGTCGTCGACCGGATGGTGTTTCATTACTTCCATATAGGTACCGATATAATCCCTGCTGTGAAGAAGTTTCGGCAGCGGATAGGTCTTGGCCTGCCGAACCGTTCTTTGCAGTCTGTTTTGAATCGTCTCATACGCTTCGACGGAACTTCGAAAATCGAGGGCCGAGAGAGCGAGATTGAATGAAGCATAAAGGAAAAAAAGGGCGGCACCAAGTGCCACGATACCGAGACCGGCATAGAGCTCTCCGGCCCGCAGAATTTTAGGTGGAAGAAAGTTTTTCTCTTTTGTCAGGCCCTGAACGCCGAAAAGGAAAATAGGTTCGTATCGCTCCTCCTCTTCGGAAAACCCTGCCGATGCAGGCATCAGGACAGCCGAAACCGGCAACCCCGAAAGCATAAAGACTCTTTGCGCGGCCTCTTCCCTCTCCGCCACCCCGCCGGCGAGTATCAGATGGGAATACTCCCGTTCCCGCTGATACTGCTGAATATAGAGGATCGTCTTTTCGACTTCGGAAAGTGCCCTATCCCTCTCTTCGCGTATGGGTATCACTCGTTGAAAAGTGATTTCACCCTCGGCGAGGGCAAGCACGATCACTTTGTTCTCATCGGTATAGACGGCCAGAACGTTCCCCTCAACGGCACGCTGGACGAAATTTGCGAAGGCATACTCTTCGAACGTCACAAAAGAGACGGCATAGAGTTTTTTCAAAGATTTCGTAATTTCATAAAAACGGGAGTCGTTGATGAGAAACACTCGGTAAACCGACTCTTTCGTCTCCGTATCGGTGGAGAGATGCGTAAACGTGAAAACATCGCTCGCGATCTCGGCGTGCTCTTCATCCAGCCTCTGGCGGATCAGTTGGCGAATCATCGCATCCGAAGTGACGAGCGAAGAGAGCGTCACGTCGATCTCGAGCTTCGATTCCGATGGAAGGACCAATCCGATGCTCTTCTGGGTATTCAGATATTGCACCGCGTCTTGTATCGAAGCGAAACGTTTCGTTTCGATACACGTTCCGTCCGCCTTGAACTTCCCTGCATAAAAAGTCCCCTCTTTCATATGCAGGACGGTCAGGGCCCTGACGCTTCGGTGCGACAATGTCATCATTCCCAATCCGTCACTCCTCTCTTCTATCGCATCAACGTTAGAGATGCGACCGCTATCGCGGCACTTTCGCTTCTTAGAACCAGCGGTGTTTCCATGCCATAAATCGGCCGATTTTCGAAAAGTTTTCGCTCCTCTTCGCAAAATCCCCCTTCCGCTCCGATGAGAATCGATTCGAACGGCGTTTCACACTGCAAAGACGCACCTCCGAAATCGAGTATCGCACTCTTTGGATAGGCTTCAAGATAGGAAGCGGCCGAATCGAACGTCTCGAGCGACATCATCTCGCTACGGCCACACTGCTGAGAGGAGTTGACGAGAATGCGGTGAAGGCGTTCGAAGTCCGGCTTGAAGTTTTTCTGACTTCGGTCACAGTAGACGAAAGAGATCTTCGTAACACCCATTTCGTTGAGCATCGGAAGACTCTTTTCGACCGTTTTCGGATCGACGACGCACCATCCGATATGCAGCCGTCGGCGAGGCATGACGATGCGCGCCTCCTTTTCCTCCAAAACGAGCTCCGCCTCTTTTTTCGTCACCCTGTCGATACGATAGAAATAGAGATATTCATTCGTCAGATTGCGTAAGGCGATACGTTCGCCCTCATTATGGCGGCGTACTTTGAAGATGTAGCGGTAGGCTTCGCCTTCGATCGTGATATCGGGCAAACCGGCATCGGGATGGTAAAGAAACTGCATCGGCTTTCTCCTTACGGCAGCTGTGGCACGAAGCCCCCGATCATCAGGATCCAGAGGAGCTGGAAGATGTAGTAGCGTAGAACTTTTTTTCTTGCATCCGAAAAACATTCGTTACCGGGACGCGACCGTTTTATCAGATAGTGCCGGCGTATCTCGAGCGACGAAAGGGCGACAGCCGCGACGATCATCAAAATAATCTTGACCGAAAAACCGATGTGCAGATAGGCCATCACGGCAGCCCCGGTAAAGAGAATCATACTCATCAGCGTTGTCCATGCCGTCGCCTGGATACGCAGATACTTTTTCAGTTTGCGGTCGTCTTTTTGCATCAGAATCACCACGATATTGAGAGCGATCAGAAAAGCTAGCGCAACCACTGGCCAAATGTGCAGCTGAATCATCATATTTTCCATAGTTTCCATAAGTTCGATTGTACTATAATCACTTTAAAAAAAGACCTTGACTCTCCGGATGATATATAAGGTCTTCTTAAACACTGCCGTTACGCGGTTAAAAAGGATTGGTATGGTTTCGATCACGGAAGCACTGGAGCGCATTCATGCAAATGTCAAAGCGGCGGGAACCGAAATCCTGCCTATCGAATCGGCAGTCGGATACGTCAGCGCCGAACACCTCCATGCACGATTCGATTTGCCGCGGTTCGACAACTCCGCGATGGACGGGTATGCGGTCACGATGGCGGATGCCGGGGGAATCATCGCTTCGCAACCGACCATTTTCGCCGGTGATGAGAGTGACGTAAAAGTACGTCCCGGATACGGAGTGAAGATCATGACGGGCGCCGTGATGCCCAAAGGCGCGGATGCCGTCATTCCGGTCGAGAACACGATTGAAACTGCCGAGGGCATCTCTCTTCCGGATACGATAAAACGGGGGGCACATATTCGCAAAAAGGGTGAAGACATCACGAAAGGCGAACGCATTCTCTCGGCAGGCGAAACGATTACCGCATACGCCCTCACCCAGCTTGCCAGTCAGGGTATCACCCATGTGAGGGTCTTCCAAAAACCGCGCGTTACCGTTTTCGCCACCGGCCATGAACTGCGAATGCACTACGAACCGATCGAAGCGCACCAGATCTACAACTCCAACGCCCCGATGTTCATCGCCAGATCTCTGGAGCTCGGATGCGATGCCAGATTTACGGGAGCGACTGCCGATACGATGGAGTCGATCAAAGCCCATATCGCTGCGGCACTCGATGCCGATCTCATCATCACCAGCGGCGGCGTCAGCGTAGGGGATGCCGACTTTACCAAAGAAGCGTTCGCCGAACTGGGCATGGAGACACTTTTCAGCAAGGTGGACATCAAACCGGGAAAACCGACCAGTGTCGGACGCATCGGAAAGACGTGGGTCGTCAACCTTCCAGGGAACCCCTCTGCCGCAGCCGTCAACTTCGAGATCTTCGCCCGCTCCATCATCAACCGGCTTCACGGCATGCAGGCACCCTATATCGCACCGATCGTTACCCTATGCGCTGAGAGCAAAAAGATCAAACCGGGAAAGTACAGCGTGCTGATGGGCAGATTTGACGGAGAGGGATTCGAGATTCTGGAGAAACAAGGACCGGGCATGGTCAGTCCCCTCAAAGAGGCGGACGGTCTGATCATCGTCACACCAAAGGTAGAGTGCCTCGAGAAAGGGCAGCGGGTCCGGATGATTCCGCTGCGATGCAATCAGACGGCCGAAAGCGCCGTGGAACTCTTTACTTCAGTTTAGCGATATAACCGGCGAGTGCCTCGATCTGACCGGAGGTGAGTGAACGGACCTGGCCGGCCATCAACCCTTTCATCGGGCCGCCGTAGGTGCCGTTTTTATACCCCTCCATCTTTTTGACGAGGTCGGCTTTGGACTGCCCGGCGATAATGTTGCTCTTGCCGAGCGCATGTTTTTCGCCTTTGAGGCCATGGCAGCCGGCACACTTGGTGAACAATGCGGCCGCATCGACTTTGACCTCTGTCTCTTCGGCTTTCGGCTCAACCGCTTTGGGTGCCTTTTGCGCCTCCGCCTTCACACTCTCGGAGATCGCTTCCACTTTTTTCGCAGCCTCTTCTTTCGCCACTGTGGCACTTTCGGTAACCGGTTGTGACGCAGGCGACGCCGCCGATTCTCTCTTCTCGGCCGGTTTGACAGCAGGTGCTACTGCCGCGGATTCGACCTTGGCCGAAGGTTGTGCAGCCTCATGCTGCACAGAGTCACTTTTTTTCTCTCCGCATCCGCTCATCATCACCATTGCGGCAACCGCCATCGACAATGCAATTCGTTTCATTCGTTCACTCCTTGAATTTCTGCCATCTTAGTCCTCCCGTGCTTAAAAAGGACTTCATCGATTTTAAACACCGGTGTTAAACGATATCCGGATTGAGAAACCTCTTTCCGGCCAACAGCTCCTCGAACATCTCCGGGTTGGACCACTCCGCCTTGACCCGTTCCGAGAAGACAATTCTATCGAGTTCGGTGGGGCCCATCGTGGAGTTGTAAGCATCCTCCCTCTTCGCTTTGGCGTATCCGGTTTCCGTTTCATGGACGATGACACCCTCGAGCATGACATCCGATTCACCGTTGATCATCTCGGTCTGCTGGAGTACTCTATCGACGAGAAGGAAGATCGTGCGGGCGAACTGCTCCGCCGAGGGGTTGACGGGCAGCTCCACCCAGCGCTCGCTCCACTTTTTCATATCGGCGAGATAGGCCGGATCGTCGCCGCTCCATAGCGTTATAGCATGATCGAACGCATCGATAAACTCTTTGATCATTCCCTTCGTGAGGCCGAAATCGTAGACCATCTGTCCGCGATCGAGAGAGGGTGCGGTAAAGAGAAGCTCCACCTTGTAGGAGTGTCCGTGAATGCTTCGACTGCAGCGCCTCGATGTACACTGCCGCACAATGTGTGCGTTCTCGAATTTGTAAAGCTTACGAATGAGCATGAGCCCCTCCCCAATGTTCAACGTCCAACGACCAACGACAGATTCTCATCGTTTCTCCTCTCTGTTCCACAATCGCACATGCAGCCTGTCGCTGTAGCGATAGCCGGACCGCAGGCAAAACTCTGCCACAACCGGGGCGTTCGCTTGCAGTTGCCGCACATTGTCCCCCAGCGGCATACAGTAGATCTCATTCTCGAACGGCTCGCAAATTTCGCGAATCTCCCGCTCGACCTCCTTTTCTATCGAGGTAGAGTCGAGCGTAAACTTGAAAAAAGAGTCGTTCCCCTCCTCCGCCAGGCGCCGAATGATCCCGGGAACCACTCTCTTCGCTTTGGGTTCGCCGCTATTGGAAAGCTTGACCGCCATCGCGAAGGTTACGTCACGATAGGCAGGATAGGCTTCAAACGGAGGTGCCAGCGTGGCATTGGTTTCGATCGTTACGCGAAACCCATGTTCCAACATCCATACGACCGTTTCGTAAAATATCGGATCTTCCGCATAGATCATCGGCTCTCCGCCGGTCAGAATGATATCGGGGCGATATGCAACTCTATCGACATATTGCATGACCACGCTTTGCAATGCCCCCTCATCGTCCACGCTCTTCCACATATGCTTGAAACGCTTTGTGTGTACTGCGCGTATCGTGTCGCATCCTGCAATCCTTTCCCCACCGATCTCATAGGCCCCGAAGCCCCGACATCGAAGATTGCAGCCGCCAAAACGCAAAAATATGGAAGGCACTCCGCTGTAGCGCCCCTCTCCCTGAATGGAAAAAAAGTGTTCGACCAGATAGATCATCGATGCCTCTTGGCTTTCATCTGTTTCAATCTTGAAAACTTCCTTTTATTTCACTTCCGGCTATCCGGACCATGCGGCTGCAAGTTTGCAGACCGCACGCTCGTAAATCGCCGTACGATTCAGCCTGGCCGTTCTTCCTTTGGCCCACCCGGACCATGCGGCTGCAAGTTTGCAGACCGCACGCTCGTAAATCGCCGTACGATTCAGCCTGGCCGTTCTTCCTTTGGCCCACCCGGACCATGCGGCTGCAAGTTTGCAGACCGCACGCTCGTAAATCGCCGTACGATTCAGCCTGGCCGTTCTTCCTTTGGCCCACCCGGACCATGCGGCTGCAAGTTTGCAGACCGCACGCTCGTAAATCGCCGTACGATTCAGCCTGGCCGTTCTTCCTTTGGCCCACCCGGACCATGCGGCTGCAAGTTTGCAGACCGCACGCTCGTAAATCGCCGTACGATTCAGCCTGGCCGTTCTTCCTTTGGCCCACCCGGACCATGCGGCTGCAAGTTTGCAGACCGCACGCTCGTAAATCGCTAAAAAAGGCAAGCAGTTGCCTTTTTCTTTACGCGATTTACCCACCCGTTTCGTAAAATGCACGGGTCGACTCTTCGCCGTTCTCTTCATCCCATCGGTTTTTCTCCGGCTTGTTGCGAAGTACTTCACGAAGCACCTCGCTCGCTCCTTCTATGTCACCGGCTTTGACGGCATCCCGGATACTCATAGCTTCATCAAAATAGAGGCAAGGAATTAGAAATCCCTCGGCCGTAAGACGAATACGGTTACAGCTTTCGCAAAAATCGTGTTTATGCGGATCGATGACTCCGAACTTGTAACCGTCATCCGTCAGGTAGTTGAACGCGGGACTGCTTCCCTCTCGACCCACTTTTTTTATGACATACTTCTCTTTCACCCTTTCGAGAATCTCTTTGCCGCTCAAGCCTTTCAACCCTACCTTGGCATGAACGTTCTCCATATATTCGATATAACGAATCGTCATGCCACGCGCTTTGGCGTACTCCATCACATCGACGATCTCGTCGTCGTTGATTCCCTTCAGGGGAACCATGTTGACTTTCACTTTCAAGCCAACTTCAAGTGCTTTTTCAACACCTGCGAGTACTTTGTCCAATACATCTTTCTGGGCTATTTTTGCCGCAACTTCGGGTTTGAGCGAGTCTATGGAGATGTTGATTCGCTTGAGGCCCACCTCTTTCAGCCGCTCCGCCACGTCAGCGAGGAGATACCCGTTGGTCGTAAGCGCCAGATCGATATCGGGTTTATGGTCGTGAATCATTTGAACAAAACGATCGAGATCTTCACGCAGAAGCGGTTCGCCTCCCGTGATACGGATCTTGTCGACCCCTTCGTCGATCGCGACGCGTACAAAGCTGAAAAGCTCTTCGAAGCTGAGAAGATTCTCACGCGGAACCCATGAAAACGGTTTCTCCGGCATACAGTATTGGCAACGGAAATTACATCGTTCCGTCACGGAGATTCTAAGATAATTGACCGTTCGGCCATGTCCGTCTATTAACATTGCAACTCTTTGAAGAGAAATTTACTCTTATTTTACTGCAAATACTAAAAAAGAAGTTTAATCGTAGAAAGAATCCGCAAAGCCGAAGCTCCGCGGATTATAGAAGAGGAAAAGAGTTCTTAGTGAAGCTCTTTCCAGATGCTCTGTTTCCAGAGGTAGGCGAGGAAAGCGAAGATGAAGAGATAGATCATCACTTTTTTCCCGACACTGTCGCGCTCGGCATGTTTGCTGTCGCCGACTTCCGTCAGATACTCGAGGACTTTCTCGGCGCTTTCGGCCGTTACACCGACACGCGGCATCGCGGTACCCGGAAGAAGGTTCTGTGGATTTTCCATGAATGTCTTGATGTAGTGCTCGCCGCGTGAGCGGATATACATCGAAAGATCCGGCGGAAGTTTACCCATATACTTGGTCAGGTGATCCTGATAGTCGAGTACTTTCGCATCGTAAAGAAGCTCGTCTTTTTTATACTTGAACTTCGGCTTTTCACCCATTTGCGTCCAGTTGTCGTAATGGACGGCATGACAACGTCCACACGCTGTTTCAAACGCCATTTTAGGCGTAATTTCTTCAGCCTTCGGAGCGATCGATTTCAGATAAGCTACGATATCTGCAACTTCCTGATCGATATCCCCGCCAAGACCGTAGAAAGCTGTCATAGGATGTTGTCGCCCGCCGGTAAATTTGTGTTCAACTTTCAGAGCGTGCGCAGGATTTTTAATCAGTGCTGAAAGAAACTTTTCGTCAAAAATCGCACCAGCCTCACTGAGATCCGGAGGATTGACACCAAAACTTTGTGCTGCTGCAATAGGATCCATTGGCGCGGGCATACCTTGAGATTTGACACCATGGCACCCAATACATCCAGCATTCATAAAGGTTTCGGCACCTTTGGCCGCATCACCTTTCTTGCCTGTATCTTTCAGATCGTTGTAGGCAAAGTTTTCACTCTCGACATGCGGATGCATGACAGAGTGCGCATATGGCTCGACACCCCAATAGGTCAGCAGTGTAAAGAATACGACTACCGCTAAAATTTTCAATTCTTTCATTTCAGCCCCCTCACACTGCTTTTTCTTTTTTGGTAATAAACGGTAAAAGTATCCAAAGAGCGATGAACACGACTGCCGCAACCAAACCAATTGTACTATAAATGCCCTGTGGAGGCAGTTTACCCATCACTGTCAACACGATCATATCAAGTAAAAGTACCCAAAACCATACCGCAAATATACCACGTCGACTCGCCGGTGCAACGTTCGGACTCTTATCGAGGAACGGAAGCAGGAAGAAGATAACCTGTGCAAACCCGAATGCGACAAGGCCCGGATCTTTCGGGAACGGACGCAGAATCTCGTAACTCCAGAGGAAGTACCACTCAGGATAGATGTGCGGCGGAGTTTTCAGACCGTCAGCAGGATCGAAGTTAATCGGGTCCATAGCGAAATCGAAATGCCAGAAGACAAGATAGAAGTAGAAGATCAGAAAAATACTGACGACAAACATATCTTTACTCAAGAAGTCATTCGCGAAACGGATAACTTTCGCCTCTTTCGTCTTACCTGCAAGATACTTTTTCGCTTCCTCATCAAAGTCGATCTCTTCACCGTCTTGGTTGTTGACATGCGGGATACGCAGCGTACCGAAGTGCAGACCGATCAGCGCCATGATCACAAGCGGTAGCAAAAAGACGTGAAGCATAAAAAATCGTGTCAGGAATGCCTGTCCCGGAACATAGTCACCGCGAATCCACTCGACCAGGCCATTGAGCTCCAGAGAGCCGAGGCTGAAGAGGTTGGTGATAACCATACCGGCCCAGTAGCTCATCTGTCCCCACGGTAACATATAGCCACTGAACGCCTCTGCAGAGAAGCTGACAAACAATAGCATGCCCGAAATCCAAATAAGCTCGCGCCCTTTTTTATAGGAACCGTAATAGATACCGGTAAACATGTGGATATAGATGATCAAAAAGACGACCGATGCCGCGACCGCGTGCATATGGCGCCAGAGCCACCCGAACTCCACTTCCTGCATGATCGTATAGTTGACGCTGTCGAACGCCAGATCGACGTTCGGCTGGTAATACATCAAAAGGAAAATTCCGGAAACGACCAAAATGCCGAACGTGAAGGCGAGGACCATTCCCATCGCCCAAAGGAAGTTGATGTTTTTCGGAATCCAGTACTCCTCCGCCAAGACACGCCGCAGTGTCTTGATCGCAAGACGCTGGTCGAGCCACTCTTCTAAACTGTGTGCTTTTTCAAAATGTGCCATTTATCTGCTCCTTTAGGCGATAACGCCGGCTTCTTTCATCTTTTTATACTCAGGTCCCTCTTCACCGAGAACAATCGTCGTCCCTTCTATTTTGAACGGAGGGATAACCATCGGGCTTGGTGGCGGTGGAAGGGTATTAATTCCACTTACATCGAACTCCCCTCCATGGCAGGCACATTTGAAATCATGTCTATCGGGGCGATAGGCTGGAATACATCCAAGGTGTGTACAAAGACCGATACAGACAAGAAAGTGATCCTTTCCAACAACAACATCACGTGCTGTCTCTTCTTCACTTTGTTTTGCCACCATTTCCGGGGTTTTCTTAAGGATAAAGATGGGTTTTCCGCGCCATTTTTCAACGTTAAGTACGTTGGGTTCCGCAGCGGAAAGATCCACTTTTGTAAATCCTGCCGCTTTAACGCTTGGAAGGGGGTCCCAGGTCTTCTTGGCCGCGTAAAGCGCACCAAGGCCACCAAGAGCCGCCCAACCGCCAAAGACTTTACCCATAAAGTCGCGTCGGCTGCTATCTGCCATAGCTGATCCTTTTGTAGAGATTTTAAATCAGCTTATTATAGGGCTTAAAAGGTTAATTTCTTATAAATATTACCTGAGATTATCTTTAATATAGGTCGCAACTTCTGAAGCTGCTTCTTTTCGTAGCACTTTCTTTCGATAAACCAATGTTGCGGAGAGCGCTTGCTCTATCGCATCCTTGTCGAAGGAAGAAAGTACGGGAATTCCAAGACTCTCCATCTTCGCATCCCATGCAACCGAAATGCCGCTTTTTTTAAGATAGAGAGGGTTCGAACCCGCTGCAAGCGCTTCGAGCACACTCTGCGGTGACGACGAAAGGAACCGTCCCGCATGCATCAAGACCTCATCATAGTTTTCCGAATCTTCGACGCTCTTGAATTTTCCGGCGAGTTCGCTCCCGTACTGCATGAAGAAGTAGTACCCCTCGAGCAGGGTGATATCCAACCCTTCAAAGGCGTCGGCAACTCTCAAAAGTTCCTGGTCGTAATCGTCGTCACCCCAGAAATAGATCCTCTCGTCGCCGTGATCGGTCGCTTCGAAATAGCGTGGATCGACAATATCCGCCTTTGGCGCATCCCCGATGGATTTCATGCTCGAAATCAGAATCTCGCCGGCTTCCGCAAAATCGTCCGGATTGTCGCTGATACGGATGAAACTTCGAAAATAGGTCGCCATATCCGCCCACATCGCACGACTCTCCTCTTCGGAATCGAACACCAGTGCATCGGCAGGTGTCGCGATATTGGCGATATTACGGACCACATCGACACTCACGTATTTCCTGATACCGAATTGCTCTTTGGCATATTCACCGGCCCGAAAATCGTTCGTCAGCATCGATACCTCGATGCCCATGTCGCTCAATGCATTGATGACCGGTGCGCTTCGGCGAAGCCTGTCGAGTCCGATTCTGTGACCGGTATTGATATAATAGTAGAGTTTCAAATGGATTCCTTTTTAATAACTGACGTTACGCACCCTATGCCGCCATCTGTCGAACGAGAACGGATGCAATGCAAGGCGGAGGACTTCGGGCGTAGCCGTAGCTACGTTCGGAGTTCTCCAACGAAGTCAGTGTGTGCGTTATCGTTCGACCCCATAGGGGCGGCGTTATCGCCATACGATTGCCGCGTTACGACGGCATCGGTGTAGCTTCGGCTACACCTCACCACCGTGCCTTGCACTCCCACGACGCTAAAGCCGCAGATGGTGGCATAGGGTGCGTAACGTCAGTGAATGAGAAATATTCCCCGCGAAGCGGTTCAGACTCATTTTTAGTTTTTAGTTTTTAGTTTTTCATTCCTCTCGGCCATCTTGATATAGATATGCAAAATATCGATCGCAGCCGGTGTCATACCGCTGATCTGGCTCGCCGCCTGCAACGTCGGAGGTTTGAAACGGGCCAGTTTCTCCTTGATTTCGTTGCTGAGACCGGAGATGTGTTCGAACGTCATCCCTTCGGGAATCTTCACTTCGAGCATTTCGTGCATCTTGTCGATCTGCTCTTTCTGCTTCTGGATATATTTGTCGTATTTGGCGTGAATCAGCAGCTGTTCTTTGACATCGTCAGGAAAGTCGGCCACTTCCGGGATCAGTTTTCCGAGTTTCTCCATCGTAAAATCGGCCCGGCCGACAATCAGCTTCAACGGCGTCTTATCGGTGATCTTTTCGACCCCCAACGCTTCGAGCAGCTTCAGCCCCTCTTTGCTCGGTGTCAAAAAGCGCTCTTCCATCAGCTTCAGCCCTTCGTCGATCATCTGCTTCTTCCTGAGAACTTTCGCATAGGTCGCTTCATCGATCAGCCCGAAGGCGTGGCCGTACTTCATCAGGCGCAGGTCGGCATTGTCCTCGCGCAGGATAAGGCGGTATTCCGCTCGGCTCGTAAACATACGGTA
Organism: Hydrogenimonas cancrithermarum; assembly: GCF_030296055.1. NCBI lineage: Bacteria > Pseudomonadati > Campylobacterota > Epsilonproteobacteria > Campylobacterales > Hydrogenimonadaceae > Hydrogenimonas > Hydrogenimonas cancrithermarum. The sequence continues at coordinate 1,093,650 of NZ_AP027370.1, forward strand.
AGGCTCTTTGGTCCCTTTCGTCACCAGGTCGTCGATCAGAACCCCGATGTACGCCTCGTCGCGCCCCAGTACAAAGGGCTCACTCCCCTCTGTCGCCAGTGCCGCGTTGATACCGGCCATCAGACCCTGTGCCGCCGCCTCCTCATAGCCTGTGGTACCGTTGATCTGCCCTGCCAGATAGAGCCCTTTTATCTTTTTCGTCTCCAGCGTATGTTTCAGCTCCGTCGGATCGACATAGTCATACTCGATCGCGTAGCCGTACCGTACGATCTTGGCATTCTCCATCCCCTTGACGGAGCGGATCATCGCGAGCTGCACATCGGTCGGAAGCGAGGTGCTCATGCCGTTGATGTAGTACTCCGTCGCTTCCAGCGTCTGCGGTTCGACAAAGAGGTGGTGCCGTTCTTTGTCCCGGAAGCGGTTGATCTTGTCTTCGATGCTCGGGCAATAGCGCGGCCCCACGCCTTCGATCTGTCCCGAAAAGAGCGGCGCACGATGGAAGTTGCCTTCGATCAGCGCATGGGTCCGCTCGTTCGTATAGGCAATGAAACAGGGCAGCTGTTTTGGATGGAACGACGCACGGTCGGTACGGAAACTGAAGGGTTTCGGCGGTTCGTCGCCAGGCTGCGGTTCCATCTTCGAAAAGTCGATACTCGACCCGTCGATACGAGGGCAGGTTCCCGTTTTGAGCCGGCCGACATTCAGCCCCAGCTGCTTCAGGTTCTCCGCCAGCGCCGTCGATGCGAACTCTCCGGCCCGGCCCGCCTCCTGGGTCACCTCGCCGATATGAATGACCCCGTTAAGAAAAGTCCCTGTCGTCAAAATCACTTTCCCGCCATGGAACGTTTCGCCAAGCTCCGTCTTCACGCCGACCACTTCTCCGTTTTCGACGATCAGCTCTTCAACCATCCCCTGCAGAATGTCGAGATTCTCCGTTCCGAGGCAGACGGTACGCGCCTCGATACGATAGCGATCCATGTCGATCTGCGCACGGCTTCCGCGTACGGCCGGCCCTTTGGTTTCGTTCAGAATGCGGTACTGCAGTCCCGCCTTGTCGGTCAGAAGCCCCATCTCGCCGCCCAGCGCATCGAGCTCCTTGACCAGGTGCCCCTTCGCCAGTCCGCCGATCGCTGGATTGCAGCTCGCCGCGCCGATCTGTTCGGCCAATATCGTGATCATCAACGTTTTGAGCCCCATGCGTGCAGGCGCCAGCGACGCCTCGATCCCTGCATGCCCTCCGCCGACTACGATTACATCATATTTCATACATCCATTCCTGTCGATTTCAAATACGTTTCAACGAATATCTCCGATGAAACGGGACCGGTCGCGGTTTTCGAGAAACGGAGCGTTTGCCAAAAAAGCGAACCGTTTCCAAATCTCTGAAAAATATCGGGAGGAAACTCCGAAAAACAAGCAGCCAGTTCCCATTTCATCACAGCTCGGTGGCAACCATACAATAATGCGGGATTATAGCTTTTTGAGGTTAAAAAAGATATGATAATATCAATCTAAACCAAAAGGCGGAACGTTGCAGGGGAAAATCGTCGTCTACTCCGATCAGACCGGTATCGGAAAGATCATCACTCCCGAGCATAAAAAGTACAACTTCACAATCGACGAATGGAACGAATACGAAACCATCCCGCAGATCGGTCAAACCATCACCTTCGATCCGGAAGGCATCGATGCGAAGAACATTCTCCTCTCGTCGGCAGATGCACCGCCCCGGACACCTGCTCCCACCGTAGAGGAGCGCTTTGCGCCGCATACAAACGACGAAACACCGCTCGAAACATCGAAAGAGGAGCCGGTGGAAGAGGATTACGGGCTGGAGCCGAGTGTAGATGTCGACACTGCCATTCAACTCCATTTCAGCGATATCCAAAAGAGAATTTCAGACAACAAAGAGCTCATCAAAGAGAATCGAAAGCTCGATTTTATCCGGATGAACCGTTTTTTGACGACCGCCTACAACAATCTCATCGAGATTGACCACGGTTTCGAAAACCATGCTCTGACCGAACTCAGAATAGAGCTTCTGGAAGCCTATGAAGCCTATCAGAATTTCAAATCGAAAACCTCCTATCTCCAGAACGCCTATGAAGATGTCTTTTTGAGCAAACAGATACGCTACAAGGAGTTGCGTGCGAAACTGGAGCTCAACAAAACCCAGATTGCCAATCTCAACGAAAATGCCACCAAACGAGAGATCGAGATCAAGGAGAAGAGCGGAAAACTCGCGGCACTGGGTTCGCAAAGCGATGAGTACATCTACCTTTCCAACGAAATTAAAATATTGAAGCGGACGATGGTCGATGCGATTCACGAAGTGGCGAAACTGAACGAAGAGAATCGTCTCTATATCGATCTTCTGGACAACTTTTACAAAATGCATTATGAAAGATTCAAAGCTTCGTTCGAAGAGTTCGTCCAGACCCATGACTCCCTTCTTCGCAAGATACAGGATGTTCTGGCCTATCGATTCGACGCACTGATCTGGCAAAAAGCGAACTGCTCCAAACCGATTCAGAATTTTTTCGTCCAGGCCGGGATTGCCGACGAGTTCAGCTCCATTACCTATCTAAAATACTACCTCAAGACACTCGATGCCTCCAAACTGAACCGGCAGAACAAAGAGCTTATGGATCTACTTCAGTATCTCGAACAGCAGGCGAAAAAGAAGATCGTCTGCATCGACGACGACACGGAATTTCTCGGCATGGTCAGAGAGGTTGTGGGGGAGATCGACAGAGAGATCAAAGTGACACTGACGACACGGCCCGAAGCGACACTGCCCGATCTCAAAAACATCCAGCCCAATATTCTCATCATCAATCCCGATATGCGCAACATCCATATCGAAGCTCTCCTCGAATATGCCAGAAAAATCGTCCCCGAGATCGAAGTGGCTTTTTTTGCCAAGCGGATCAGCCGGGAACTCCTGCTTCAGGCCAAACGCTATAATGTCGCAGCCATTATTCCAAAAAGCGTTCACAAACAGGAACTTTTGGAACAGTTCAAACAATATATCGATTAGGGGAGCAACATGTTTACGGGACTGATACGGGAGATGGCCGAAGTCGTCTCTTACGAGAACAATGTTTTGACACTCAAAGCTTCCTACCGTCCGAATATCGGAGACTCCATCGCCGTCAACGGTGCCTGCCTTACGGTCGTAAAACTCGGAGAGGGAACGTTCAGTGTCGAACTGGCCGATGAAACACGTAAAGTCATCGCCATGGAAAATCTCAAAGGGAGGGTCCATATCGAACCTGCCATGCAGATGGGAGAGCGATTCGAGGGGCACATCGTTCAAGGGCATGTCGATACCGTCGGCACCGTCACGCGAATCCAAAAACGTACCAACGGCACCGATTTTTTCATCACCATTCCCGGAGAGTTCCTTCAGTACGTTATCCCAAAAGGCTCCGTCACGGTCGATGGTGTAAGCCTGACCGTCAATGAAGTGACGGACGATGGATTTCGGCTTACGATCATTCCCCATACACTCAAAGAGACACTTTTTGGAAACTACCGCATCGGTACCCGCGTCAACGTGGAAACCGACCTTTTCGCCCGCTATGTCGCCAACATTTTAGAAAAGCGGGAAACGGCGAAGCGGAGCGGATGGGATACCATCGAACGGATCCAGGCACTCTACTGATGCGCCTCTTTCTCGGAAGTTTCGCGACGGTTGAGTTTTACGACGATATCCGCCGTGATCTGCAACCCTTCTTCGAAGGCAGATGGGTCGCCCCCCAGCATCTGCACATGACATGGTTCTTTCTCGGAGAAAGAGAGTCACCCGAAAAAATTGTCGATGCCCTTCAGCCGCTCAAAACCATCGGCAGACGGCCCCTCGCCATTCAAGGGTTTGGAATGTTCGGCAAGCCGGACCCGAAAATCTTCTACCTCAAAACTTCTACGAAGGCGCTGCTTCCGATCTATCGCCGTATCGAAGAGCTGCTCGGAGAAAGAGTCCGAAGCCCCTTTCGCGCCCATGTGACACTGGCCCGTATAAAACGTTTTCGCTCGTTCGGATTCAGACATCTGGAGCGCCCATGGATGAGTGAACCGCTCGGGACCATCGAACCGACGATCCGTCTCGTCGAAAGCCGGCTCACCCCTTCCGGCCCTGTCTACATTCCCCTGGAGACGTTCTGACATGAAAAATCTGCTGAGTATCCCTATCCCGAAAGTTGGAGAGTTTTTCGAAACGCTTCTTTGCAATGCACACGTGACGATCGAAACGATCGTCAGCAGCGATACACCTGAACCGAAACTCTACAAGCAGCCTCACGATGAAGCGGTTCTTCTGATCGAAGGGGAAGCGGCGTTGGAAATAAACGGAAAAACCATCCTTTTGAAAGCCGGAGATTTCCTTCATATTCCCGCCCATACGCCGCACAAAGTTTCAAAAACGAAAAACGGAACCCGCTGGCTCGCGATTCATTCAAAGGAGCCGCTGTGCTGACCCCCAAGGCGGCCGCACTCAAATACAATGCCGACATACAAAACGCACCCAAAGTGGTGGCGGCCGGCCGAGGGAAGATCGCACAGAAGATTCTCGAAAAAGCGAAAGCCTTCGATGTGCCACTTTTTCAGAACGAAGCCCTCGCGGAAGCGCTTCTACAACAAGAGGTCGGTACGGAGATCGATCCGCAACTCTTTCAGGCGGTTGCGGAAGTCTTTATCTGGCTTCTGGAAAGCGAAGAGAACGCCGAACTCTCCAAATAGATTTTACGCACCGCATCCGGAATTGTCACACTCCTTGAACTTTTCGACCTGATAAACGAAAATCTGCGGATGATACGCCAGGCAGTTTTGCGGTAGCCCCGCTTTGAGACACAGGTGGGCGAAAAAGTGGTCGAAATCGTTCAGCTCTTCCCACACCTGCGGCAAGAAAGTCGCTTGGCGGCCATCAAGCTGCAAAATCACGCCATCGACACCGGGACGGATTTTACGACGCAAATCATCGATATCGTCATACTCCAACGAATGCGGTACCGTTAGAAGGGAAACTTCGATATCGACCTTTTCGAACTCTTCCGGTGTCAATGGAGAAAAGCGTGGATCGTCGAACGCCGCCGCTTTGGCATTGGCGACCAAATCGTCTATCAGACGGCGATGCGGAATGATCGATCCGATGCAGCCGCGAAGGTTGCCGTTGATCGTCAATGTCACAAACGTAGCCTGCTCTTTCGCCAATTCCGGGAATTGAGCAACCAACGCCTCTTTGTCCACTTCCGGCGTCAAGCCGAATGACGCGGCAATCGATTGGCGCGCGATTTTAAGTAAAAGCTCTCCCATATGAGCCTCCTTGTATAAGCTTTATTGAGCATTATACCATATTTTAAGATTTATTTAAAATCTTTGTCTCGCAGCGAGGCGGCGTTTGGATTGCGCTCTTTTTTGAGTTGCATGTCGATGGAATCGAGAGGAAGTTTCGAAGAAGGTGATGCGATCGTTCCACTTCGCACACCCGTTTTTGGGGGTTCGTAAACGTAAAGCCCATTTTCGACCATTCCCATGCGAACCGGTGTCGCCGACGAATAGGTCGTAACGACAGCATCCTTCTTTAGATGCTTCACAAGGTCGGCAAAATACTCTTTGGTCCAAAGCAGCGGGTTTTTTTTGGGGCTGAACGCATCCTGGTAGGCGATGTCGAATTTCAGATCGGTCGTTTTTAGAAAATCTCGGGCATCGCCGAAGACGACATCCACACGGACTTTCTCGTCATCGTAGTATCCGTGTGCCGCAATCGCGTCGACCACCCGTTTGAATGGCTGCAGCGCCTCGGGATAGGGAAAATCGACAAGCGAATGCACCAGCGCTTCGTCGAATTCCGGTGAGACGATACGAAGTTTACAGCGAAGATCGTGTTGCCGGGCGTAATAGAGCGTCGTCAATGTATTGTACCCCAACCCGAAGCAGATATCGAGAATCGTCAGCTCTTTTTTGGAAGTATCGATCAGAGAAAAAGCTGGCTCGATATGCTTTTTGAGCGACTCCTGCAGCGCCCCGTCACGCGTCGAGTGATAGCACTCGTCGAACCGTTCCGAGCGACAGGTATAACTGCCGTCTTCGGTTTCAATCAACTGTTTAGCCATAAATATCCTGCACCCGAAAATTAAAGCAAGTGTGGTTTGTCTTCACATGATCTCTCTGGGAGAATTTCGGCATCGGCATATCGTCAATAACTCGCTTCATGAAGCTCTTTGAACTTGAACCCTTCCATCACTTCATCGAGGTCCGCTCCCTCTCTGGCGACGAGTACGAAAATATTCTCCTCGACCATTGGCCAGATCGGCTCGCCCTGCTTGGCAACGATGGCATAGTCGACGAAATCGTCGATCTCCTCCCGCGTATCGTAGAAGTCGATCTTTTTCACCTCTCCTTCGTCGAATGTAATGAGCCCCCACACCGCAGCACTCTCCATCGCGACGAGTTTCGCGTTTTCGGGATCTTTGCTGTCAAGCGGCAGTTCGATCAGCATGTCGCTCCTTTCAGTTTTTCGGGGTCGAGTTTCAGCTCTTCGTTGTGCATGATGCCGATGCCTCGATCGAGTACCCCTTTGGCAATCGCTTTGGCTTCGTCGAGAGAGTGCATTTTACAGCTCCCACACTGGTAGATGTTAAGCTCCGGGATATCCGCCATACTCTGCACGTTCAGCACATCTCGCATCGCCGCCTCCCACGCTTTGGCGACACGTATCTCCTCCGGCTCGCCGATGAGACTCATATAAAAGCCCGTACGGCACCCCATCGGAGAGATATCGATGATCTCGACATCTTCGCTGTTCAAGTGGTCACGCATGAAACCGGCAAAAAGATGCTCGAGCGTGTGAATCCCTTTTTCGCTCATCATCTCTTTGTTGGGACGGCAGAATCGCAGATCGAAAACGGTGATGGTATCACCGCACGGTGTCTTCATCGTTTTCGCTTTGCGTACGGCAGGTGCCGGCATAATCGTGTGATCGACGGTAAAGCTCTCGAGTAGCGGCATGGTATAGACCTTTTTTCTTTGCAGTGTACATCAAAAAGGGTTAGGAAAAAATTGAAAGGAAAAAGTTATAAAGAAGTCGAAGGGTTTACGAAAGATGACCTGGTGTCTTGATGATATCCAACGGTTTAATTGTGTGTAGACCTGCTCCTCGAACGAACTCTACATCGATCTATCCCAAGGAGCTTGGCTCCTTGGGCATAAAACGAAAATGGCTGTTAAACACCCGCCTCTTCGCGTCTTTGGAGATACTCCCAGTAATCATCGACTCGCTTTTGCCACTCGTCGATCAGATACTCGTACTCCGGTTTGAAAAGATGCTTGAAGCGTCCCTGTGCGCCGAGGTAGTCACGGACCGGAACTTTGTTCTTCGGCCGGTAGGTGATTGTCAGTTTCGTACCGTTTTCGATCTCGTAAAGGGGGAAAACGAGCGAATCTGTCGCGAGATCGGAGATCGCGATCGTATCGTCCGGTGCAAACTTCCACTCGGTCGTACAAGCACTCATGGCATTGATGTAGACAGGACCTTCGGTCGCCAAACCTTTCTGGATCTTTTTAACCATGTCTTTCCACTTGTTTGGAGCGACCTGTGCAACATATGGAGCCCCATGCGCAGCCATGATCTGAACCATATCTTTTTTATTTTTCTTCTCACCATAACTGACGCGTCCAGCAGGAGAAGTCGTCGTGCTTGCACCGATAGGCGTCGATGAGCTTCTCTGCCCGCCAGTATTGGCGTAAACTTCATTGTCGAGACAAACATACATCATGTCATGCCCACGCTCGAAACAGCCGGAGATCCACTGGAACCCGATGTCATACGTAGCGCCATCACCGCCGAATGCAACGAATTTCGGGGTTTTGCCTTCGCATGAAGCCGGCAGTTTCCCTTTTCTTTTCAGCGCCTGATACATCGCTTCGGCACCGGCAACGGCCGTAGAACCGTTTTCAAAACCGATATGAATCCATGACGCGTCCCATGATGTGTAGGGGTAAACGGCGGTACAGACTTCAAGACATCCGGTCGAAGCGGCAAGGATCAGCGGGTCATTGGTTGCATTCAGAACTTCTCGAACGATAATCGAGTGTGCACATCCCGGGCACAAAAGGTTCGCACCCTCGAATCGGTCGGCAGAGGTCGAGAACTCTTTAAGGTTTTTTATCTTTTTCATTTCACTCATCGTGCACTCCTCTTAATAAAACGACAGTTTTGGACCGCGAAGGCCTACAAACTGCTGCAATGGTGTCGTCAATTTGCCCTCTTTGGCATTGGCATCCAGCTCGTTATAGATCTCTTTGGCGTGATCGATCGTAAAGTCACGTCCGCCAAGACCATAAATATAGTTCGAAATAACCGGATGGTTATCGCTTTGATAGAGTGATGCCGCAACTTCGTTGTAGAGCATTCCGAGTGCACCGTTTGGACTACTGCGATCGAGGCAGGCGATCGCCTTGACTTTTCCAAGCGCTTTTTTGATCTGCTCATGTGGCCATGGACGAATCAGACGAGGAGAAACGACACCAGCCTTGACACCCTCTTCGCGCATCATCTTCGCGACCATGACGGCCGTTTCGACTGTCGTACCGAGTGCGACGATCGCCACTTCCGCATCATCCATCAGATACTCTTCGACGATATTGTATCTGCGTCCCGTTTTCTTTTCGAACGCGTCAAACGTCTCTTCGACTTTTCCAAAGACTTTGGTCATCAAGTCCGCATGCTGACGCGCTTTGTGTTCGAAATGCCAATCCTCTTCCGTCTGTACACCGTAGGTAACCGGTTTCGCCAGATCGAGCATCGCGTTCATCGGCTTGTATTCGCCGACGAATTCATACGCTTCATCGTCGCTGAGAGGCCGGACGTTCTCTGCGGTATGCGACGTGATAAACCCATCCTGATGGACCATCACGGGAAGACGAACGGCATGATCTTCACCGATCCTGAACGCCATCAACGTCAAGTCGTACGCCTGCTGTGAATTGTAGGCATCCAGTTGAATCCATCCGCTGTCGCGTCCGAGATACATATCCGAATGGTCACCGTTGACATTCAGTGGGGCTGCAAGTGCGCGGTTGACGACCGTTAGCACGATCGGCAGACGCATACCACTCGCCTGATAGAGAACTTCCGTCATCAGTGCGAAACCCTGCGAACTCGTCGCCGTCGCGACGCGGCCGCCGGCTGCCGCTGCACCGACACATCCGCTCATTGCGGCATGTTCCGACTCCACCATGACGAATTCGCCATCGATATATCCGTTCGCCAAAAACGAACCATAGTTTTGTACGATCGGAGTAGACGGGGTGATCGGGTACGCCGCGACGACATCGATTTGTGCCTGGCGCAACGCCTGGCTCGCGGCCATGTTACCGTCCCAAACCTCTACTTCATTCAATTCCATTTTTTCAGCCATCAAACTCTCCTCTTACTCTTTCTCGGGCCACTGTGCAAGAGCTTCGTCGTTATCGACGCGCTCTTCGAACATCAGAAGCGATTTCGGGTTGGTCGGGCAGACTTCCACGCAGATGCCACACCCTTTGCAGTGGTCGTAATCGACACCGATCATCTTTTTGTCTCGTGAAATGATCGAAATATCGGGGCAATAGATCCAACAAAACTGGCAGTCGATGCACAGGTCGCGATTGTAGACAGGCTTCAGAACCCGCCAATCTCCGACATACGCTTCATGTGAGTTGGTTTCCGCATAAGGTCGCTCTTCAGGTAAAATCTCCGCCGCATCCTTCTCCAGCTCTTCATCGAACGAAAAGAGAATCGCTCCCGGGAGCAGTTCATCCCATCCAAGATATTTCATCGTCTCTCCCTTACTTTACTGAATTGTACGCACGTTCGATCGCAGCCATGTTGGCGTCAATGATCTTTTGCGGGAACTTTGCAAGAACCGACTTCATCGCATTCAAGAAATAGTCCAGATCGAACATTCCGGAGACTTTCATCAACGCTCCCAACATCGGCGTATTCGGAATGGCCCGGCCGATTGTATCGAGAGAAATCTGCATACAGTCGACAACGTAAACCTCTTTGCCTTTGAGTTTGGGTTGACTCTCGATCAACTCCTCTTTGCTCAAGTGTGTCGTAATGATATATTTCGTCGTATCTTTTTCATGCGCCGTAATGTCGGCCGTATAGGTAAGAGCCGGGTCGATAACCAGTACATAATCCGGATGCATGAATTTTTCATGATTCAAAATCTCTTCGTCATCAACACGGTTGTAGGCTGTCATCGCCGCACCGCGCTTCGCCGATCCGTAAAATGCAAATGCCTGCACATACTTTCCGGTTCGCGAGACGACATCCGCCAAACCTTTGGCGCCAGTAACCGCACCCTGCCCTGCACGAGAGTGCCAGCGAATTTCCAACATCGATTCTCCCTTTCAAAACGCAAAAACCAAATGGCTCTTTTGCGCTTATTATTAAACTTGTAAGGTAGCCTAATTGTAATCAAGCCGCTCTTAAAGCAAGCTTTTTTTCATCGCGATGTTTTCGATAGCGGTTTTCACGTCTTTGGCCACGTGTTCGCACGCATCCGACAGCTCCTCTTCGCTTCCGTAGCCACATGTCAGTGCGTAAGGCGTCACACCGGCTGCATGGGCAGCATGGACATCCAGAAGCGTATCGCCGATCATCCACGTGTTTGCGGGAGACGCCTCCATAGATGCCAACGCTTTATGGATCGGCTCGGGATGTGGCTTTGGATGTGTTACATCCTCTCTTCCGATCAAGACTTCGAAGTGGTGCATCAAGCCCATGTGCTCGAGAAGTTCTCTGGAGTAGCGGCCGGTTTTCGTCGTCACGACCCCGAGTCGCGCAAACCCGGAAGCCCGTTCGACAGCTTCCTTCGCACCCGGAAGCAGTACGGTCTTTTGCCGGCTGATCTTTCGATAATGCATTTTATAGGCCTGCACAAACGCATCGACCTTCGCGGAATCCACGCCAAGACGAACAAACATCACGTCGAGCGGATATCCAATCAGGGCCTTGATCTCATCCGCTTCCGGCGTGTTTTGCGAAAAAGTATCGTAGGCGACTGAAAAACTCTCCAGAATCGCTTCCGTCGAATCGATCAGCGTCCCATCGAGATCGAAAAGTATGGTGGTCATGGTTTTATCCAGTCGATTTGATTGTGCATTATGCCGATAATGGAGGGTTCGATCGGTGCGATCTTCCGGTTGACGACGGTGATCGAATCCGGGATATAGAGAAATATGTACGGTTTCTCTTCGGCAATGATTCGAAAGATCTTGCGATAAAGCCTGCCGACTTCTGCCATGTCGGTTATCTTCTCGGCTTTTTTGATAAGGTGATCCACCTCTTCGTTACGATATCCGACGAGATTGAAACCGCCCAGCTTGTCGGATTCGGAGTGCCACAACGCATAAGCATCGGGAATGAGCCCAAGACTCCATCCCAGAAGAATCGTCTCAAAGCGGCGGGGCGTCACAACCGTATTCAAAAAGGCCTGCCACTCCATCGCCCTGATCTTGACCCGTATCCCGACCTTTCCCAGTTGATATTGAATGATCTGTGCCGCATAGAGGCGTGTGCTGTTGTTCGCGTTGGTCGATATCGTAAATTCGAGAGGATGGTGCATGTCATACCCAGCCTCTTTCAGCAAAGCTATCGCCTTTTTCGGATCATAAACGCTTCGTCGGGGATGCTCCGGATAGGCAAACGTACCCGGCATAAAGGGACCGTTGCATATCTGTCCGTAAGAGAAGAAAAGAATGCGTATCATCTCCTCTTTGTCGATGGCCAGATCGACCGCTTTTCTGACACGCGGGTCTTTGAACTTTTCGTTGTTCAGATTGAATCCCAGGTAGGTATATCCATGCCCCGGCAAACGTACGATACGGTAGTAGTCGTTGAAGATTTGGTCGATCTGCTTTTCGATCTGAAGCGGTGTGAGCGCTCCAACATCCAGTTTATGCGCTTTGAGCGTCATAAACTGCGTCGTCGGGTCCGGAATAAAATGGTAATGAATCGTCTCGATGTTCGGAGTGTGTTCGAAATAATTGGGATTCGCTTTCAAAATGACATCCCCGGAGTTGGAGATACTTTCGAGCATGTAGGGACCCGTTCCGACAGGATGACGGTTGAGCTTCGATGTCATCGGATCGTCTACCGCTTTCCACAGATGCTTTGGCACAATACCGAGCATCCAGATCGATAGCGCTTTGTAGTAGGGTGCCTTGTAGCTGACTTCGACTGTATACCGGTCGATGGCGCGGACCGATTCGACGTAGCGAAATTCACTGCTGTAGGGGGTAAAGAGTTTCGGAGATTGCGAAAGGGTATAGGTGAAAACGACATCTTCCGACGTAAATGGATGGCCGTCATGCCAAAGCACGTTTTTTCTGAGATAAAAAAGAAGGTGAGTATCGTCTTTAAATTGGAACGACTCGGCCAAATCCCCGACGATGTTGTCATCTTTGTCGAACTTGACGAGGCCGTTGAAGATCCAGTTGGTGATTTCGCCGCTCGCACTGTCCGTAGCGAGTAGCGGATTGATTCGGCTCGGATTGGCTCCGAGCGATAGGTGGAGCGTCGAGGCGAAAAGAGAAAATGGGAATAAAAAAAGAAAAACGATCCGAATCATTGAAGATAGGGCTTCAAGGGCTTACCATGTCGTTTCCAGTTGAGAATACCCCCGCTTAGATGGTAGACATTTCGATAGCCAAGCTTCTCGGAGAGAAAGTTACCCACCATTCTGGTGCGGCTCGCGGAACGGCAGACGAGAATAAACGGCTTCTCTTTGTCGATACCCAAAGCGTGAAGCCTGTTCAAAAAATCTTTCACGTCATAGCTTCCATTGGGCCTGAAAAACATGACGGTATGACTTTTGTCGATAATTCCTGTCTCTTTCCACTCCTGAGGGGTACGGATGTCGATAACAGGAATACCGTTTTGTTTCAACTTTTCGAATGATGATATATTGAGATTTTTGACTTCTGCAAAAAGCAAAGCAGGTAAAAGAAGAATCAGTGCAATGAGTTTTTTCATGGTTGAGGCTCCCCCGGGATGGCTCCCGGGAAAAAGATTAACGTTTGGAGAACTGAGGACTTCGGCGCGCTTTATGTTTACCATATTTTTTACGCTCGACAACACGTGAATCACGTGTAAGAAGTCCGTGTGGTTTCAGAATTTTTCTGAACTCTTCGTCAAATGCGACCAGCGCTTTTGAGATACCGTGCTTCAGCGCATCTGCCTGTGCAGAGTATCCGCCGCCGAGTGTCTGAGCGACGATATCGACGCTCGTTTCCTGCTTTGTCAGAAGAAGAGGCTGCATGACTTTGCGTTTGATCGCTTCGTGACCGCCAAGCCATTCGTCGAGGCCCATGCCGTTGATTGTCATCTTGCCGCTGCCAGGTTTCAGCCAAACCTTCGCGACAGACGATTTACGTTTTCCGGTTGCATAAACATTTGCCATCTTAGTTTTCCTTTGCTTTTACTTGCGCTGTGTGAGGATGCTCGCTGCCTGCATAGACGCGAAGTTTTTTCAGCATCGCGCGTCCGAGTTTTGTCTTAGGAAGCATTCCACGCGTTGCAAGTTTGAAAAGTTTTTCCGGGTTTTTATGAACGAGTTCACCCAGTTTTTCGCTCTTGACGCTGCCGAAATATCCGCTGTGTCGGTGGTACTGCTTGTCTTCGAGCTTGTTGGCTCCGCTGAACTTCACTTTCGACGCATTGATCACGATGACGTGATCGCCGCAATCGACGTGGGGAGTAAAATATGGTTTGTGTTTTCCGCGAAGATAGGTTGCGATTTCCGTAACCAGTCGTCCGAATGTTTTTCCTTCTGCATCGATAACGATCCAGTCACGCTCTACTTGAGCGTTGTTTACCATCTTTGTCATTTTCATGGTAGCTTGACCTTTAAAAAGATTTGAACGAAGGGATTGTAGGGTAAGTTTGTTTAATTATTGCTTAATTTCAGTGTTCTATAAGGTTTTTACCAGGAAGGGGGGCTCCGTCAAACGCTTATTTGACGAAGGTTTTGTAAGTTTTGAAACCATTCGTTCCCTCGATCGTGACTTTGACCTCTATGTTCCAGCGTCCGCCGCGCTTCAGTTCGAATGGTTCGCTGAGAAACTTCTCTCCCGTCCATTCGAATTCATTCAACCGAATGTCATCCTTGGATGTTGTCGGCCGGGTAACGATGGCAATGACCTCGGCACCTTCTACAGGATTGCCATTTTTGTCCACAACACGGATCTCGATACGATTTTCACCGAGTTTGAGCGTATTGCCGCTCAAATCGATGCGATACTTTTCATCGAACATTTTCTGACTCGCCAGGATCTCGTTGATCTTTTCGTCGACGTCCTGATACTTCATCATGTAGCTGTTGTCTTCCTGCACCGGATTGTTGACAGCCACCTTGATCGTCCAGATGCCAAGCATCACGACCGTAAGAATCATACTAACGATGGCATAAGGCCAAAAATTGAATTCGTTTTTTCCAGTGTTACCCACGCTGTTTCCTCTTGTAATAGATATACCGCAAAAAAATAAATGCAAGTATGCCATAGAAGATCCAACGTACGATCAAAAAACTATCCTTACTTCCACTTCCTATACTTGAACTAAGCTTTACGCCTTTTGCTTTGGCAACCTGATCGACGATATCTGCGTAACCGTTAAAAATTGCTACCTCGAGTTTTACCGCTTCATTTTTACTGAATGCGGGACTCATCACTGGCTTGATCGTACCTAGCCATGGCAAAGGACTCAAGATCTGATCGAAATCGGCAAGTTTTTTGGCATCATCGCTAGAAAAGATATTCACACTTGTCGGATGCTTCGAAAAGTAAAGAAGAATGTAGGTCGGATATTCCCGCTCGATCCTTTCGATCAAATCGATGGGTTTGGTCCGATTCAAATCGTCGACGGCAGCCACAAAGACCGGTACATGGGCCTTTTGATAGAGTTCTCTACCCATTTCATTCAATTTTTCAATCTCTTTATCCGGCATAATAGCGTCATTGGCGATGATCGGGCTAAATGTAGTTCTTGCAAAAAGAGAGGAACCTAGAGAGAGTAAAATTAGGAGAAGGGGCACACATGCCCCTTTCCGCATGAAATGCTTCAACATCATCCTACAAAGGCGTGGTTTGCAGTCAATACGGCCCACAATGTGAAAACCGCTGTTACAACCAGACCCCATGAAAGTACTTTATCCATAATCTGAATCATTCTATTCTCCTTGTTTTTTCAAATGTTTTTGCGCGATGTCCCAACGGGGATAGACGAAGACTGTATGGCGTTCGACGACGATCTTTTCGGGATCGTCCACCGCATAGGCTTTGATCGTGATCGGAATCGGCGTATCTTTTCGCGTATCTTTCGCCAGCGGCTTGGTCGCCTCCAGCTGTACGATCTTTTTCGCTTTCTTGCCTGCCGCCAGTTTGAACGGCTTACTCGGCTTGACGATCTTGATCTCCGGGTGTCCCTCCACTTCGAAGTAGTACGTGTGCTCTTTGCTATCCGTATTCTGGAAGAGGAACGTATAGTCGTTGACGATCCTTCCGTCATGGGTGAACCGGTAGAGTTGTGCCGTCTTGTTGATATTGAGCAGCATATGCTCTTTTTTGGTCCCCATCACCAGCAGCGCGACGAAGACGATCGTCAGGGCCACGGCGTACGCGATCGTCCGCGGCCGTATGTAGTGGGTCTTTTCACCCTGTTCGATCTCTCTCGGGGAACTCCACACCACGAGGCTCGGTTTACCCAGTGCGCCCATCACTTTGGTACAGGCGTCGACACATTCGAGGCAGTTGATACATTCAAGCTGCATCCCCTGGCGGATATCGATATGGGTCGGGCAGACCTTCACGCAGCTTTCACAAGCCGTACACTCCGCCTCGGGCTCTCTTTCATGCAGCTCTTTGACGTTGTGAACCAGCTTTTTCGCATCCTGCCCCTCATGGTCGTAGATATGCCCTCCGCGGTGCACATTGTAGATCGCCATGATCGTATCGTCGTCGTACATGACCGACTGCACCCTGCTGTAGGGGCAGATATAGACACAGAAATTCTCTTTAAGCCACACCACATCGACGATCAGAAACAGCGCGATACCGATCCAGAAGCCGATGAGCACGGGGTGCTCACCGGGGTTCTGGATATACTGGAAAAAATCCTCCGGCGGAACGAAGTACCAGACGAAGTCCGCGGCCGCAATGAGGGCCAGCACGGACCACAACCCGATCGCGATCGCCTCTTTCGCCTTGTTCTCCGGTTTGGACCAGTCGGGCTCTTGCTGTTTGTTCGTGATACGTTTACGCAGGTGCAGCAGTTTCGTCTCGAACAGGTCACGGTAGATGACGCGGAAAATCGTCTGCGGGCACGCCCATCCGCACCAGACGCGTCCTCCGAGCGTCGTCATGAAAAAGATCCCCAAAAACAGCAACATCAACAGAAACGGCATCAGGTAGAGCTCCTGCATATCGAAGCGCACGAACAGAAAATGGAGCTGCTTGTGGTCGAAGTTCAGCAGGAAAAAGTGGTTGCCGTTGATCTTGATGAACGGCAGCACGAGTGCAACGATCGTTACGATACCGAAGAGCCAGTACCGCTTTATTCGGTACGGTACCCAGTTCTTCAGGTACTCTTTGGCTCTGTTTCTCTTTTTTGCACCCACCGCTCCCGTCATTGCCTATGCCTTACTTCTCGAATTTATATTTGTGGAGGGTATCTCCACCCACCGGATTACCGTGGATAATGACATGCGTCTCGTTCTCGAGGTTAGGTCCAACCATTTTAATACCGAGAGGATCAACGATCTCATACGACTGCTGCGCCGTTGCCTGCTGTGTAGCGATTGCAGCATAGGTCAATCCCGCAAGCGTTGAAAGCAATATTCCCGTCGCAATCAAAAATCCGGTAATTCCGTGAATTCCGAATGGGCTTCCTTGTTTTTCCATCATTTACTCCTTATTCGCCACGTGAAAGGCTGAGGATATAGGTACCGACAGCTTTTTCTTGAATCGGTGTCAATCGGCCTTTGAAACTGACCATCGTACCGATAAAACCTTTTTTACCACGGTTGAGTACATCCGCGACAAAGTCAGGGGTTCCGTATTTGGACAAATCCGGTGCCATACCGCCCATACCTTTTCCGTCCGCTCCATGACATCCTGCGCATGTCGCGAACTCGGCAGGCTGCTCGCCTTTCATGCCATTGGCGACATACTCTGCAACTTTCTGAGCCGCGTCACCACTAAGCATACCGGCTGGCATTTCCCCCATAGGATATCCAAGACCTTTCGATCCGTTTTTGATCGTCTCAAGAACTCCTGCAGCGGATCCCCACACAGTCAAGTCTGCCGCTTTGCCACCCATACCATCACCGGCAATACCATGACACGGTGCACACTGAACGAGGTAAACACCTTCACCCATCTCCTGAAGAGTCTGGCTGTCCGCGCTGGCCCATTTGCTTTCGAATCTTTGTGTATGTGCAGCGACCTCTTGATTGTATTCACCGATCTGGGAATATCCGTCGACAGGATATCCTGCAATCATATACCACATGCCCCAAATGATCGTACCAAGAAACGTATAGGCCCATCCAGCAGGGAGTTCGTTCTTGTATTCACCAATGCCATCCCAATTCTCTTCGGCAAGCTCACCCGTCGACTTCTCCGTCTTCATCTGTTTGATATATTTACCAGCGACGTAAATAGTCAGGATGAGGATAACGGCTGCACCGATCAGGGCGAGCTGATTGACATTATCGCTTAACCAGTTCATTTTTGCTCCTTGTTTTCATTCATCTCATCAGAATTCTCATTGGGTTCAACTGGCTTACTGTCGAGTTCATCGTCCAGCGCCAGATTCCCATATTTCTCATAATTTCTCGTGCCTTTTTTTTCGGCACGGTAGAGATGCAGGATATAGGCGTAAAGAACCACCACCAAAAAGACGGTGAAGAAAAAGTATCCAAATGCCTGCAATTCTCTAATATTTTCCATGCCGATCCTTAATGAAGGCTGTTCAGATATGCGATCAATGCAACGATTTCAGGAATTTCACCACGTGCTACCGCATCTTTGACATCCTGATTTTTCATGTCGTCAGCAACCTTTTTCGCCTCTTCGAGCGCCTCTTTTTTCGCCTCTTCCCATGTCCCGAGTTTAGTATGGCCCGGCTTGTCATAAGGGACGTTGAAAACTTTCTTGACCGTCAATGCTTCCGCATAAGCCGTCTCAAGATCGACATTTTGATGAAACATATGTTTATATGCTGGCATGATGGAACCAGGAACGACAGATGTCGGTTCCCACATGTGGTTCTCGTGCCAATCAGTCGTACGATACTCGCCAACACGGTGAAGGTCCGGACCTGTACGTTTTGAGCCCCACAGGAACGGTCGATCATACGCATACTCCCCACTTAGGCTGTACGGACCGTAACGGTCGGTTTCAGACTTGAATGGACGGATGAGCTGTGAATGACATGCATTACAGCTGTCTTTGATATAGACATGGCGCCCTGCAAGCTGAAGCAGTGTATAGGGTTGTTTACCTGCCACTGGACGGGAAGCCTGTGCAAAATCAGGCACGATCTCGATAAGTCCAGCGAACGCGATGACGAGGAACAGAACTACCGAAAAGAAAAACGGTCTTTTTTCTAGCCAATGAAACATTCTACCCTCCTCTTATGCGCCCATAGGCGATGCAAATGCAGGCTCTTTTTCAAGCACTTTGTCGCTTTGCATTGTTTTAACGAAGTTGTAAGCCCACATAAAGAGACCCACAACAAACAGCAGGCCGCCGATTGCACGAATCGTATAGTACGGATGCAGTACGGTGACCGTATCGATAAATGAATATGCCAGGTTTCCATATTGGTCGACCGCTCGCCACATCATACCTTGCGTAATACCAGCAATCCACATACTGGAGAAGTAGAGAACGATACCTGTCGTTTGAATCCAGAACTGCATCTCCATCAGTTTTTTACTATAAATCTCACGCTTGTAGAAACGCGGAGCCATATGGAGTGATGCGGCGATAATCATAAATGCAACCCAACCGAGTGTACCGTCATGAACGTGTCCCGGAATCCAGTCAGTGAAGTGTGCGAGTGCATTGACCGACTTGATCGCCTGAATCGGACCTTCGAGTGTCGAAAGCATATAGAATGTCGAAGCAAGGACCATGAACTTGATAAGCGGAGACTCTTTCAACTGGTTCCATTCACCCTTCATCGTAAGAAGCATGTTGATCGCAGAACCCCATGAAGGCAGGATTAGAATAACCGAGAAAATAGATCCCATTGTCTGCATCCAGTCAGGCACTGTCGAATAGATCAAGTGGTGTCCACCAGCCCACAGATAGACGAACATCAATCCCCAGAAAGAGAGCAGTGAAAGCTTGTAAGAGAAGACAGGCTGACCGGACTCTTTCGGAAGGAAGTAGTAGATGATCGCGATGATCGGCACGGTAAAGACGAATGCGACCGCATTGTGTCCATACCACCACTGAACGAGTGCATCATTGGTACCGGAGTACATGGAAACGGAGTGCATCCAGCTACCCATACCTGTCACGAAATAGGTCGGGACTTCCATGTTGTTGAAGAGATAGAGCATGGCAACACCGAGGAATGTCGCAATGTAGTACCACATGGAAATGTAAAGTGTTTTCTCACGTCGCATACCGATGAGACCGAACATCGCAGTACCCCAAAGAACCCAGACTACGACGGTCAACAGGTCAAGAGGCCACTCCATTTCGGCATACTCTTTGGATGTCGTAAATCCGAGAAGCTCGGAAACGACCATCCATGCAGCGAGCGCGAGGTAGAGCCAGAAATGAAGTTTTCCGACGCCATGAACGAATTTCGATTCGGCGATGGAAACTTTCAGAACACGCTGTGCTACATAGTAGAAAGTCGCGAAAATACCGCTCAGCGTAAAGCCGAACGCCACCACATTCGTATGGATCGGTCGAAGACGGCTGAATGTTCCATACTGGCCGAACAGATTGTTCAGTTCAGGGAACGCCAGTTCAAACGCGATATACGTACCAATTGTCATACCGACAATACCGAAAGTAATGGCCAGATAAGTGAACCATTTCGCGACGGTATAGTCGTATTCCAACGCTGCATTTTGCATGCAAACCTCCTTTGATTTATTGTCTTGACAGAACTCAAGAGAATATTACAGTGACATCATAGTGACATTTTTATGAAGATAGGCTTAAAATCTGTTAACCTTGAATTAACTTTTTTATTAAGGCAGATTTTATTAATGTGGTATTTTTCCGTCAGGGGAGTGCCCTGACAAGAGGTATTAAAATTGATAAGTTAGATTGCAGTAGTAGTAGCGGCCCGGTTCGTTCAAAAGCATTGGCTCATCATTCGTGCCCGTAACCAGGATCATGTCGGCATAAGTGTTTGTGATTGCATATGTGTGATCCAGTATATTGTCGATACCAGCCGTAATCTCGAAATGTCGGCTTACGTCTTTTCTTAATTTAAAATTGAAAACCGCATACCCTGGAAGCTCCTGTTCTCCATTTTCGTAATCGACATCTTTCCATCGACTCGCAGCGATCATACTCAGCCTCATCGTCAATGAATCGTCATAATCATAACCCAAGGCGATATTCGCCTTCAATGGCAAAATATTCGGCATATTCATTCCGCTTTGCCCTTCCAGAGGATTCTCTTTCTCACCGCGTTGATACGCAACACCGAAATCGGTGTAAAGCTGTTCTGTAATCAAATATGTACCGTCAAAAGAGACACCATATAATGTAGCATCAACATTTTCATATTTATTCGTTGTCTTCTCTTTATTGAAAGCAATAAAGTTATCTAATTTGCTATAAAAACCTTTAAGCCGTAAATGCGCCGAATCGAACAGATCTTTTTCGATTCCTATATCCACTTGATAGTTGGTTGTCTGATCGAGATCCGGTGTTCCTATATAAACGCCGGTTTTATCCTGAAAATAGAGTTCTTTGCCATCGGGAACACGGGAAGATTTTCCGATTCCTGCGAAAATTTTCGTACTTTCATCCATAGAATAGGTTCCAAAAACAAAAGCATTTACGGCAGTATAGTCGTTCGAAGCGGCCGTAGGGTCTTCGTTGCTTACAGAAGTGTCGTCATATCTCAACCCCATTTGAAAATCCATGCTTCCGAAACGTTTGTCATACTCCGCAAAAAGCGCACCGTTTTTGGTTTCGGCATAATTGATACTGTAAATAGGAGTGGGAATACCGTTTTTGACATAGCGCCCATCCCATTTTCTTTTACTGGCATCGATACCATAAGTCAGTATACCTTCCGCAAGATCCATTTTGTTTTTGATTTTACCACCATAGATACGGGAGTTCATCACATTCTCAAATACCGTATTCGTCATAACGGCAGAAACTCTGTAATATGTACCCATCGGATGGTAGACCCATGAGTTGTAAAATTCGAAATCGAGCTCTTTTGAAAAATATCCAAGATTCTTGACAACGTATTTTGCATTGAAAAGGTTGGAATCATCTTTAAGCGCATCCATCGGGGAGTTGGGATACAAAACATCTTCACTACGATTTGCCGTATAGCTAAGTTTCAATTCCTGATTATCTGTAATGTTTGCAAATAATTTCAGCATCGCCGTTTTTTTATTATACGCATCCATATCGTGATAAGGTGTAGAATATTTTCTTCCACCCTGGTCCGGATTGTCCGCGATATAGGCATCGACCTGTTCGGCAAGTGTAAGGCCATCTCCATCTTCATATTGGCCACTGCTTTCCGTGGAGGCTCCGACAAATACACGGAACTTCTCGTTTCCTCCACTTGCCTGAACTCCGATCTTTCTATATCCCCAGCTTCCGATATTCAAGTTTCCTTCACCGTGGAACCCCTGCTCCGGTTCAAGCGTCTCGACCTCGACGAGCCCGCTGAGCGTTCCGAAATTCTCCACATCGTAAGGTCCCTCTTTGACAACGATCTCTTTCACGTTGTTGGCGAGGACATGGGAAAGAGGAGGGTCCATGCGGTTGGGGCAGCCCCCATAAATTTTTCCGCCATCGATCAATACATTGATATCGTCTTTGCGCATACCGCGTATGATAATATCGTTGGCGATACCGCTCCGCCGGATCAACTGAATGTCTGGATCCAATTTGTAAAGTGAATCTGCCAGATCGGCGGAACGAACCTCTTCACCGGCGACATCTTTGACGATCGTCATATCGACCGTCTCTTCGACTTCGATTGTTTCCAGTGCCACATCTTCGGCATACAAAGAGAGTGACGCCGCCAACGAAATAGCACCGATGCTCAAGACTTTTTTCATCATTCGGTTCCTTCAGATAAAGTACCGCTTCAATAAAGGGAGTAGAAGTGGAGTTTTATGAAGCGGTTCTGAAAGGAAATTATAAAACAGTGTTGTTAAGTTAATGTTAACTACAAGAAGCGATGGAAGCGGAGTGCTATCTCCGCTCGATCATTTGAAGGAATTCGCCGAAAACGTATCGGCTCTCATGTGGCCCGGGTGACGCTTCGGGATGGTGTTGTACCGAGATGATCGGGCTCTCTTTGTACCGAACCCCTTCGATCGTCCCGTCGAAGAGATTGGTATGGGTCACGTCGGCGATTTCGGTGATGGAATCGGGAACGTTGTAGTTATGGTTCTGTGCGGTAATCTCGACAACACCCGTCTCGACATTTTTGACCGGATGGTTTCCACCGTGGTGGCCGAACTTCAGCTTGAAGGTATCGTACCCGTGCGCGATGGAGAGAAGCTGATGCCCGAGACAGATACCGAACATCGGCACTTTCGCCTCGATAAGTTTTCGGATTTTCACCTGCTCCTCTTTGAGGATCAGTGGGTCTCCGGGACCGTTGGAGAGAAAAAGGCCGTCGATATCGCCGCTTTCGTAGCGCGCGATCAGTTCATCGGCATCGACCGTGTTGGGTACCACTTCGACGGCCATACCGGCCTGTGTGAGCTCGTTGAGGATATTCCGCTTGACTCCGAAATCGAGCGCGACGATTTTCGCTTTCGGTTCGGGAGCTTCGTTGTAACGGTAACGCGAGGCATCGTACTGGCCGGTTTTGTGGAGGTAGGGCTCTTTTGTGCTGACAGCTTCGATATAGTTGACCTCACTGATATGCGGCGCATCGGAAAGCATTCGTGCAAGCTCCTCTTTTTCGCATACCTCGGTCGATGCGATCATCATCATCGCACCCTCTTCCCGAAGCATTTTGGTCAGAAACCGCGTATCGATATCGCAAATACCGAGGATTCCGAAACGATTCAGAAGTTCATGCAGCGGCTCTTCGCTCCTGAAATTGGAAGGCTCCTCCTGGTATTGCCGGACGATAATCCCTTTGCACCACGCCGCTTTCGACTCCATGTCTTCCGCGTTGCAGCCGACGTTTCCGATCTCGGGCATCGTGAAGGTAACGAACTGTCCGGCATAGCTTGGATCGGTTACGATCTCCTGATACCCCGTCATCGAAGTGTTGAAAACGATCTCACCGACGCGCGTTCCTTCGGCACCGAAGCTCTTCGCTTCCAAAAAAGTTCCGTTTTCCAGATAGATATAGATTGGTTGCAAAGTCATATTACATCATCCCCCGTTTGCGAAGCTCCTCTTCGTAGAGGCGCTCGAAAATAAGATCGTACTCTTCGGTACCCGGATGCAGCTCGCGCTTGTAGTGCGACATTTTCTCGAGTACCGCATCTTCGATCTGCTCGAACGATTTCATATAATCTTCTATCGCTTTGAAGATCACCCCGCGCACCTGATTTTCACTCACCGTATAGTCGATGAGATCCTCTTCCCAGAGCTCGTTCAGAATCTTGTGCGAAAGGTCGCTGTAGCGTTCTTCATTATTGAGGATGACACCATATTCCGGAGCCAGCTTCTTTTTGATCATCCAGAAAAGCTGGCGTACATCGGCCCGCATGAACTCGATCTCGTCCTCTTTCTCTTCCAGCAACTCGTTGACACGCTCTTCGAGTGCGCGCTCGTTCTTGATATCCGCTTCGATCACCTCTTTGGCTTTTTCGATCACCGGTTCAAGTCCCCGCTTGATCTCCACAAAAGGTGCGTTCGCCAGATCGATCCCGATTTTGTTGGCTATATAGGGAGCATGGGCTAAATTCAACTTCATAACGCGCCTTTGTCCTGCCCGCTTCTAAAGATACGGGCATAATTTTTTGATAGTTTATCGAAAGATATGTAAGAGATTGATGAAAGTTTGATAGTGAGTCATGGAAAAGGCCGAAAAACGCTCCATTTTCTACTTTTTCATATCGCCTTCAAGCAGCAGCGTGATCTTTGAAGCCTTTTGCGGATTCATTTTCGAAAGAATCTGGCCGACCGTTTTCGGCTTGAGAGTAGCGAGAATGCGAGCTGCCTCTTTCGGTTCCATCTGTTCGAGAATCTGTGCCGCGGCGGAGGCTTTCATCTTTGCATAGGTCTGGGAAACTTTGCCCGCTTTGGCCTCTTTGATCGCTTTGAGCAACGCTTCGTTTTGCGCAATGAGCTCTTCGATCGCTTTGCGCTCGGCTTCGAGTTTTTCACGTGTCGCATTGAGCTCACGCTCCTTTTGCCTCAGCATCTGCTCTTTGCGTTTGAACATCGATTCCGTCGCATCTTTGAGTGCTTCATACGCCTGACGCGCTTCATCGATCTCTTCGAGTTTGAGCTCGAGCTCCTGTTTGCGCTCTTCAAATATTTTGTTGCACTCCAGAAGTTGAGAGGTCTGGGCGAAGAGTATCATCGGCAGCAGCATAAAAAAGAAGCTCTTCATTTCCGCTCCTTCTTTCCCATATCCCGGTCACGCCAAAACCGCTGCGATGCAATTTCGTCAAGCCGCCCCGCTTCGTCGCGCTTCCGCTTCGCCATCATCTTTTGTATCGCTTGCGATTCGATACTCTTGGCCTGTTCGTAAGCGATATGTGCCGCTTTCAACAACTTTCTCTTCTCCTCTTTGAAGCGCCTTGCCGCATCGATCCGATACTCGAGCGCCTCGAGCGCAGACTTGATCGCACGTTTTTGATCGAGTAGAGCAGCGAGCTGCCTACCGGTCCCCGAAGCTGGCGGTTCGATCGCTCGTTCGTCGGAACGCAGTGCCTCCTTTTCGTCCAACAGCCGGATAAGCGCTCTCCCGGCTGCCGCCATTTCCTGTTCCGCACGTTCGAACTGCTGTCTTCTCAGTTTTGTCAACGCACGGTAATTTTTCGACACGAGAGAGGCCTTACCCTTATCTTACGATCGTATCGTTACGATCCGGGCTGGTCGATATGATACCAACTTTCACGCCGCTGACCCGCTCGATCGTCTCAATGTAGGCTTTGGCCGAATCCGGAAGCGCATCGTACTCGCTGATCCCTTCGACCTTTTCCCATCCCGGGAAGGTTTCATAGATCGGCTTGACACGCTCCAGATCGTAAGGGACATAGTCGATCACCTCCCCTTCGAACTCGTAGCCGGTACATATTTTTATCTCGTCGAACCCGTCTAAAACGTCAAGCTTCATCAATGAAATCTGATCGCATCCATTGAGTGCACAAGCGTGGCGGATCGCGACCGCGTCGAACCAGCCGCAACGCCTCGGTCTACCGGTCGTCGTCCCGAACTCATGCCCCTGCTGACGCAGCCGCTCACCTTCCGGACCGAACTCTTCACTCGGGAAAGGACCGTTGCCGACGCGTGTGCAATAGGCTTTGGCTATGCCGGTAACTTTGCCGATCGTTTTTGGCGAAAGCCCCATGCCTGTGCATGCACCACCGGCAACGGTATTGGAACTTGTAACGTAGGGATAGGTGCCATGGTCGATATCGAGCATCGTCCCCTGTGCCCCTTCCAGCAGTATCTTTTTGCCCGCATCGAGATATTTCCAGATCATCTGCGTCGTATCGGCGATGTAGGGCATCAAGCCGTCACGGTAACACTTCAAATCTTCTTTCAGTGAAGATTCTGTCGGAATCTCGACCCCCATCGCATCGAAAACAGGCTTGTTCTGCTTCAGATAGTCGACGATCTTTTCAAAGAGCGTATCGATATCTTTTAACTCCCCGACACGGTGGCCGGATCGTGAAATCTTGTCGGCGTAGGCAGGCCCGATGCCACGTCCGGTGGTACCGATCGCCTTGTCGCCTCGCATCCGCTCTTTCGCCTGATCGATCAATTGATGGTAGGGCAGAATCAGGTGCGCTTTGTCGCTGAGCCATAGACGCCCTTCGAGGTTGTCGAACTGCGACATCTCCTTCATCAAATTGGTCGGGCAGACAACGACACCATTTCCGATGATGTTGACCGCCTCGGGATTGAGAATGCCCGAAGGGATCAGGTGAAGCGCATACTTTTTGCCGTCGGTGACGATCGTGTGGCCGGCGTTGTGGCCGCCCGCGAAGCGTGCCACCACCTCATACTTCTGGGCCAGCATATCGACGATCTTGCCTTTTCCTTCATCACCCCACTGGAGTCCGACTATCAAATCAGCTTTTTGCAAATCTGCCTGGTTCATTTTACATTCCCTTTGAGCCGCGCCTCGATCAGCGCATCGGTATAGAGCGCAAATCCGGCTGCGGAGATGTCATCGTTTATAAAGTGCCCGCCGGAAGCCAGCGGCGTATTGTTTTTAAAGCATTGGAAAAAGAGTCCGTCATAGTAACGCATCTTCGCATAATAGAGTGGTGACAGCACACACTGCTCACATTGGCACGCCTCCGTCAGTTCTTTCATCTTTTCGAGTTCCGGCCGGAGAATCTGCGGAACATGTTCCATCACGGCATCGAGCTGCTCCATGTGTTGCACGCGTGCCAGCTCCCCCAACCACGCGTACTCGGTTCCAAGCAGCTTTTCGATCTGCATCGATGCGAACCACTCGAGAGGAATGCCAAATTCAAACGAGATAAGCACTGGAATCTGGATGTTCGAGATCTGCAGTACCGGCTTGACGTCCAGTGCGTCGAAGAGCGACATCGTCACATCGAGTACGTCCGCCAGCTTCCCATCGAGCCACTCGGCCCCTACCTGATTGATCTCGCGAGTCGGGTAGCGAAAGACGGGCTGGATGTAGAACCACTTCTTCTGCCCGGTCGAACGCCCCAGACGCTTCGTGACCAGCCGCACAACGTCGATCGTGCTGTCTGCACGCAGCGTCACTTCGCGGTTTTGCGGGTCGCCGAGGCGGATCAGCTCGTGGCGGTCTCGGATACTCTGGTGCTGGTGGTACGAGAAAAGAGGCGTCGCGATCTCCTCGAACCCCTCTCTTTGCAGTAGGTCGCTGGCGATCCGTTCGATCTCGCGCTTGGCCCTGGCGCTCTCGCCAAAATAGAGGCGGCTGCCCGCCGGGATTTCGTGTTCGAAAATCATAGCGTCTCGTTTGCGTAGTAGACTTCGTTGAAGACTTTCGAAGCCAGGCCGTCGTAGGGACGGCGGTCGAGTTTGTCATAGGCCCACTCGATCGCGTTGACAACCCAGGCACTCTCGTAGACCGGGATCAGCCCCATCTGATTGATACGGAAGAGCTTGCCCTTGAGGTGATCCTGACCACCCGCGATATTGACGCCGAACTCCGTTTTGAGAATGGAGCGAACGGCATTGGCCTCCTCGTCGTAGACCGCACTCATGGAGAGCGCCGGTGCCTTGGGGTAGAGCTGGCATCCGATCGCCTCCAATGCCGCACGTGTCGCCAGCGCACGTGCCTTCGTATCACGGTAGAATGCGTCGTACCCTTCCGCCTCGATGAGCTCGAGCATCTTGTTCAGCCCGATGATCAACGTTGTCGGTGCCGTGTAGGCAGTAGTGTTCTGGCGCTGCTTCTTGATTTCGGATGCGAGGTTGAAGTAGTAGCCGCTCCCTTCGCCGATCTTTTTGACCGCCGCGTCGCTGAGGCCGATCATCGCCATCCCCGGCGGCAGCATCAGCGCTTTCTGGCTTCCGGCGATCAGCGCGTCGATGCACGTCGTATCGATCGGCTCTACACCTACGGCTGTGATACCATCGGCGATCACCATGATCTCAGGGTTGATCGCTTTGATCGCCGCTGCAATCTCTTCGACCGGGTGGCGCAGACCCCCCGCACTCTCGCTCACCTGGATACAGAAGGCGTCGATAGCGGGATCGTCCGCCAGGGCCGCCTTGACATCCTCTACATTCGCTGGAGTATCCCAGGCATATTTGAGCTCCACATGCTCCAGGCCGAACGCCTGGACGATCTTTCCGAAACGCTCACCGAACTTTCCGGCATTGACCGTCAGCGCTTTTTTTGTGCATAGATTCGACACACACGCTTCCATCGCACCCGTACCGCTCGATGCAAGCATGACACACTCGTCCATGCCGAAAAGGCGCATCAGCCGTGTTCGTGCCTCTTTGAAGATCGCTTCGAATTCGGGAGTTCTATGGTGAATCGTGGGGCCTGCCATCGCCATGCGGACAGCTTCGGGAACCGGCGTCGGGCCGGGAGTAAAAAGCAGCATACGCCTACCTTTAAAACAGAAATTTTGGGTGATTATAGCAAATGTCTACTGAAAGGAGCGTGACCGGTAAAGAGGGCCGCAGAAACGGCAGCGGCCCGACAAAGCATAAAAAACTATTGACAGCGTCTCTTCGTCTTGATATCGAACGCGATCTTCACATCCTGCCAAGTTTTTCCTTTGTGAAGGTCGTAACAGGCTTTGTTGATGCTTTCCAGCGATGGCAGCATATCGAAATCGCCCAGATCGAGGTACCCTTCCGCCTGGACTTCATCTTCGTCGAATTCGACTTTCATCGGAACGATCTTCGTGATACCGTTCATCGTGACTTCGACATTCGCCACATCTTTTTCGATGCTCTTGATTTCGGCCGTAATCGTCTCGACACCCTGTATATGGAAGAAAAACTTCACCAGCTTGGCATCACGCCCCTTGTTTTTGGAATCGACACTCCGCGTATCGATCACCACTCTCGCACCCTCGAGCAGCCCTTTTTCCGTCTTGTCCGGCATCGCGTTCAGTTTGATCGCGTCGAACGTTCCGCCGACTCCGATTTTGAGCGGTGTTTTGTAGGCTTTCCACTCGACGTCGATATCTTTGACACTGTAGGTACATTCACCTGCGAAAAGTCCCACCGCCATAACGATTCCCATCACAAAATATTTCATCATCTTCCTTGTTTTATCGATCGAGATATTGCATGGTACTACGATTTGGATGGATGCACCTTTAAACAAAAAAACTATTTCCGCGCATCGACTCCTTTGGCGCGGATCTTTCTCCCCTCTTCATACCAAACCTGCCGGACAAGCCTGCTGCGCCACCTGCCGTCGACGCGTTCTATGTCGTAACCTTCCCGGTACAAAAGTTTTCCGGAGGGAAGATAGTCCGTCCGTTCGAGCAAAAGCTCCCTTCGGGTTTTGTCTCTGTCGATTTTTCCGAGAGAAACGAGCTCCACCGTTCCGCCTCCGGGAAGAAAGTGGGTCGTAATGATCTTGGCGGGGCTGAGCCTGTTTTTCAGATAGATGAAATGCTTGTGCATGCGCATCTCTCCGATGTCGGAGAAGTGCCAGATGTTGGAAGGGACCGGTATAAAATGGCCGGGTTTGTAGTTGATCAAACGATACTCCATAATCAGCGGTTCGCCGACAAACGAATAGAGTTCGACGGGATAGTAGCTCTTTCCGTCGCTCAGGTAGAGAATCCTCGACGAAAGAGACTCCTTCGCTTCCATTCTGAATCCTTCCGGAAGCGGCAGAATCTCCGTCTCGTTTCGATCGCGGATCCGCAGAGGAAGCTTCAGGCCGTGAAGCGAGCCAAGCGCTTCCAGCGAAACCCGCATGGGGCCCGGCAGCTGTGTCGGAGCACGAAAGATTCCGCTATCCTCATCACGAAGCGATCCTCTTCTTTTCCTGGATACCTCCGGCAGATCGAAAGAAGCTGCCGTCTGCGCGACGATTCGTGATGCGAAGTCGACTTTCTCGTTCAGACCGAAACGCTCCAGATTTTTCTGCAGAAGTACACGGTTGAGTTCATAGCTCCTTTGCAAAGCGGCGTGTTGCGCGGAAGAGGTGCCGATTTTCGAAGTTCGGTTCTCCTCGGGCAGGGAAGCCGCAGCGGCCGCCGGGGATGCCTTCGCTACAGAAATTTCCGCAGGGGCCTGCTTGTTTTCATAGAGCCATTTGGCTGTCAAAAAACCGCTCATGAAGATGAAGGCCACCGTGACCGCCGCACCGAGGATGTAGGCATACCGCTTCAAGGAATCCTCACTGGTCGGGTTTTTCGGCGGAATCGGTGCTTGCGGCGATTCGCTCTTTTTGCGATAGGCCAGGTACTTTTCAAGCAGATAGTCCCGTTCGGTCGCCAGACTCTTTTTGCCGAAATATTTCGAAGCGATGTCGGAAGGGAGATAGGCGTTTAGCAGCAAATCATATACCTTCTCGACAATCTTGACGTTGGACATCAGGGGAATGTCGTTGGCGACGAAATGCGATACCAGCCCCAATGCACGCTTCTCGCTGGCACCCCACGATTCATGCTTCAAGACGCGCTGCAGATCTTCCGTATTGGAAAATAGGGCGATAATCCGCTCCATTTTCGTCTGCAGAGGAATACCTTCTTCCGCATCCGCTTTTTCTCCATCCAAATGAATCCGCAAAATCGCATGTGCCCATGCGATGAGATTTTCATCGGGTGTGGAGTTTTGGAGTGTTCTGGAAGCATCGAGAAGCAGATACGCCTCTACACCGCTCAGAAGATAGCGCCGTTTTATCTCGTCCACCTCTTTTTCGGAGGGGATGGTCTCCATAAGGAATTTTACTTTTTCATCGAACGTCACACTTCTTCCTTTTCGAACCACGACGACAGCCCAGAGGAGTGTCGGGATTGGAATTTCAGAAGTGTATCAGCCATGAACTAAAAAAAACTTTTATTGCTGCTATGCTTCCTCGAATGGCATCGTCTCCTGCCCAATTTCCAGATAGCGGTTCCAGTAGTGGTCGACAAAGGTACGGACCGTTTCATTTTTGGGCAGCCAAACACCATCTTTTTTCTCGACATAACTCGCCAGGAATCCACCTGCATCACGTTTGGGAAGGTAGAACCCGTGCACGAGACGGATATAGCGTGCCCGATAGAGCGCTTTTTGCCTGCGATAGGCTCCGTCACTCAGATCGATCGAGAGTTTTTCGCCGTCGAACCCCAGTACTCCCGCTTCGAAGAGAATGTCGAGATGCAGCAACCCTTCGACATAATAGGGCTCCACCTCGCCCGTCTTGCGCCAGCTCATCAGGCTTACCGCACGGGCCACCGTATCGCGCAGGATCTCCTCTTGAAGCGTTTCGTCTTCGTGCATGAAAAATGCCATCAGCCCGCCTGTCGTCGCCTTGAACTCTTCGACGTTTTTATAGTTCCCGCTGCCGTTCATCTTCGTTTCGGTATCGTCGTCGACCCAGAGTACGTGGCCGTACTCGTGGCCAATCGTCGTGATCTCGTAAACTTTGTGCCAAAGTTCCGGTTTTTCAAGCATCACGGTACGCTGATGCAGAACAAAATCATCACCGAAGGTTTCGCGCGCAATGCGCATCACCGGACGCGCCTTTTTGGATTCGAGCACGTTGTCGGCGAACGCGAATATCTTTTTGCCGAGTTCACGGCTCACCTCCGTGTCGTTGGGGACCACCTGCGCCGAGAAGAGCCCCTGGAACTCCGCTCCGTAAAAGAGTGCCGGAATGCCGATGTAGAGCTGCGTACGCTCCACCTGCCTTGCACAGTTTTCATTAACCTCTCTTGCCTCTTCGCCAAATTCGTGGGCCAGCGCTTCGCTCATCTCGAGGATCCGGGCGGGGATCTTCGTCTCCTGCATCAGTTTCGGCGATGCCAGCCGGACGTCCCATTCCAATGCCACTGCCTTGCGGTAGTGATCTTCATAATACTCGAGAGGATGGCCGATCTGGATCGGTGCCGTGATCGCCATCCATTTTCGGTCTACTTCGGCCCACTTTTTGATCAGCCCTTCGGTTTCGGTATGGGAAAAAGCGTCGATAAGCGCATCGATATAGGCGAGCCACTCGGCCTGCTGGCCGAAGACCTCATCCTCCATCGTCGCCAATACGCCGCGCATATTGGTCAACTTGTTCACAACCTCCTGCACCTCCATCCGAAAGGCTTTCGCGTAAGGGACGCTTTTAAATCCTTTGCGCGTCTTCTTGAGTACCGAATAGCAGCGGTCGCCCACACACCCCTCTTCACGAAGATCGAGCAGATCTTCGGACTCCAGCATCTCGTAAATCTTCTCTTCATCCCCATTGAAGAGCTCGAAGAGTTCACGGTTGACACCGTGGATAATATGTGCCGTCCAGGCGCTCTGCCATGTGCTCATCGCTTCACCCACCCGGTGCGCCTCTTTCAAAATTTCGCGATAAAACGGTGTCAACAGCGCTTCATCCTCGATCCAGTCGAGCAGCTCCAGATGACGTTTCAGGTAGAAGTCGGCCACCATCTTGTAGGCACTCTCTTTCGCTTCGATGATCGCCTTTTCCTCGCGCCCCTCTTTTTCCAGCACCTGGGCCAGTGCATCGTCACGCAGGCCGATCAATCGCGTCAGCGCCGCCATCCGGGTCTCCGGCGTCTCGGGCAACTCGAGGCGTCTCAGGAAATCACCGATCCATGCCTCCGCCTCGGCATGGCCGCTCCCGAGCAGATCGTAGTAGCTTCCCAGCTCTTTTTGCCGCCGCAGGATTTCGTTATAGAGTGTTTGAAGATCCTCCATAAAGACCTCGTAGTAAGTTTCACGCATGCTGACTCCTGAGCATTTCAATAATCGGTTTCGCCAGTTTCAATGCCTTACTGCGGTGCGAAAGCTCTTTCTTGATCGCCGGATCGAGCTCCCCGATCGTTTCGTCGAACCCTTCGGGAACGAATATCGGATCGTAACCGAACCCCCCTTCGCCCCGCGGCGTGTCGATCGCCTTTCCGTGCATCCAACCGTGCACCACATATTCGGCATTTGGCGCGACGATGGCAATGGCTGCCGTATAGAAGGCCGGTGCCTCCTTCATGCCTCTCTTTTTCAATTCATCGACCAGTTTGCTCAGGTTATCCTTGTCGCTGGCACCTGCACCTGCATATCGTGCACTGTAGATACCAGGTTCACCGTTCACGGCCGGTACGGTAATCCCGCTGTCATCACTGATGACGATCGCGTCGTCTCGTCCGAGCTTTTCGAAGATCGTCCTGGCTTTGATCAATGCGTTTTCGGCGAAGGTCGAACCGTTCTCCTCGATCTCCATCGGTCCGAGAAGTTCGCTGAAGGGGACCACTTCGTCCTTTTCGAAGAGCGACTGAATCTCTCTTACTTTACCCTTGTTTGAAGTGGCGAGTATAATTTGCATTCTTTTCAATCCTTTTTTAATGATAGGAGTATAATTTTTGCAAAATTCTACCATAAGGAAAACAAAGTGAAAGAGATTTTCAAGAAGGTACTCCCTTTAAGTCTCATCGTCGCGCTGAGATTTTTCGGTCTCTTCATCGTATTGTCGGTACTATCGCAGTATGCGGTGGAGCTTCCGGGCGGTACGGCGTTTCTCGCCGGTGTCGCCGTCGGCGGATACGCCCTCACCCAGGCGGTACTGCAGGTTCCGTTCGGCGTGCTGAGTGACAAGATCGGGCGTAAAAAGACGCTGCTCATCGGTCTGCTCATCTTCGCGGCGGGATCGGTCATCTGTGCCGTCGCCGACAACATCTACATACTTCTGCTCGGGCGGTTCCTCCAAGGAGCCGGTGCGATCGGTTCGGTCGTCACGGCGATGATCGCCGACCATGTCCGTGAAGACCAGCGCGCCCATGCGATGGCTGTCATGGGAATGACGATCGCGATGAGCTTCGCCGCAGCGATGATCATCGGACCGATCATCGGCGGGTTCTACTCCGTCAGCGCCCTCTTCTGGCTCACGGCGATTCTCGCGATTCTGGCCCTTGCGATTCTCTTCACAGCCGTTCCGGAACCCCCAAAGATCATTCACAGCTACTCCGAAGAGGAGGCGAAGATCAAGCATGTCTTCAAAGACAAAGACCTTGTACGTATGTATATCACATTCCTCTTTCACAGTTCGACGATGGCGATCGCCTTTTTCCTGATTCCACTGGTGATGAAGCAGAAGTTCGGCCTGGAACCGGAGAGCTACTGGAAAATCTACCTGCCGGCCGTCTTCTTCGGCATCATCGCCATGGGGCCGGCGGCGGTATTCGGCGAAAAATATGGCAAAGGCAAAGAGGTCTTTCTGGTCTCCATCGCATTCATCGCCGCCGCCTTCGCTCTGATGGGATGGAGCAGTTCGGTCGTCTGGTTCGGCGTGGGTGCCACCTTCTTCTTCATCGGATTCAACATGTTCGAGCCGCTGCTGCAGAGTTTCGTCAGCAAGTTCGCAAAAGTCCATCAAAAGGGTGCGGCACTGGGTGTGGCCAACACCTTCGCCTATGTCGGGATCTTCCTCGGCGGTGCGATCGGCGGCTGGCTCTACCAAAAATTCGGCGCAAGCGGTGTTTCGATATTCGTCCTGTTCCTCACCATTTTCTGGGCGCTCTGGATCTTCACGATGCGAAGCCCCGGCGTGCGCGACAACCTCTTTTTACCGTATGTGGAATATGATAAAGAGAAAGTAGACGGGTTGAAACTGATCAACGGCGTGACCGATTTCTACCTCAACGAAACCGAGCAGATCATCGTCGTCAAATTCGACAACGAGATTGTCAGTGCGGAAGTGATCGAAACGTTTTTGAAGAAGTGAGAAATGGGTGGGCTTTGCCCACCGTCAGTATTGGGTGTTGAGGATTGAGTATTGAGCGTTGAGGGTTGAGAATTTAACTTGACCGGAGCTCGGCGAGCTACGCTCGCCTACTTCTCACTTCTCACTTCTCACTTCTCACTTCTCACTTCAGCGAAACCACCCGCACACGGTCACCCGCCTCTTTGTCACCCTCATCGGCATTCAGCCACAATAACCCCACGTCTCCCAGCATATTGGTCATGATGGCACTGCTGCCGCTGCGTTTTCCTTCGAAGTCGCACAGATACTCGCCATCTTCGAGCCACAAATTGCACGCTGCGAACTCCGTTTTGTTCTTCGTCTTCTTTCTGTAACCGTCGAGAATGCGGGCCGTCACGACCGGTATCGTGTATTCTCGCCCCTGCAAACGATAGAGAATCGGCAGGACATAGAGGATAAAAGTGACGGTGGAGGAGTAGGCGAAGCCGGGGAGTGCCACGATGAATTTATTACCTCTTTTCGCCACCATAATATGCTGCCCCGGTTTGATCAGCACCCCCTTGAAAGCGACATCGCACCCAAGCTCGTCGCGTATGACATCCTTGACGAAATCGTAGTCGCCTACGCTCACACCGCCGGTGGTGACGACGATGTCGGCACTTCGAAGTGCCTCTTTCATCGCGAAGGTAATGGCGGCACGCTCATCGTGGACGCTACCCATTTGCACCGGCTCCCCGCCGTGCTGTTTTACGAGCGCTTCAAGTGTGTAGTTGTTGGAACTTCGAATCTGCGCGGGGTTGTCACTGCACTCGCCAAGTTCCAGTACTTCACTGCCCGTGGCGAGAATGGCGACTTTGGGCTTTTGTACCACCAAAGGGGCCACGACGTTGAGGCTCGCCATAACGCCAACCTCGGCAAAGCCGATCGTACTCCCCTTTTTGACGAGTACTTCGCCTCTTTTGAAGTTCTCACCGACCGGTCGGACCGAAAAGCCCTCCGGCACCGGTTCATCGATACGTATGGCACCCCCTTCGACCGTCACATTTTCAATGGGAATCAGTGTATCGGCCCCTTCCGGCATCAGTGCACCCGTAAAAGTCTTTATGGCCGTTCCGGGTACGACACGCAATCCTTCCGTATCGCTGCCGGCGGGATTCTCTTCGATAATCTCCAGCCGCCCCAGAGATTGGTCGCTTCCGATAATCGCATACCCGTCCATCGCCGAAGTCGGATACTCCGGGGAGTTCTCCTGCGCGACGATATTTTCCGCCAGCACACGCCCCTGCGCGTTCGGCAGATAGACCTTCTCCACGCCGACCGCTTCGACAATCAGGCTATTCAACTTCTCCATTGATTCTTCGAAATCTATCATGATAATGTTGCCTTTTTAATTTCGGGATGTAAAACACGTGCAATTTATCTGCAATCGGACACCCACAAAGGGGCTGCTCATTTGAGCAAAAGCCCACTGCCATTCATGGGGGTCGAGCGTTTTTCGGCATAGATACGTTTGCCGTCGATCACGTCATATTTCCAGATCGGAGCGTTGGCTTTGAAATCTTCGACGAAGGCATCGAGCATCTCGAGTGCCACACGCCGCTTGGGACTGAAAATGGCGCAGGCGAAGGAAGATTTATGCACCGGAACATCGCCTTCGCTATGGGCCATCGCGAGCAACGCACCCTCTTTGGCCAGTTTCTCTTTCCATCTGCCGAACCACTGTTCGAGCACCGGACGGTAAATATCGAAACTCAGCGCTTCGATACCCCCTTCTTCACGGATCGTTCCAACGAAACTCACCATCGCACCGAAGTTTTTGTCGTGCTCCGCATCGTACCAGCGGCTCAGCAACTCCTCGACATCGATCGGTCCTTTGTATATCAACACCATCGCTCACCCGCCGCATACCGGAGGAAGAAGCGATATTCTATCCCCCTCTTTCAATTCGATATCGAGCGTGTTGACCATCGTGTCGTTGACGGCGACGGCGGACTGCTCGAGCCATTTCGCGATCTCGGGGTCCCTCTTCAGGACTTCGGCCACATCGGCGAGTGTTTTGGCGTCTATTTCGATCGGGGCTTTGCCGATTGGCCCCAAAAATTCCACTTTGACCATCATTTTCCCTCAATTTTTTGGAACGATTATAGCACAGTGGGTATAATGGCACTATGATTTTTGGAAAAATAGAATATCTCAACCTGCTGCCCTTTCATCTCTTTTTGAAACGCGCTTTACGCCACGGTATAGAGAAGAAAGCGTGGCAGAAACGCGGTTCGGTCCCCTCCCGGATCAACCGTGCATTCGAAGCAAGACGGGTCGATGCGGCCGTCATCTCCAGCATCAAAAGCAGAGGAAGAGAATGCACCGATTTCGGTATCGTCGCTGACGGCGAGGTGATGAGCGTTCTCGTTCTGCCGGGAAAAAGCCGCCGAGACACGGATTCGGACACATCCAACGCGCTGGCGAGCCTTCTGGGGATCGAGGGAGAGGTGATGATAGGGGACAAGGCACTGCGATATCGGCTCGCCAATCCGGGCGAAGGTATCGACCTCGCCGAAGCATGGAAAGAGCGGACTGGCCTCCCTTTTGTTTTCGCGAGGTTGTGCGCCCATTCCAGACATATCCGGCGTCTCAGACGGCTGACGCAACGCTTTTTCACCTCTCCTCCAAAAATTCCCTACCGAATCCTGAGGAGAGAGGCGAAGGCCCGCGGATTGAACGCTGCGGAACTTCGGAATTATCTGAATAAAATCTACTACCGGCTTGGCTGGCGGGAAAAAAGGGCGCTCAAACGCTTTTTACGAAACGAACGAAGAGGCAGAAGAAAAAGATGAAAATGAAATATACGCTTCTTTTTATACTTTTGATAGGAGGTGCGCTTCATCTATCGGCGGACGAACCGATTCAACCCATCCCTAAAACCATTCCCTACGATCACAAAAAAGCGGAACTCGGCAGGCTGCTTTTCATGGATCCGATGCTCTCTTCCGACGGTACGGTTAGCTGCCACAGCTGCCACGATTTCGACCATGGCGGAGCGGACCCGAGACCCGTTTCGATCGGCGTACACGGGAAGCCCGGCAATGTCAACGCCCCGACGGTCTTCAACAGCTACTTCAACTTCCGCCAGTTCTGGAACGGCCGCGCCAAAGACCTGAAAGACCAGGCCAACGGACCGCTCCACAATCCCGTCGAGATGGATATGATTCCCAAAGAGATCGAAACCTACATATCGAAAAACGGATACTACAACAGACTCTTCCGCGAAGTTTTTCACTCCGAACCCTCCTACCCGAAAGCGCTCGAAGCGATCGCGGAGTTCGAAAAGGCGCTCATCACGCCCAATTGCCGTTTTGACCGATACATGAGAGGAGAAATTGAACTCTCCGCTATGGAGAAAAAAGGGTACAGGCTCTTCAAAACCCTCGGATGCATCACCTGCCACAACGGAATCAACGTCGGAGGCAACAGCTACCAGAAATTCGGTCTCATCTTCCCTTACGTCTGGAGAGCGGAAAATCCCGACAGATATGCCATCACCCACGATCCGAAAGACAAGAATGTCTACAAAGTCCCGACGCTCAGAAACATCGCGCTCACAGCCCCCTACTTTCACGACGGGAGCGCGAAGAGTCTCGAAGAGTCTCTTCGTAAAATGGGCCACCACAATCTCGGTTTCGAACTGGAAGAGGAGGAGATCACGGCTCTGAAAGCTTTCTTGAACGCTCTCACCGGCGAAAAACCCGCCATTTTGCGAGAGGGCGGGCGAAAGCGATGAACCGGCTCTTCGCGAAAGTTGGCATCGCCCTGACGGCCGCGCTGCTCGGCATCGGCATCATCCTCTATCAGCAAAATTCTCTCAAAGAGAGTTTCGGTCGGATCGAATCGACCAACCAGACCTTCCAGAAACTCCATACCGACATCGTGACGCTCCAGCATACGGTTCTTCAGGCCAACTATTTTCTCTATTTCAACACCGACAGGATTCTTCAGGAGAGCAAAACCATCACAAACGAACTCCAATCGCTCGAAAAAAAGATCCGTGACAACGCCGACTACTATCCCTATACCCTTCACCATTTGCGAAAGACCCAAGCGCTTTTCGCAAAGCGGGTCGAAACGATCCACGATTTTCTGACCCTGAACGCCTCCTTGAAAAACAGTTTCGTCTATCTGCCGACACTGGCACGCAAAGCCTATACGCTCTTCGATATCACGAAACCGCTGGACCGGGAAATCATCCTGCTCCTTTCGAAAATCAACACCAGCCTTTTTCTCGCGAAAAACGCGCTCGACGAATCGTTCGTCGAAGAGCTGCACACGTACGAAAAGGAGCTGGCCGGCTATCTGAGACGTATCGGCGAGAAACGGAAAGCGCGTCTGCTGGAAGCCTCATACAGGCATCTCAATGTCTTCGTCTCCTATTTTCCGAGGTTTCATAAAGAGTTGAACGAAATTCTCGACAAATCGATGGTGCACAGCCTCGAGAAGACCTTCCGTCTCTTTTCGAAAGAGAGCAAAAAGGAGCTGGACCACATCAATACGATTGGAAACGTTTTCCTGCTCATCTATCTCGGCACCATTCTGGTCGTGATCTATTTCATTATCCATTCCGAAAAAGAGAATATCCGGTTGAAGAAGATGCGCGATTGGCTGGAAAAGTCGCTCGTGACCGATCCGCTTACGGGCCTTTTGAACAGAGAGGCGTACCATCACCGTAAGAACCTTCTATCGAAACCCGCACTGATTTTGCTCAATATCGACCGCTTCAAACATATCAACGAGTTTTACGGCGCCGCCATCGGCGATGCCGTCTTGCAAGAGTGCACCAAACGACTCAAAACCCTCCTTCAGACATCACAGAAAGCGTCTCTCTACCGTCTGGGAGGAGACGATTTCGGCGTTTTGTTCGAGTATGAAAACCAGGATGAGATCGAAGCGCTGATCGGAGAGATATTCGACAGCTGCGACAACACCTCCTTCGAGATAAACGGACTCGTTATCGATATCTCCATGTCCGCAGGCGCCAGCACGGCAAAAGAGCGCCTCCTGGAAACGGCGGACATGGCCCTCAAGGCGGCCAAATCATCCAGGCGTAGCCGCTATCTGATCTTCAATCCCTCCATGGACGTCTCCGAAACGATCGCCCGCAACATCCATGCCATTCAACAGCTCAAAACCGCCATCGCGAATGATGAAATTTTCCCCTATTTCCAGCCGATCGTCGATCTCGAAAGCGGAAAAACGGTCAAATACGAAGCCCTTGCACGCATGCGAACCGCGAGCAAAGAGGTTCTCACACCCTACCACTTTCTCGAAGCGGCGAAACAGGCGAAACTGAGCGGGACCATCACCGCAACCATTCTGCGCCAGACACTCGAAACGGCGCGCCAAAGCGGCGCGCACTTCAGCGTCAATATCTCGTCGGGAGATATCGCGAGCAGCTACGATAAAAAGATCATCTGTGGTCTTTTGCATGAATACGAAGAGATTGCGGACCGGATCACTTTTGAGATACTCGAAAGCGAAGAGATCGAGGATTACGAACTGGTGGCCGATTTTCTCAACCGGGTCAGACATCACGGCTGCAAGATCGCCATCGACGATTTCGGAAGCGGCTACTCCAATTTCGAAAAACTGCTGCAGCTCGATATCGATTTTCTGAAAATCGACGGTTCACTCATCAAAAATATCGACCACGACACCCACGCCGAACTCATCGTCCGAACCATCGTCGAATTCGCCAAAGGCGCGGGCATCGAAACGGTCGCGGAGTTCGTCCACTCCGAAGCGGTATTGAGAAAGGTGAAAAGCCTGGGCATCGGGTTTGGACAGGGCTTTTTTCTCGGCAAGCCACTCCCTTTTTCGGATTGTCCGGAGTGCCAAATAAAAGATTCATGATTTTCAGCTAAAATCACCTATACGCGATAGAATCTGGATGTTTCATTTTCCGCCCTCAGACAGAGCCAAACGAATGGAAGCTTCACCGAAGCCGGCTTTGTCAAAAAATTTCAGACAAAAGGTAAACCATGGATTTGGATCAACGATACGCCAATACCTGCCTACAGATACTAAGAAGTGACGACCTCACGCTTCCGGAGACGATCGAAAAAGAGCTTTCAACCCACCCCTTCGCAGCGGAGTTTATCGAAGACGAGAATGGTGCGCTCTATCTGAAGATCTACAGCACACACCATTTTATGTTGACGCAGATCGTACCACTTCTGAAAAATATCGGTCTGGCCGTCCACAGTGAAATCACCTACGAAATCCCTTTCGGAGAAAAAAAGATATCGGTCAGCCGCTATCGGATCGGAAACGAGCGTGTCGACGATATCAAGCGGACGAAAAAGAATATTCTCGAGCTTCTGGAAACGATGCTCTGCCACCCGAAACTCCCCAACACACCGCTTTTGCAGCTCACTCTGCTCGAAAATTTTTCCCCCCGGGAACTCGAGTTGCT
This sequence comes from Hydrogenimonas cancrithermarum, assembly GCF_030296055.1. Lineage (NCBI taxonomy): Bacteria > Pseudomonadati > Campylobacterota > Epsilonproteobacteria > Campylobacterales > Hydrogenimonadaceae > Hydrogenimonas > Hydrogenimonas cancrithermarum. The sequence goes on from NZ_AP027370.1 coordinate 1,134,860, forward strand.
CAACGCACTGATCGATTTCGAAAACCAGTTGGTCCTCTCCTTCAACCGCGTGACGATCACCGATGTTCTCATCAAACATCACCAAATCACCAAATCGCTTCTGACCTACTTCTATTTGAAATTCAACCCTGCCCTCAAACGCAGAAAAGAGCAGATGAACGAGAGCGAAAAGAGGATCGAAAAGATGCTCCATCCCATTACCCACATCACGGAAGATATGGTCATCCGTATGCTCTTCGAGATGATCCGACAGATGGTAAGAACCAACTTTTTTCTCGAAAAGGAGACGATCGCATTCAAAACACACACGGATCGAATCCAAGGCAAACTGGAGGGGATCCAGCCCCACATCGAAGCTTTCGTCCACCACTATCGTCTCAGCGGGGTCCATCTACGCATGGGAAAAGTGAGCAGGGGGGGAATCCGCTGGAGCGATCGATTCGAAGATTTCCGCGTCGAAATCCACTCTTTGATGCTTACGCAGGAGGGGAAAAATGCCGTCATCATTCCCCGTGGTGCAAAAGGAGGGTTTATCATACGTCTTCCGAGAGAAGAGATCGACCGCAATACTTTTAAACATTTCTACGAACTCTATATCGATGCCCTACTCGACCTTGTCGACAATCAGGAGGAGGGAAGAACGATCGTCAATCCGAAAATCGTCCGATACGATGGAGACGACACCTATCTTGTCGTCGCGGCCGACAAAGGAACCGCCCATATGAGCGATACCGCCAACGCGATCGCGCTAAAAAGAGCGTTCTGGCTGGGCGATGCGTTTGCGAGCGGAGGAAGCAACGGATACAACCACAAAGAACTCGGCATTACCGCCAAAGGAGCGATGCGTTCCGTGGAGCGCTTTTTTATCGAACGGGGCATCAACTTCTACGAAACACCGATAACCGTCGTCGGCATCGGGTCGATGAATGGGGATGTCTTCGGCAACGGTATGCTGCTGAGCCGCCATTTCAGGTTGCTGGCGGCCATAAGCCATAACGAAATCTTCATCGATCCAGACCCCGACCCGGAGATCTCCTACCAGGAGAGAAAACGCCTCTTCGCCGCGAGCCCCAAAGGGGGATGGCGATACTACGATCCTGAAAAGATCAGCGAAGGTGGCGGTGTCTTCGGACGCGACGAAAAGGAGATCCTGCTTTCGAACGCGATGCAGAAACTCTTCCGGACGACACGCCAGAGTATGAGCGGTGAAGAGATCGTGCAGGCCGTCTTGCGCTTGAAAGCGGATATGCTCTTCAACGGTGGCGTCGGAACTTACGTCAAAGCGAGTTGGGAGAGCAATCTCGACGTCGGCGACAAAGCGAACGAAAATGTCCGCATCGACGCGTCCGACCTGAAGGTTCATGCCGTTTGCGAAGGGGGAAATCTCGGATTCACGCTTCCTGCACGGATCGAATATGCGAAAGCGGGCGGCTTCATCAATCTCGACGCCATCGACAACTCCGCCGGCGTCAATACCAGCGATTACGAGGTCAATCTGAAAATCACGCTCGGTGCACTTGTAAGAAAGGGACAGCTGGACGACAAGAGCCGCCTCGAAGCGCTACAGCACCAGGCGGAAATGGTCACCAACAGGGTACTCTGGACCAACTACCACCAGTCGCTCGCCATTTCACTCGACTATCGCCGAAGCCAGCGCGATATGGTGCCGTTTCTACAGGCGATCGCCCTGCTCGAACGCGAACTTCCCGTCTTCAGCCGAAAACAGTTCCACATCCCCAAAGACGAAAAAATCGAGCAAGTACTCGATTCAAACCAGGGGCTCGTTCGTCCCCTACTCGGCACACTTCTCTCCTACGCCAAAATATTTCTGAAACGCCAGCTTCTCGAAAGCGACCTACTCGAAGAGTCGTTCGCCCAGGAGTACCTGCTCAAATATTTCCCAAAAACCTTTACCACCATCTACGAAGACGAAATACTCGGCCATCCCCTAAGGCGCGAAATCGCCGCTACCGTTATGGCCAACAGGGTCGTCAACAATGCAGGGGTCACCTTCGTCAGCGATTTCGACGAACTCGGCAACGAACGTTTCGTATCGAAAGTCAAAAGTTATCTGATATGCAACCAACTCTTCGGCTCCAACGATATCCGGTTCGAAATCTTCCGTCACGATTATGCGATGGAGGCCCAAAAGCAGTATGAACTGCTCTTCGAAATCGAGACGACGCTGGAGTTCAGCGTCAACTGGATGATACGCCATCTCTCACCCGAGCAGATCCATGCGCCGACACTTCTTCGGTACAAGAGCGAACTGGCGACCCTGATGGAGATGACACCGGATGAAAACATCGTTCCGATCGTCAACGAAAAGAGCCCGATCAACCGCTTTTTTCACCATCTTCCCTACATGAAATTCACTGTTGCCGCGATCATTCTGCATGAAAAGAACCACCGCCGCTTCGACGAAACGGCGAAGCTGATGTACGCCATCATCAAAGAGCTTCATATCAACGAAATCATGGAAGCACTGGAAAATTACCGTCCGAAAAACAAAGAGGAGCATACGATCAAAAAGCAGCTCGAAGAGTTCATCGAGTTCGCCGTCACCTCTCTGAGCGAAAAAGTGATCCACTACCAGAGAAAGAACGAAACGATGGAAGAGGCACTCAAAAGCTACCTTCACGATTGCGAAGAACGGTACACTTTCCTTCAGGAGAGTTTTGGAAAATTCATGGAACAGCCCGTCATCGAAAGGCTCGAGGATATCGCGATCCTCGTCAACAGCCTGATCCAGATGACCGTGGAGAATCCCATTTAAAAATGGGGAGATACGCCTCTATTCGCAGGGATCGGCGAGTATGAGTCCGATATCGGCGGCGAGCTTGGTGCGGTATTTGCAGTAGTCGAAACTCTCCACCTGCGCCACACCCTCTTCCACCGCCGCTCTCGCCACGGCCGCGGATTCCCAAAGCAATACCCGCTTGTCGAACGGTTTGGGGATCAGATAGTCGGGGCCGAAAGCGAGCTCCTCCCCACCGTAGGCATCTTTGACATATTGGGGAACCGGCTCTTTCGCCAGATCCGCAAGCGCTTTGGCCGCCGCCATCTTCATCCCCTCCGTGATCGCCGTCGCACGGACATCGAGCGCGCCTCGGAAAATGAAAGGAAATCCCAAAACGTTGTTGACCTGATTCGGGTAGTCGCTGCGGCCCGTACCCATCATCGCATCGTCACGCACTTCGGCGACCACTTCGGGCAAAATCTCCGGTACGGGATTCGCCAGGGCGAAGATGATGGGATCGGGTGCCATCGAAGCGACCATCTCTTTGGTCACGAGCCCCGCCCGAGAAAGGCCCAGCACCATGTCGGCACCGCGCATCGCATCTTCGAGGGTTCTGTCGGTGGTATCGAGTGCGAACTCGGCTTTGTAGGGGTTCAGGTCGTCACGTCCGCTGTGGATGACCCCTTTGGAGTCGAGCATCACGATCTCTTCGGCACCGAGCTGGCGGTACATCTTCGCACATGCAATACCCGCGGCGCCTGCACCGATGACGACGATCTTCATCTTCGAAATATCCTTTCCCGTCAACTCCAGTGCGTTCATGAGCCCCGCGCTCGTGATGATCGCCGTACCGTGCTGATCGTCGTGCATCACCGGAATGTTGGTAATTTTCTTCAGCTTCTCCTCGATTTCGAAACACTCCGGGGCTTTGATATCTTCGAGATTGATCCCGCCGAACGTCGGTTCGAGCGCTTTGCAGATCGCGATCAGCTTCTGCGGATCTTTTTCGTCGATCTCGATGTCGAAAGCGTCGACATTGGCGAACTTCTTGAAAAGGACCGACTTTCCCTCCATCACGGGCTTGCTCGCCCAGGGTCCGATATCGCCGAGTCCCAGCACCGCCGTTCCGTTCGTGATGACGGCGACGAGATTGGCTTTGTTGGTGTAGCGGTATGCCAATGCCGGGTCCTTCTCGATCGCCAGGCACGGCTCCGCCACGCCCGGAGTGTAGGCCATCGAAAGGTCTCGGGCGCTGTCGCAAGGCTTGGTGATCGCGATACCGATCTTGCCGCCTTCATGGTATTTTAGGACTTCGTCTTTTGTGATGCTATGAGGCACTGGATTCCTTTATGGTGTTCAATAGTTTTTCGATGCGCGCAACGGTCTCTTGTTTGCCGACGATACTCATCACATCGCTCAGATCGGGGCCGCCGAGGCGACCGATAAGTGCGACGCGAAGCGGCATGCCGATCTTGCCGAAACCGATCTCTTTTTCCTTGACGAAATTCTCCATCAGTGCATGGTAATCGGTCGGAAGATGCAACTCTCCGGCGGCATCTTCGATTTTCTGCACAAACGCTCTGAGAATCTCGGCGGCATTGCCTTTCATCGCCTTCTTGAGCGCTTTTTCATCGTAGCTTTCAGGTGTTTCGATCACCTCTTTGATCTGCTCCGCCATCTCTGCCAGCGTTTTGCATCGCTCTTTGAAAATGTCGAGCAGAATCTCGCGCTTGTCGTGGCTGAGCAGATAGAGGCCGAAATCTTCCAGCAGTTTCGCCAGACGCTCGTTGGAGCTGTTTTTGATGTAGTGGGCGTTGAGCCAGAGCAGCTTGTCCGGGTTGTACTGCGACGCGGAGGCGTTGATATCGGTCGGATCGAAGTGCTCGAGCATCTCCTCCATACTGAAAATCTCCTGGTCGCCGTGACTCCATCCCAGGCGTACGAGGAAGTTGAGCAGCGCTTCGGGAAGATAGCCGGCACGCTTGTAGTCCATGACATCGGCCGCGCCGTCGCGTTTGGAGAGCTTCTTTCCCCCTTCGCCCAGGATCATCGGCACATGATAGAAACGCGGCAGTTCGAAGCCGAGCGCTTCGTAGACGATGATCTGCTTGGGCGTGTTGTAGAGGTGGTCGTCACCGCGGATAACGTCGGTCATCCCCATCAGCGCGTCGTCGATCGCGACAACGAAGTTGTAGGTCGGAGTCCCGTCGCTTCGGGCGATGATGAAGTCATCGACTTCATCGGCTTTGATCGTGATGGTCCCTTTGATCCCGTCTTCGAAAACGATTTCGCCCTCCAGCGGCGCCTTGATGCGCACGACCGGTTCGACCCCCTTCGGCGGCGTTCCGGTGAAATCACGATAGCGCCCGTCGTAGCGCGGCCGCTCTTTTTTCGCCATCTGCTCTTCGCGGAGCTTGTCGAGCTCCTCTTTGCTCATGTAGCAGTAGTAGGCCTTCCCCTCGTCGAGCAGCTTCAGGATGTAGCTTTTGTAGAGGTCGAACCGGTCGGACTGATAGACGGGTTCGCCGTCGTAGTAGAGGCCGACCCAGTCGAACGCCTCGAGGATCGCTTTCGTCGCTTCGGCCGAGTTGCGGCTCTGGTCGGTATCTTCGATACGCAGCTTGAACTCCCCGCCGTTCCTCCGTGCCCAAAGATAGTTGAAAAGTGCGGTTCTCAGCCCGCCGATATGCAAAAATCCCGTTGGTGACGGGGCAAAACGTGTCACTACCATAATTTGTCCACCTTTGAAAATAGTTGGGCCATTATAGTTTCTTTTAGATAAAAAGCTGATACAATATCGGCTATAACTATTGTGAGGTATCCACCGAGATGATAAAACCGTTACGCCTTCTCCTTTCGGCATGTTTGATTTCCGCCACAACGATCTACGCCGGCCTTGTGGACGCCATCAGCATCGTTGTCGACGACCAGCCCATCACCCTGTACGAGATCTACAAAGCCCAGAAACAGCTGGGTCTGTCGAAAGAGAAAGCGGTCGAATACCTGATCAAGCAGCGCCTCAAAGACGAGGAGCTGAAGCGTCTGGGCATTCAGGTCGACGATTTCGACGTCAATCAGGAGATCGAACGCATTGCGCAGCAGAACAACATCGACTCGCTGAAGATGCGCACGATCCTGGCCAATCAGGGGGTCGACTGGGACGCATACAAAAAGAGGGTCAAGGAGAAACTGCTGCAGGAACGGCTCTACCGCCAGATCCTCAGCACCAAAATCCAGCCGCCGAGCGATACGACACTCGAAGAGTACTATCGTCTGCACATCGACGAATTTTCCATCCCTGAAGCGATACGCGCGATCCAGTACTCCGCCCCTTCCAGGCAGGCACTTCAAAAGGCGATGAAAAATCCGATGGCGGCCGTTCCGGGCGTCACCCAGACCGCCCAGACGATCCCCACGAACAAGCTCGACCCCCAGCTCCTCTATCTTCTGACACAGACACCCAAAGGGCAGTTCACACAAATCATCCCCGCAGGCGGGCAATTCGTCACATTTCTGATTCAGGAGCTCGTCAACCCAAGGCCGCTTCCGTTCGAACAGGTCAAGCAGAAAGTCTATGCCAAATGGATGGAGGAGAAACGCAAAGAGGCGATCGAAAGCCACTTTGAAAAACTCCGCGCCGCCGCCAACGTCAAAATCCTTCGCGCTCCCTGACCGTCATGATCCGGCATCTGCTCACGGCACTGCTCTGCCTTTTCGCCGCTCCCCTTTTCGCCTATGTCGATATCTCTCCCATCGAAATCGGGGAGCATCCCGGAACAAGCGGTTCACTGGCCCTTTCGCTCTCCAACCAGCGCGGCAATACGGAAAAAACGGAGATAGGGCTCGATCTCGACCTTCGCTACGACAGCAACGCCAGCTATGCCATCTGGGCGCTTGGCGGCTACAACTACACCGACACGCTCGGAGCGCAGATCGAGAACAAAGGATTCGCCCACCTGCGTTATCTTTACAAAATCAGTGATCCGTTCTATGCCGAAGCCTATATCCAGACCGAAAGCAACAAACTCAGAGAGATCGAGAACCGATCGCTGGCAGGAGCGGGGGTTCGCTACCGGTTCTATGACGACAGAACCTATGGGCGTATCTACTTTGGGATGGGCCTGCTCTACGAACGGTTGCGATTCAGCAATCCGGAGATCGATCCGGACGAATACAATACCCGTTTCAGCGGCTACCTCCACTACTCAAAAAACTTTTCCAACAAAACGGAGATCAACGCCTATCTCTTCTATCAGCCAAAAATCGATGCATGGGAGGACTATACGGTCCACTCCATCGCGGAACTGCAGACACCGATCTTCGAAAATTTCTACCTCCTGCTTCGCCTTATCAACAATTACGACTCCACGCCGCCCAAAAACAACGATGTCAAAACATACGACGTAGCGCAGAAAGTTTCACTGATGTGGAAGTTTTGAGAGAAAAGAGAGCGACAGAGTAACGAAAAAAACGGCCCGAAAAGGGGCCGCTTCCTACATGTGGGATTCGAGGTATTTGGTATCGAAGCGGTTTTCGATGAAATCGGGGTTGCGCATCATACGGCGGTGAAAATCGATGACGGTTTTGACGCCACCGATCTCGAACTCGTCCATCGCACGGCGCATCTTTTTGATCGCACGGGCACGGTCTTTGTCCCATACGATCACTTTTCCGATCATCGAGTCGTAATGCTGCGGGATAATGTAACCCGCATGGGCATGGCTGTCGATACGCACATCTTTTCCGCCTGGCGCGATCCATTTGCTGATCTTTCCGGGACAGGGGATGAAGTTGACCGGATCTTCGGCCGTGATGCGGCACTCGATCGCGTGACCCTCGAGTCGTACGTCGCTCTGGTCGAAAAGCCTCTCCCCTTCGGCGATGCGGATCATCCATTCGATGATGTCGATGCCGCTCACCATCTCGCTGACGCAGTGCTCTACCTGAAGACGGGTGTTCATCTCCATAAAATAGAAGTTTTTGTGTTTGTCGACCAGAAACTCGAAGGTTCCTGCACTCTCGTAGCCGATATGCTTCGTCGCCTTGACCGCCGCTTCATGCAGCTTCGCCCGCGTCTCGTCATCGAGGAACATCGCCGGCGACTCTTCGATCAACTTCTGGTGACGTCGCTGCATCGAGCAGTCACGTTCGCCGATATGAACGGCATTGCCGTGGCTGTCGGCAAGCACTTGGACTTCGATATGGCGCGGATTTTCGATAAATTTCTCCATGTAGATCGTCCCATCGCCGAATGCCGTGATCGCTTCGCTTTCGGCCGCGAGGAAGGCGTTCTCGACATAGCTCTCGTCTTCGACGACACGCATCCCGCGGCCGCCGCCGCCGGCTGCGGCTTTAAGAATAACTGGGAAACCCATCTCTTTGGCGAGTTTTTTCGCCTCTTCGACCGTTTCGACGGCCCCGTCGCTTCCCGGGATGACCGGAACGCCCGCCTCTTTCATCACCTGCTTCGCTTTGCTTTTGTCGCTCATCAGTGCCATGACGTCGACGCTGGGGCCGATAAACTTGATATCGTGAAACTGGCAGATCTCGACGAAATTCTGGTTTTCGCTCAAAAAGCCGTAACCGGGAAAGATCGCGTCGCACTCGCTCACTTCCGCCGCCGCGATGATCGCCGGAATATGCAGATAGCTCTCGCCGCTTTTTGCGCCGCCAATGCAGATCGTCGCATCGGCAAGCCGCAGGTAGCTGGCATCTTTGTCGGCCGTGGAGTATACGGCGACCGCCTCCTTGCCCATCTCTTTGATCGTTCGAATCGCCCGAAGCGCGATTTCACCGCGGTTTGCGATCAGGATACGTTTGATTTCAGCCATCGGCTCAGACCTTCTCTACCAGGAAAAGCGGCATGTCGTACTCGACCGGCTGGCCGTCTTCCACCAGGATATCGAGTATTTTGCAGTCGAACTCCGCCTCGATTTCGTTCATGATCTTCATCGCCTCGATGATGCAGAGCGTCTGACCTTTGCGAACGACATCGCCGATGTTGACAAACGGAGGGGAGTCCGGTGAAGGTGAGCGATAGAAGGTACCGACCATCGGAGAGGTGATGTAATCGGCATTTTCCGGGATGCTCTTCTCACTCTGCTCTGTCGGAGCGGGGGCTGTTGCGGCAGGCGCCGGAGCGGCCTGTACCTGCTGTACCGGTGCCGCTGTGGCCGCCACGGCCGCACCGCCTTTTTCGAGTGTCAGCGCAAAATCGCCGTCTTCGACTTTCAGCTTGCTCAAATCACTGCCGTTAAATACTTTTATCAGATCTTTTATCTCTTTCAGATTCATCACATTCTCCAAAAATTTAAAGTAAGGTGTAATATAATAACACATCTATATTTAGAGGATGATTGATGGGGCTCAAGAGCGATACGTGGATACGTGAAAAAGCACTGAAAGAAAAGATGATCGAACCGTTTTGTGAAGATCAGGTGGGCAAAGGGGTCGTCAGCTACGGCCTCAGCAGTTACGGCTACGACATACGCGTCAGCGACGAATTCAAAATCTTCACCAACGTCAACGCCGAAGTGGTCGATCCAAAACACTTCGACGAGCGAAACGTCGTCGATTTTCAAGGCGACATCTGTATCGTGCCGCCCAACTCCTTCGCGCTCGCGCGCACCGTCGAGTATTTCCGCATTCCCCGTAACGTCCTGGCGATCTGCCTGGGCAAAAGCACCTACGCCCGCTGCGGTATCATCGTCAACGTCACGCCGTTCGAACCCGAGTTCGAAGGCCACATCACGATCGAAATCTCCAACACGACACCGCTTCCGGCCAAAATCTATGCCAACGAAGGGATCGCACAGGTACTCTTTTTCGAAGGTGACGAGATGTGCGAAACGAGCTACAAAGACAAAGCCGGCAAATACCAGGCACAGACCGGCATCACGCTGCCGCGCATATTGAACGAAGATTGAGACAGACACTCATTCTGCTTCTTGTCGCACTCTTTGTCGCGGCCGCTTTCTACCTCAACCGCTCGCGCCATCTCTCCAAAACGGAACACCGCCACGAAACGAAGCGCGAAGCGGCCGAATGTTCGGTGTGCAGAGAAAAAGAGAGTAAAAAGACACTGGAAGAGCTGCGCTCCGTCGCCTACCTGGAACGCTACATCGAAAATGTCATCAACAACGGCTCGTCCCAAAAACTCGGGTACGCCTACGGCGACATGCAAGCCGGTTTCGCCGATCCGGAGGCGGCCAAAAAGATCGCTGCCTACGTCGTCACTCTGGCAGGTCTGAAACCGACCCATCCCGAGTGGGTCAGGGAAGGACACACCTTCTATGTCAGCAACTGCGGCGGATGCCACGGCGAAGACGGCAAAGGTGTCCACGGAACCTTCCCCGACCTGACGCGCCATCCGCTGCTGGGAATCGAAAAGCGCATCCGCGAGGCCGAGAAGCTGCGCTCATCCTCACCGAAAGAGTGAAGCGAGCCTCTTCCAGTCGATCTTTTTCATCAGATCGAGCGCCTCTTTCCAATCCATGTTCTGGAAGTTCCCTCCCAGCACGGCGTTGTCCGCCAACCGGACGACGATGCCCCCCGAACGCTCTTTTTTGTCGTAGGAGATACCGACCTGGAATCCGTCGATCGTTTCGAGTTTCACCAGCGCCTCGTCGTTTTCTATCGTGGTGCCGGCGGCGTAGGGTCCCCACATCATCATCGCCTGCATGCCGCTCACCACGGTCACTTCCAGGCTGCTGTCGCCTTTGGTATAGGTTTTGGCGGCCGTCACCACTTCGCCCATCATCGGGTTGACCATCTTCATCCCCTCACATTTGGTGAGGGACCATCCGGGAATCTCTCCCAACTCTTCGCACAGCGTCTTGTAGTTCGGAAGATTCGCACCCAGAGCCAGTGTGGCGCCGAGGGCCACGCTCAGTATACTTCTCGTTATCGGTTTCATCGTTCACTCCTTCTGTAGATATGTATGGTATCGAAATCACTGATAAACAGTGCATCGTCTCCCGCCGTCGCGTCCAGCACCGTCGAATCCGCAAAATCGACGAGCTGGCGCAATCGCAAATCCGAGGCGTCCAGCACCTTCAGCGCCACCGCCCGCCGCTTCAAACAGCCCCGGTAGGCGGCGAAGCGATTGTGCGGGGCGCTCATGAAGCCGAAGATATGGCGCCCATCCCGCGAGGGGAAAAAGAGGCCCGCATAACTTTCGTGCCTGCGGGAGGCGGCCACGGTGCGGCCCGTTTCGGCATCGAAGATCCGTAGCGCCCCGAAAATCGTCGAGGCGACGATCCTCCCGTCGCCGGGAAGAAAGGCGACGCAGCGGTAGGGTTTGTAGCTCTCTTTCGTCCGCCACCGCAGGGTTTTTGTCTCGTAATTCCAGAGTCGTCCGTTGTCGTCGAAGAGCCAGGGGCGGGTATGGGCGAAGACGAAAGCCCCACCGCCCCCTTCGATCTCGAAAACCGGCCGCAGGCTCTTCGTGTCGAAAAGGCCGATGCCGCCGTCTTTCAGCAGCAGGGCGACACGCTCGCCGTTAGGCGAGAAGCGGTAGTGGGGGACGCGATAGGATTTTCCGAAAGCCTCCCCCGAACTGTCGCGGGAATCGAAAAGCAGGGTGCGCTTTTCAAGTCGCCAGGTTTTTCTGTCGATGAAACGCAGTGCCTTCTGGTTCCACTTTTTCGGGTTTTCGACCAGAAAGGTCAGAGACTCACCGTCGGATGTGAAGCACACCTCGTCGACGGCGTTGGCGAAAATGGCGGAATAGAGCCTTTTGCCCGAGGGTACGGCCAGAACGTCGATGCGCCCGACGGGGTGGTAGCGCCCTTTGCTATCCTCCACGCTCAGATCGGTCAACACCGCCAGCTCGCGCCCGTCGGGAGAGAAGTCGAGCGACAGGACCGGCTGGTCGATACCCAGAGCGACTTTGCGCCATTCACCCCGGCCGCTCACCAGAATCACCCCCGTTTCGCCCAGATTGCCGATGGGCTCTTTGGAGGCTTCGGGGTGGCTTTTCGCATAGGTCAGCGCCCCTTTCAGAAACAGCGGCACCGCCTCCTGCACCACCGCCGGAGGCATCAGGCGCTTCACCCACGAAGGGGCGCCGGACTCCTCCCGGGCCGCGGCTTTGCGGCCCGCCTCTCTCATCGCCTTTTCATACTTCTCCCAGCTGCCGTATTCGCGCCGGATCCCTTCGTCGATGATGGTACGCATCCTCTTTTCGTGGGCTTCGAGCTCTTCGGGGGTGGGCTCGACCTTGCTGACGTAACCGAAGGCGGCCCACTCGCCGCCCGATCGCGCGGGAGTGAAGTAGTAGGTGCCGGGAATTTGGATCTGCCGCGTCTGCTCGAACGGTGCGGCCCAGATCGCTGTGGCGAAGAGGAGAGAGAGGAGCCAAAGCGCTCTCATCTTGGCACTCCACCGAAAGGAGCGATCGGAAAGGCGGCCGGCCCACGCGGCAGCGCGAAGGTTTTGGCCCGTTTTCTCGCTTTCGCGTCGATCGTCGTCTCGCCCCCTTCGAATCCGAAGTCGATCAGTTCAGCACCCGGTCGCCCGGGAAGGCGGACGACACCGAAAGGGACCCGTTCACTCACGAGTATCGTCTCCCCCGTTTCGGAGGTGATGGCAGTCGCTTCAATCCTCTTTCCGCTCTTTAGCCTGACCGACCGCGAAGAGAGCCGCGGTATATGGGAACAATCGGGTGGTACATGGATCTGAGCGGGAGTGAGAATGGTGCTGAGACTCCGGCGCCCCATAAAAGTTTCGAGTATGGATAGCTGGGAGTAATCGAGCCGAAAGAGGCCATTTTTCGTGCGCACGAACAGGAGACGTGGATCGAGGGTGCGCATCGTGTAGGTTTCGCCACCGATCGTGAAACGTTTGTCGACGATGGCGTACCAGACCTGTTCGACCACGGGAGCATTCCCAAACTCGATACCTTGCAGGGTCGAGTTTCCGATGCGCGCTCTGCCGGCGTAGACGGCTTTGACGCTCCGGTCGCCGGCACGATACTCGGCCCACGCGCCGGGCTCGAGTTTTTCGAACGCATCGGTCACGATGGCGTTTTGCAGATCGAACAGTTTTTGACTCGTTTCGATGCATAGCGCATCGTTTCCTGCCATCAGGGGCAGCAGAGAGAGTATCAGCGTCAAAAAAATCCGTTTCATTCCATCCTCCTATCTCAGCAATTCATAGCGGGGGCACCCCTCGGCGTCGATAAAGAAGCGGGCGTTGTTGTCCCTAGCTTTCCATCCCGGGGCGGGGGTTTCGACGATACGTCTGTATCCTCCCTCCCCATCGGGGACCCACCTCCACTCTTTCGTTTTGGCGGCACATCGGGGCGGAAGGTAGTAGAGGAGTTTCCCCCCTTCGGCCAGATGCGCGATCTGCTCCCGATCCTTTGCCGACAGCCCCAGGAGATACCCCCGGTTTTCGAGGGTTTCGAGAATCGTTCCGACGGCCTTGCCAAAATCGTAGTCGATTCTCTTTGGATGGGACTCTGTCCAGTAGATATCTTCGCGGCTGCGCTCCTCATCTCGGCTTTCGGGGAAATGTGCGCCGTAGACGACCTTTTTGAGCAGGGCGTTGATCCGGTGCAGGCTCGCCCTGGCCTCCTTCAGGCTTCCGAATCCTCCGGGCTCTCCGATGTTGGCTTCGATACGGAGGGTCTTCGGAGCTGGCCACCGAAGCTGCCACTTGAGAAAGTCGGGTTCCTGTACAGACGCCGCTTCCCCGCCCCCTTTTGGGCAGAGATCGCGATCCTCACCGCTGCATTCACACCGCTCCTCTCCCGTGAGTTTGCGAACGAAGGCTTCGTCGATCTTTCGGACCAGCTTCGCGTCCCCGGATTCGGGAGGAAGCTGGCAGGCATGAAAAACATCCCAACTGCCCATACACTCTTTGCGCTCGAAAAATCGGCTCAGATCCACCTGCGAACCCACTTTCGTGACCACTCTTTCCGGAGGGGGCGCCACGAGCACGATCTGTGCGATGTTCTCTTGGCTCTTTCCGATTTCGAGCCTGCGCGCCCCTGCCCTTTTTCTCAACCTCTCCACCTCTTCGGCGGGCGGTGTTTTCAGAGTGACGCCCGCTCTGTTCAGCTCGATGGCGAGGGTGTCCGGCATCGGCGGGCAGGCGAAGAGCCACCCGGCCAACGTCAGCAGGAGTGCCAGAGCTTTCATGGCGCTACTTCACGATCCGTATCTCCACCCGTCGGTTCTTCGCGCGGCCCGCTTCGGTGGCGTTGTCGGCGATCGGGTCGGCTTTGCCCTTTCCGACGATCTCGAAAAGCTTCGAATCGACCTTTTCGCAGTAGATCAGATAGTCCGCCACCGACTGGGCCCGCTGCAGGGAGAGTTTCAGGTTGTAGGCATCCGATCCTACGTTGTCGGTGTAACCGGTGACGATCAGCTTTTTGGCCGGATTTTCACGGATGATGTCGCCCACTACGCTCAGCGCCTCTTTGGCTTCGGGCTTGAGGATGAACTCGTTGAAACCGAAGAGCACCTTCTCCGGTACCGTCAGTTTCATCCCCTCTTTTGTCTTTTTGACGCCGATGCCCAGCTTTTCGGGGGTGGGCTTGGCCTCTTTTTTGGTATATCTGGCGACACGGATATTTGAAAGAAGCGCGCCGTAGGCCGGCATGTCCCAAAAGACGAATTCGAAGCCGTGGGCTTTAGCCTGAAAGGGGATCGAGGCCAGCCTCTTGCCATCGACGAAGACGCGGTACTGATGGCGCCGAACCTGAAGGGCAAAGTGAAGCTTTTTGACGCTTGGGTGCCGCACATCCATCAGCTTGCCCACCTGGCCGAACTGGATGCGGTCGCCATAGAAGGTGAGATCGTAGGGTTCGTCGATATGCGGATGGGCCTCCCTGTCCCACTCTTTTTCGCTTTTACCCTGGGTCAAGAGGCGCATTTTCACTTTGGGATTGATCCCCTTTTTGCTTTCAGGGTTGAGGAGCAGGTCGTACTCGATCGAAAAGTCGTTGCCGCCGAGGGCCAGCTTTTTCCAGAGCCGCATGCCGTTGTCGGTGGAGGGAGCGATCCAGATATGGTCGTCGAATTTGACGCATTCGACCGCCTTTTCGAACTTGTCGAAGCCCTCGGGAAACTCCCCCACCGGGCAGTCGCGGAAATCGGTCTCGAAGAGTACCTTGTCGCCGGGTTCGAACTTGGTGTACTTCGTCTTTCCCGTCACCAGGCCGCCGGCCACGAGCAGCACCGGCAGCAGGAGCATCCATGAAAACGCGGCGATCTTTCTCATCTTTCACCTCCTTTTTAGCTTGTGAGGCTAATGAAACTTTAGTCCTCGATTTTAAAAATTATACCACGTTTTTTTTCGTCGTTTTGTGACCTGGTACACACTTTAATATCTCATATCGCAATACAATCCATATCGAAAGAGTGAGCCATGAAGGGGAGGCACGAGGAACGACAGCGCCACTCCGATTCAGGTGCAGGGGCTCTGAGGCGCTAAAGGCGCTTTTCGAGCCACTTGCAGAGGAACCAGACGGCGTAGAGGTGGTGTTTGAAGCGCCCCTTTTTCGACTTTTCGACCATGAAGCGCAGGCTCGAATCGTCGAAGAGTTTCATCATCGCGTTCACGCGGTCGATGACGGCAAGCTCGCCGCTTGCGTGAAGCCACTCGATAAAGGGGTAGGAGAACCCCTTCTTTCTCCTCTCGACGATCTCGTTGGGCAGGTAGCGCTTCGCTACCTCTTTGAGCAGCCATTTTGGCCGCTCTCCCATGCGCCACGCAGGATCGCATGAAAAGAGCGCCTTTACCAGCATCCGGTCCATGAAGGGGCTGCGGGCCTCGATGCCGTGGGCCATGCTGACACGGTCGAGTTTTTTCAAGAAAACCTCTCCAAGCTGCACCTTGATGTCGATGTAGCTGTACCATTGCGAGCCTACCGCATCGCCGAAGCGTTCGATGTAGTGCGCGATCCATGTCAACGACCGATCGTCTTTGACATTCTGTTTCAAAAGGCGGTTTTGCTGCAGATCGGTGAAGAGTTCGGCCGAAGAGCGAAAGAGCACGGAATCGTCGAAGATACGTTTGTACCACTCCCACTCCCGGTTGGGGCTGTAGTGGGCGCGGAAGTAGTTGCGCAGCCAGTTTTTGAACTTCAAGTCACGGGCCCTCTCGATGTCGGCCATCTCGTAATAGGGGCGGTAGCCGAAGAAGAGCTCGTCCGCCCCGTCGCCGCTGAGAACGACTTTGACACCCGCTTTTTGGATCTTTCGGCTCAGAAACCAGAGCGGCACCGCCGCCGGGTCGCCGAGCGGTTCGTCCAGATGCGCCGCCAGCGCGTCCGCGCAGGAGAGGAAATCTTCCATTCCCATTTCGTAAGCGTGATGGTCGCTGCCGATACGCTTCGCCACCATCTCGGCATACCTGCGCTCGTCATACTTTTCATACCCTTTGTAACCGACGGTAAAGGTAGGCAGCGGTTTGGCCAGTCTGCGCTGCGCCATCGCCGCTACGAGCGAACTGTCGATCCCGCCGCTGAGCAGCGCGCCCAGTGGAGCGTCGCTCACCAGGCGGTAGCGGACGGATTCATCGATCAGCGCTTCGAGCCGGTCGAATCCGATACTGCCACTGCCGGGATCTACGGGCAGCACCTCCTCGACGGTTACATCGATCTCTCCCTTCTCGTATCGCAGATACCCGCCGGGTTCGAGTTGGGAAATCTGTGGAAAGAAGGTATATGGCGAAATGAACGATTGATAGGAAAGGTAAGAAGGGATCCGGTCGCGGGACCATCGGATTTGGGGAAACATGGAACGGATCGCCTTTATTTCGGAAGCGAAGAGGAAAGTCTCTCCGATTTTGGCGTAGTAGAGAGGCTTTTTGCCGAAGGGGTCGCGAAAGAGGTGGAGGACCCCGTCGCGCCAGAAAGCGGCGGCGTACATCCCGCGCAGACGCTCCGGCATCTTTTCGCCCCACGCCAAAAAGGCGCGCCCCAGCACTTCCGTGTCGCTTCGGGTACCGAAACGGCTACCCAGCTTCTCGCGAAGCTCGCGGTAGTTGTAGATCTCGCCGTTGAAAAGCACCGTCGTGCCGCCGACGCGCATCGGCTGGTCGGCCTCGGGAAGCGGGTCGATGACGGCGAGACGGTGGTGGGCCAGAAAGAGGCCCGGTTCGGCGACGATGCCGCTGCCGTCGGGCCCCCGATGGGCGAATGTCGAAAAAGCCCTGCGGGCCGCCTTTTCGTCGTAGGGGCCGACGATGCCGAAGATCGCGCACATGCTCTAATCCGAACGCTTTTTCAATCCCGTCGAGACGATTTGTCGCATCGCCTCCTCATCCGCGTAACGAACGCAACGGATCGATGCTTCGATATACTCCCGGGGTGTAAAAAAACTGTAATCGATGAGGTGGTATCCGTTGTACGTGGCGATGAGGTCGAAAAAAAGTCTTGTAATACGGCCATTGAGTTCATAAAAAGGGTGCAGGGCGATCAGTTCGCATTTGAAGTACGCCAATTCTCGGGCGAAATCGTCTCGTGTAAAAGATTGGCAGTTTGTGAGATATTTTTTCATTTTCAATTCCGAAAAAATACGTTGCGATTCGCTTGCAACGTAAAGACCCCGACAAAACAACGAATCACCCTTTGCCATGTCGAATGTACGATACTCCCCGGCCCACTCGTAGAGAGGGGAAAACGTTCTGTAATGTAGTGATTTGAAATAATTTTCGTCGAATTGCGTGGTTTCATCGAGTTCGGAGATAAATGTCTCGTAAGCTTCGTAAAGAAGTTCGCTTTCCAACGCATGGATGGTTTCGGAATCCTCAATGCCCAGTTTATTGACGGGAACATCGGTACCCGGGTAGTAGATGGGGCTATCGCTTAGCCGATACTTTGACATGGACTCTTTTTTTAAGGGCGCGAACGATGCGGCACACTTTCTCTTTCGGGGGTTTGTATCCCTCTATCGTCTGCGAGATCGTGACAGCACGTCTGATTTCGGACTTTTCGATCGTTTTCATGGCTCTATATTACCATGAATCGATGCGAACTGTAAAATCCCCCTCCAGGTAACCCTCGTAGAGCGTCACCCTCCCGAAAGGGCGGCACGCCTTTTCGATTTCGCGGGGGAGCCAGTGGTTGAAGGTACCATCGCGCTCTTTGCCTTCGAGCAGGTTGAAGACGATGCCCCGGTTGGCGGCATCGAGGCAGCGTTTGATCGCCAGCAGCGTCTCGAAACGGGTCAGCAGGTTGAAGCTGCCGCTGGCGAGATACCAGTCGGCTTCGGGAAGCGGGTCTTTGAGCATGTTCCGACGCAGAATGTTTCGCCCCGTGCGCTTCCTGGCCTCTTCGACCATCACGTCGAGCATATCGATACCGATGTAGCGCTTCGGCAAAAGACTCTTTTCCCGCATATGGAGATAGAGGTCGCCGAAACCGCAGCCGGCATCGACGACGGTTCTGTTTCGGATATCTTTTATCTGCTTGAGCAGCATCGTAAAACGCCTTCTTTGGCGCATTTCGTCGCTCCATGCGACGCCTCTGGCATTGAAGCCGTGTCTTTCGATGGAACGGATATAGAAGAGAGACTGGTCGATACGTGCCATAATGACCTACAAAAAGAGGGATTTCAAGAATTTTATCGAAAAGAAGGAAAAAAAGAGCTTTCCGAAGCCCGAAAAGGCTCCGGAAGAAAAACGACTACTGAAGGAGTCGCAGCACGTTCTGCTGAACGGCGTTCGCCTGTGAAAGGGCGTAGGAACCGCTCTGAGCGAGAATGTTGTATTTCGCGAAGCGTGCGGACTCTTCGGCGAAGTCGACGTCGCGGATCTGGCTTTCGGCTGCGGTCACGTTGACCTGGGTGACGGAGATGTTACGGATCGTCGATTCGAGCTGGTTCTGGACCGAACCGAGGTCAGAGCGGGTCGCATCAAGTTCCTTCAATGCAGCGTCGGTAATGACAATGGCCATTTCGGCACCTATACGTGAAAGAACATTAACATCGTCCAAGCTCGTATCGTTGGCTTCGGGGGTGAAGCCTCCTGCCGTAAATCCAAAAGTTGCCGGATCGTTTCCGCCTACCACAACTTTTTCGTCACTGACGATACTCACAGTACCTTTGTTGGAACTGTTGTGAATTCCTTCTTGACCAGATGCAAAGCTGTATGTAGCAGCGGCTGATCCTGCGATATTTATATCGGCACCGGTGTTTGATACAAGAGTGATAATACCACCGTTTGTTCCGTCTGCGATCGAGGAATTTTCCAAACCATCAATCGCTTGAATTGCGGCAATCAGCTCGTCTGCAGCGCTTCCCGCCACTGAAGAACCATATGTACCGGCCATGTCGTGCCCATTGATGATCAATGCACCTTCGGCGATCGTTACTGCACCTGTATCAGTTGTAAGCAATCCGTTTGCCGCATCATTAGTTCCTGTTACGGTTGTTGTGGAATCCGTCAAACCTGTTGCAGCTGTTGTAGCTGTTCCACCGAGATCGATACTAATGTTTCGACCATCTTCAGCAACGAGTTTGATTTTACCGTTGGCAAGTTCCGCTTTAACACCTGTCAAATGGCTTACATCGTTGATCGCTTTCGCGAATGCACCATCACTGTCATTGGCAGTAATAGTGACTTCACCGATATTGATACCGTTAATTTTGACATAGTCGGTGTCTCCGTCAAGCGTAACACCGCCAATAGCTCCACCTTGTACTTCCGTTTTGGCGGTCGCGAGCAATCCAGTCTCGTCGGAAATGGCTGCAGCAACGCTTTTTGCACTTAAAAGGTCATTAGGATTTTTTTGATTAAGGGCAGTTGTGACATCTATACCGTTGATAGTGAGCTCGCCTTGATTAATCACATAGCCTTTTGAAGTTTCTGTTACATTGTCCGTACCATTAACCATCGATGTGGTACTGATATCATTTCCAGAAACACTTGTGATTTCTCCCACTTCCGTTGTCCTTACAGAAGAGACACTTAAACTGACAGTTTCACCGGCATATGCACCAATGTGAAATTTTTTGTCAGTATATGTGCCATCCAACAGTTTCAGACCATTGAACGACGTAGTTTTGGCAATGTTGTCCGCCTCTTCGAGGAGCCGGTTGATGTCGCGCTGGATTGCCTGGCGAGAGTCGGCGTTCTGGCCGTCGGAGGCAGCCTGGATCGCTTTGGTGCGGACCGTGTTGATGATGTTGATGTACTCGTCCAGCGCCCCGTCCGCGGTCTGGACGACACCGATACCGTCGTTGGCGTTTCGGATGGCCTGTCCGAGACCCTGCGCCTGTGCGCGGAGCGAGTCGGCGATCGCCATGCCCGAGGCGTCGTCCGCGGCTTTGTTGATGCGAAGTCCGGAACTCAAACGCTCAAGTGACGTATTGAGGTTTTTGTTCGTCATAAGTGCATTGCGATGTGCATTCATCGCACCGATGTTTGTGTTGATTCGAAATCCCATGATTTCCTCCTTGGTTGATTTGGGTAAAGAGCGTCCTTGCTCTTACATAACCAGATCGGACATATGGAAAAATTGTTTAGGGAGCCGCTTCGAAAAAATGGAAACGGCAAGAAATTATGGAAAAATCGCGGCTATTTTTTGGCGGCGGCGAGCTGGGCGTCGATCATCGACTGCAGGGACTGGAAAGAGGAGTTGAGCTTCCCGATCAGCGCGTCGTAGGCGGCGAAACGCTTCGCCATCACCTCATATTTGGCCTCGATGGAGGCGAGGGCCCGGTCGCGGCGCTCCTCCAGACTCTTTTGGCGCTCTTTGAATTGGGTATCGAGGTTGGAGAGTAGTGAATCGCGGCCCACTGCCGCATCGTCGAGGTAGTTTTTGAGGTTCAGGAAGATACCGGAGCGCTCGTCGCTCCCCGCGAAAGTCTCCTGAACGCTCTCGGTCTCTTTTTCAAGCGAAGAGACCAACTTTTCCTTGTCGAGACTCATGATCCCGTCTCGAGTGACGTCGATGCCGAAATCGGCCAATCCTTTGCCATTGGGTGCCACGCCCAGTGCGATACGGGTGATGGAGAGTTTGAGCGAAGTGATGGTGCTGTCGCCCTGGAAGATGCCGGCCGTTTTGTTTTCGGCGTCGTATTTCGTGTCGGTATCCAGCGTGCCGATGAGTTCGTTGTACTGGTCGACGAAAAATTGTACTCGGTCCGCGATGCCTTCGTTGTCCTGTGTGATGGAAAGATGGTTGGCACTCGTGCCTTCGCTTTTTAGCTCGAGGGTCAGGCCGACGACCAGGTCGTCGACGGTGTTGGAAGAGCGGACGATGTCGACGCCGTTGAAAGTGAACAGGGCGTCGCGTGCGTCCTGGACGTTGGCTTCGGGAGCCGTGAGGTTCAAAAAATCGTCGTCGGCCGTGTTGGGGTCGCCGTCGTCGAAGGAGAAGCTCATCGCCTGGTCGGCACCGGTTTCGGCGGTTTTGAGGATAAGGCGGTAGGGGTCGGTACCGCCCGTGTTGAGCAGCGTGGCTTCCACGCTGCCGCCCATCTTTTCGTTGATCAGCTCTTTGAGGTCTTTGAGGGTCGTGTTCGCGGCCACGGTGAAAGTGGTTGCCTGGCCGTCGATGGTGATGGTCATGTCGGTGTCGACAGTGGTGACCACCGCGCTGTCGGAGGCGAAACCTTTGGTCTGCTTGATGTCGGCTCTGGCGAGCTCTTTGACGGTGATGTCGATCTCCTGGGCTTTGGTGCCGTCCTCCACTTCCACCTCGATGTTGTCTCCCGTGACGTGGACGGTACGTTTGGCGAAGAGTACGGGGTCGGAGAGGTCGAAGAGAGAGCTTTTCAGCGATGCGGTCATCGTGATGATTTTAGCGAGTTCCGTCTCTTTGCTTTTGACCGTTTCGATCTGCCCGTCGAGGGGTTTGATCTGGGCGTCTTCGTCGACTTTGCGCAGTTTGTCTATAATATCGTAGCTGAGTGCGCCGCCGCTTCCCAACCCGAGGGAACTGAGCGCTCCGAAATCTGCCATGGTTCAATCCTTTGATTGGCTTATCTGCTCCTATATCGGTTATTTCTTAAAATAGTTTAAGATGGCATTATGTTAGAATTGCAGCCATCGAATTTTTTTATCTACCATATTATATAGGAAACAACATTGAAAAACCTCATCATCGTCGAGTCGCCGGCCAAAGCGCGCACCATCAAAAATTTTCTGGGGAAAGATTACGAAGTGATCGCCTCCAAGGGGCACATTCGCGACCTTCCCAAACACAGCTTCGGCATCAAGATCGAAGATGACAGGTTCGAACCGCAGTATCGGGTGGACAAGGACCACAGTGCCATCGTCAAGCAGATCAAGGATCTGGCCAAAAAGAGCGACCAGGTCTACATCGCGACGGACGAGGACCGCGAAGGGGAGGCGATCGGCTACCATATCGCCAAGGCGATCGGCAAAGACCCGGAAGCGCTGCCGCGCATCGTCTTTCACGAAATCACCAAGAGCGCCATCCAGCACGCGCTGGAAAACCCGCGCAAAATCGACATGGACCAGGTCAACGCCCAGCAGGCGCGCCGGCTTCTCGACCGCATCGTCGGCTACAAGCTCTCGCCTCTGTTGGCTTCCAAAATACAAAAAGGGCTGAGCGCCGGGCGCGTCCAGTCGGCGGCACTGAAGATCGTCGTCGACCGCGAACGGGAAATCCAGGCGTTCAAACCGGTCGAGTACTGGAGCGTCGATGCCGTTTTCAGACCGGAAATCGAAGCGGGGCTTGTCGAATACAGGGGCAAGAAGATCGAAAAAATGACGATCGGCGACGAGAAAGAGGCGCGTGAAATCGAAGCGACGCTGAAGGGCGAAACCTACCGCGTCAAAAGCATCGAGAAGCGACAGCGCAAGAGCTCGACACCGCCGCCATTCATGACGTCGACGCTGCAGCAAAGCGCTTCGGGGCGCCTCAGTTTCTCGCCCAAAAAGACGATGATGATCGCACAGAAGCTTTATGAAGGCGTCAAGACCGATCAGGGACAGATGGGGGTCATCACCTACATGCGTACCGACAGCCTCAACATCGCCAAAGAGGCGCGCGACGCGGCACGCGAGACCATTTTGAAAACCTACGGGGAGAAATACCTGCCGCCCAAGCCGAAGATCTACAGTTCCAAAGCCAAAGGCGCGCAGGAGGCGCACGAAGCGATCCGCCCGACGCGTCTCGACTTCACACCCCAGATCGCGGCGAAGTACCTGGCACCCGACGAACTGAAACTCTATAAACTCATCTACAACCGCTTTCTCGCCAGCCAGATGGCCGACGCGATTCTCGAGTCGCAAACCATCCTCTTCGCCTCCGAACACGGCGTCTTCAAGGCAACGGGCCGGAAACTGCTCTTCGACGGTTTCTACCGTGTCATGGGCTACGACGACAGGGACAAACTGCTCCCCGAACTGAAAGAGGGCGAAGAGGTGCCATTGGAGAAACTGACGGCCAACCAGCACTTCACCGAACCGCCGCCACGCTACACGGAAGCCAGCCTCATCAAAAAACTCGAATCCCTCGGCATCGGCCGTCCGAGTACCTACGCACCGACCATCTCGCTGCTGGTTTCGCGCGAATACCTCAAGATCGAAAAGCGGCAGCTGATCCCGACCCCGATCGCCTTCACCGTCATCGAAATTCTCGAGAAACACTTCCCGGAAATCGTCGACTCCAATTTTACCGCCGAGATGGAGGAGAAACTCGACGAAGTGGCCGAGAAGAAGGTCGACTGGCAAAAACTTCTGCTCGATTTCTACCAACCCTTCATCGAAAAGGTCGAAAAGGGGAAAAAAGAGATCAAGAGCCTCAAAAAGGCCGAACCCATCGGACGTGAATGTCCCGAATGCGGGAGTGAACTGCTGCTTCGAAGCGGCCGTTACGGTGACTTCATCGCCTGCAGCAACTACCCCAAATGCCGCTATACCGAAGCGATCGAGAAGGAGGGTGAAGAGAAACCCACACCGCAGACGACGGATGAAGTGTGCGACAAGTGCGGTGCACCGATGGTCATCAAGAGCGGCCGGCGCGGAGCGTTTCTCGCCTGCAGCGCGTACCCCAAATGCAAAAACACCAAACCGCTCGAAAAGCCCAAGACACTCGAGGTCAAGTGTCCCGAATGCGGCGGCGAACTGCTCGAGCGCAACTCGCGCCGCGGCAAATTCTTCGGCTGCAGCAACTACCCGAAGTGCACCTTCGTAAGCAAGTTCGAGCCGACCGAGAAGAAATGCCCCGAGTGTGGCTACCCGATGGCACGGCGTACCTTCCGCGGCAAAGAGGTTTATGAGTGCATCAAGTGCAAACACCGGGAGGATGCCGAGCCGGCATCCTGATGTTGGATTTTGGATGATTTTAGGGATCTTGTCCGACACGCATAAAAAAGTGGGCCGCGCCAAAAAAGCGATCGATATGCTTTTGGAAAACGGTGCGGAGTATCTCATCCATGCCGGCGACATCGGGAAAGAGGAGGTATTGGCCTATATGGAGAGCACACGCGTCCCCTACACGGCGGTACTGGGCAACAACGACCGCAAACTTGTCCCGTTGAAGGAGCGCTACCACCTCTTTACGGAGCCGCACTACTTCTGCATCGGCGACTTGAACGTCAAACTGATGCACCACCCCTGGTTCCTGAGCCCCGATGCCGATCTGATCGTCTTCGGCCACACCCACAAGTTTTCTCTGGAGTGCCGTACGGCAGGCCAGCTTTTTCTCAACCCGGGTGAAGTGTGTGCCCGAAACAAGCCGGTCAGCGAAGCGGTGCTTCTCAAGGTTCTCAAAGATGCATGGGAAGTGACCCACTGCCAAAGACGCATCAAAGAAACAACTTGGCACTATAACAAAAAAATATGTGAAAGAGTCGTCGAACATGTCTAAAAAAGTATTTTTGTGCGCCATCAGCAACATCTCCAGCGGCCACTGCCTCGAAGATTGCAAATTTTGCACCCAGAGCGTCAAGTACGGTGCGAAAATCGAGCGCTTCTACCACAAACCGATCGATACGATCGTCGAAGAGGCGAAGCTGGCCAAAGCACGCCAGGCGATCGGGTTTTGTCTCGTCACCGCCGGCAAAGGGATCGACGAAAAGACGTTGCGCTTTGTCTGCGAAGCGGCAGAAGCGGTCAAAAAAGAGGTCGAAGATCTCAATCTCATCGCCTGCAACGGCACGGCGAACACCGAACAGCTTCGCACCCTGAAAGATCACGGCATCGACAGCTACAACCACAATCTCGAGACGTCGGAGCGGTTCTATCCGCAGATCTGCACGACCCACGGATGGAAAGAGCGCTTTGAAACGTGTGAAAACGTCAAGAAGGTGGGGCTCAAACTCTGTACCGGCGGTATTTTCGGCCTGGGCGAAAGCATGGATGACCGCCTGTCGATGCTCGAGTCGATCGCTTCACTCGATCCGGAGTCGGTTCCGATCAACTTCTACCACCCAAACGTCGCGCTGCCGCTCGAAGGGAGGACCCTTCCGATGGAGGAAGCGCTCAAAATGATCGAAACGGCCCGCAGGATGCTGGGCGATCGCCGCATCATGGTGGCCGGCGGTCGTGAAATCACTTTCGGCGACGAAGATTACAGAATCTTCGAAGCGGGTGCCAACGCCATCGTCATCGGAAACTACCTCACCACGCAAGGAAAAGACCCGATGCGCGACCACGCCATGCTTCAAAAGCACGGCTACGAGATAGCAGCAAGTTGCAATGACAAGTGACGTCATCATCATCGTCACGCTCTCTCTGCTCATCTGGGTGGCGCCGTTCATCGCGAAACTGATCAAACTTCCGACCACCCCCGTCGAAATCATGCTCGGCTCCGCCGCCGGGGCGATCGGCCTTTTCGGGCACGGCCACAACGAGCTCTTCGATCTGGTCGCGGAGTTCGGCTTTCTCTATCTGATGTTCGTCGCGGGACTCGAGGTCAACGTCAAAAAACTGCTCAAAACCGATACGAAGATCCTCAAGACCGGATTCGTCTATCTTGGCATTCTCTATGCCCTCTCGACGCTCATCGCCTACCAGCTCGGCATGAGTTTCGTCTTCATGGTGATCTTCCCACTCATTTCGGTCGGGCTCATCGCCGCACTCTCCAAAGAGTACGGCAAAGAGAGGCCTTGGATCAAACTCTCGCTCACCATCGGCATCCTCGGCGAGCTGGTCAGTATCATCGTCCTCACACTCGCGAGTGCTGGGATTCAGTACGGCGTCGGCCTGGAGTTTTTCACGAAAATCACGACGCTCGCGCTTTTTATCGGAGCGTTGGCGCTTCTGTACTACCTGCTGCACCTGCTATTTTGGTGGTATCCCGAGATCCGAAACGTCATGATGCCCTACTTCGACACCAAGGAGCAGGATATCCGTCTCAGTATGGCGACGCTCTTCATCATGCTCGCCATCATGATCTACCTGGGGCTCGAGACGGCGTTCGGTGCCTTCATCGCAGGCGTTTTCATCGCCACGTTCTTTTCGCACAAAGAGGATCTGGAGACCAAACTGTCGAGTTTCGGCTTCGGCTTTTTGATCCCGATCTTCTTCATTCATGTCGGAAGCTCTCTTCCGATTGCCGCACTGGAAAAAGAGGGGCTCATTCTGTTGGCTTTCATCATCGCCGGCATCATGCTTTTCGTGCGGCTGCTGGCCTCCTTCGCGTTCATCCGTTACTGTGGTGTCAAAAATTCGGTCCTTATCGGGCTTTCTCACGCCATGCCGCTGACGCTGCTCATCGCCGTGGCGACGTTGGCATATCACGCCAAAAGTATCGATCAGTTCAACTATGAAGCGTTCGTTCTGGCGAGTCTTCTGGAGGTGATCATCGCGATGGTGGGCATCAAACTTTTGACGCGTGATGCCCCTGACGAAGAGTGCCGTCTGACGACATGATCTTCTCCACGATCTCACCGGCCGGACGGTCGGCGTCGACGGTAATCTGAGCCTGCGCTTCGTAGATCTTCTCACGTCTTTCAAAAAGCCTCTTCGCCTCTGCGAGATCATGAAACAGAGGGCGTTTCGCCCGTTCTTCGGGAGATATGCGTTCCAGAATCTTCTCGAAGGGCAGTTTCAGATAGACGACGACGCCGATATCGTGTAAGCGCTCCACGACAAGCGGCATACCGCCGCCGGTGGAGATGATGCTTCCCCGTACACATTCGGCCATCCAGCGTGCACTCTCTCGCTCGAGTTCCCTGAAATAAGCCTCCCCTTCCTCATTGAAAATCGATGCGATGGCCCGCCCCTGTGCCGACTCGATAAGAGCGTCGGCATCGAGGAAGTAGCGGCCGCTCTTTTGGGCCAGCAAACGCCCCACCGTGCTCTTTCCCGAACCCATAAATCCGATGAGAACGATATTTTCAGCGCACGTCGAGGAGGTAGCCATCGTCCGTTTTTTCAATGCTGTATCTGTAAGGGGCGTCGAAGGTCACCACCACACGGTAGTAACCGTTGTGGTTGCCGATGTCCATCGCGCGAAACGGTGGAGTCTTCAGTGGAATATGTTTGGTGAGAAAGCCCGCTTCTCTCTTGAAGTCGATGGCGACTTTAAATGGATGCGTCAAGTGAAAGGAGCGGATTTTCCTGTCTTTGGTAATGATATGAATCCGCTTTTCGGCAACTTCGAGCGAAAGAAACGGCAAAGGGCGGTACGTCGATGAGGGCTCGATTTTTTTGTGGGTTCTCTTCGTTTGGGGCTTTCGACTCGAGACTTTCGGTGTTCCCCGAGCGCTCCCACCCTCCTGCACCACCACAATCGGTTTATGCCAATCGATCGACCGGTCGACCGCGACGATCTCTTTCTTGATCGATCCGTCGATGGATTGGTAATAGAAGGCGACCGATGTCAAAATCCTCGCGTCACGTGGAAGCTTCACTTTGACCGTTTCAAACGGGGGGACTTTCTTCACCTGATTGGAGGTGACCGGAAGTACCGTACTGTCGATAACAGGTTTGAACGGGTTTTCCCTTGCAAAGAGCGACAATATTCCCAGACAAAGTATGAAAAGACTTCTCATGATTCCGGCTCCAGCTGTTTCAGCTCAAAATACTCTTTTTGCAGAGCCGCATTTTGGGCCTTGAGGGTTTTGATGTGGGTTTCGTAGGTCGCACGCTGCTCTTCCAGCCCCAGTAGTACCGTCAGGGAGTTGGGGCCGAAAAGCAAAATCCCGGCATAGATGCCGAGTGCGATCACCGCGGCGAGCGCGACGGCGATCCGTTGAAGAGGCAGACCGAAAAGTGCGGCAGGCGCACGCTCCTCGGTCGGTACGACCTCGATTTCGGACATTATCCGAAGATCTCTCGGCCAAGGTATTCGAAGTAGCCGAGCTCACGCTCGATGGCGAGAAGGCGGTTGTACTTCGCGATACGCTCGCTGCGCGCCGTCGATCCGGTTTTGATCTGGCCGGTGTTGAGCGCGACGGCGAAATCGGCGATGAAACTGTCTTCACTCTCCCCGCTTCGGTGGCTCATGACACAGGTGTAGCCGTTGCGCTGCGCGAGGCGGACCGTCTGCATCGTTTCGGAAACCGAACCGATCTGGTTCGGCTTGATCAGGATCGAGTTGGCGATTCCTTTGCTGATCCCTTCATTCAGGATGGAAGCGTTGGTGACGAAAAGATCGTCACCGACGAGCTGAACTTTGCAGCCCAGACGCTCGGTCAGCACTTTCCACCCGTCCCAGTCATCTTCGCTCAGACCGTCTTCGATGCTGACGATCGGATACTTCGCGATGAGCTCTTCGTAATATTCGACGAGCTCTTCGCTGCTGAGCGTCCTGTTTTCGCTCTCGAGTCGGTAACCACCTTCGGCGACCAGCTCGCTACTGGCGACGTCGAGTGCGATCGCGATCTGCTCGCCCGGCTTGTAGCCCGCCTTTTCGATCGCCTGCATGATCACCTGGATCGGCTCCTCGTTGCTGGAGAGGTTCGGCGCGAAACCGCCCTCGTCACCCAGTGCAGTGCTATGGCCTGTCTCGTGAAGGATCTTTTTGAGATTGTGGTAGACCTCGGCACTTGCACGGAGCGCTTCGGAAAACTCGTCGAAACCGGTCGGCATGATCATGTATTCCTGGAAGTCGACGCTGTTGTCGGCATGGCTTCCGCCATTGATGATGTTGAGCATCGGCGTCGGCATAACCAGCGCATTGGCGCCACCGAGGTAGCGGTAGAGCGCCATATTGAGGCTCTTTGCCGCCGCACGCGCGACCGCCATCGAAACACCCAGTACCGCATTGGCGCCGAGATTACCGTAATTGTCGGTCCCGTCGATCTCTTTCATGATCGCATCGACTTCGCTCTGATTGTACGGGCTGAGACCGATCAGTTCATCGGCGATTTTGATGTTGACGTTTTCGCACGCGGTCAACACCCCTTTGCCCATATAGCGGTCTCCTCCGTCACGCAGCTCGAGCGCTTCGCGTTTTCCGGTGCTCGCACCACTTGGAACGATCGCATCGGCGCTTGTTCCGTCGCTCAGGCGCACCGTCGCGCGTACCGTCGGGTTCCCCCTACTGTCCATGACCTCGTCGGCTCTGATATCGTCAATAAAAACCATCGTAATTACTCCTCTCCAGCTGATTTAATCTCTTCTTCGCTCATTTCGAGCATCTTGCTCCCGATACCGAGCGCCTGCTTGATCTCCTCTTCGATCTGTTCCGCAAGCTCCCGGTTCTCTTTGAGTGTCTGTTTGGCGTTTTCGCGTCCCTGGCCCAGCTTCGTCTCTTTGTAACTGAACCACGAACCGCTTTTATCGATAATGTCGAGTTTCACACCGTAATCGATGATCTCGCCCTCTTTGCTGATCCCCTCGCCGAACATGATGTCGAACTCGGCGATCCTGAACGGAGGCGCCACCTTGTTTTTGACCACTTTGGCCTTGACGCGGTTTCCGATCTGGTTTTCACCCTGTTTCAGCGTCGCGATACGGCGCACGTCGACACGAACGGAAGCGTAGAACTTCAGGGCGTTACCGCCGGTCGTCGTCTCCGGGCTTCCATACCCCATCGTACCGATCTTCATACGGATCTGGTTGATGAAGATGACCGTCGTCTCCATTTTGTGGAGCACGCCTGTCAGTTTTCGAAGCGCCTGGCTCATCAGACGTGCCTGCAAGCCGACGTGGGTATCGCCCATGTCACCCTCGATCTCGGCCTTGGGTGTCAGCGCCGCGACCGAGTCGACGACGATGACGTCGACCGCACCGCTTCGTGCGATCGTCTCGACGATATCGAGCGCCTGCTCCCCGAAGTCGGGCTGGCTCACCAACAGGTTTTCGACATCGACTCCCAAGTTCTTCGCGTAGCGCACGTCAAGCGCATGTTCCGCGTCTATGAAGGCACATATACTGTTGTTTTTCTGCGCCTCGGAGATAATCTGCAGCGCCAGTGTCGTCTTACCGGAACTCTCCGGCCCGTAGATTTCGATGATACGCCCGCGCGGCACGCCGCCGATACCGAGTGCCATATCGAGCCCCAGAGAACCGGTGCTGATCGCTTCGATCGGTTCGATCTCCTTGTCGCCGAGGCGAACGAGCGCCCCTTTGCCGAACGCCTTGTCGATCTGTTTGATCGCGACGTCCAACGCTTTCTGTTTATTCGGATCGATGTCCATAAATACCTCACGTAAATTTGAAATTAGAGATATTTTAACACTATTTCGATAAAATCAAGCAAAAACTGAATCAGTGGGAAGTGAGAAGCAAGAAGTGGTAAACAGTCAGCCGCAAGAAGATTCGATCCAGAGTCCAAAATCGAGAACCCAAAATCCCATCACCATCGCACACTCGCCCGATGCGGACGATATCTTCATGTACTACGCTGTCAAGTTCGGATGGGTTTCGACACCGGCACCGTTCGAAAATATCGCACTCGACATCGAAACACTCAACGAAGCGGCGATCGCGGGCACCTACGACGTCACGGCGATCAGCTTCGCGCTCTACCCGAAAATCCGTGACGACTTCGCGCTCCTTCGCACCGCCGTGAGTTTCGGCGAGGGGTACGGCCCAAAGCTCATCAAACCCAAAGGGAAACGACTGCGCCGAAACTTCAAAGTGGCACTCAGCGGCCGCCACACGACCAATGCGATGCTCTTTCGCATCGCCTACCCCGAAGCGCGTATCGTCTACAAAAACTTTCTGGAGATCGAAAAGGCGGTACTCGAGGGTGAAGTGGACGCCGGCGTACTGATCCACGAAAGTATCCTCGATTTCGACGAAAGCCTCGAAGTGGAACGCGAAATCTGGGATATCTGGCAGGAACTCGCAGGCAAAACGCTGCCGCTGCCGCTCGGGGGCATGGCTCTGCGCCGCTCCATTCCGCTGACGCGTGCCATCGCCGTCGAAAAGGCACTGATCAAAGCGGTCGACGTCGCCAACACCCACCGCGGCCTTCTGGCGAAAATGCTTCTGGAACGCGATCTCGTACGCATCGACGCCCCCACGCTCGACAGATACCTCGACCTCTACGCCAACGACAAATCGGTGACGATGGACGAAACCCAGCTCGAAGCCCTCGACCGCCTCTTTCGGATCGGCTACGACCACGGATTCTACGAATGCCCGATCCACGCCGAAGATTTCATGATTCCGCATGAATATTTGGAAGCGAGAAACTCATGATGGAAATGGGGAATTGAAAATGGTAAAAAGGAGCGGAGCGACTTTTCCTGAATTCTCCATTTTCCATTTTCCATTTTCCATTCGCTCCTTCGTGGAAGGAGCGTAACGTGGAAGCCCAATTCATCGCTCTCGGGGTCGAAACGCTCAAGGTCGCCCTTATTCTCTCACTGCCGATGTTGCTCGCAGGTCTCATCGCCGGACTGGCCATCAGCATTTTCCAGGCGACGACCCAGATCAACGAGATGACGCTCAGTTTCATTCCGAAAATCATCATCGTCGCACTCGTCATGATCATCACGATGCCGTGGATGATGAATACGATGATCGACTTCACGACCCGCCTCTTCGATATGATCAAGGATTTCGCCTTTTGAGAAAACGGCAGATCGACTTCTCGAAATTCTCAAGCATCAAGATCGGTCCAACCGTCGATGTCGCCGTCCTTGAAAAAGGGGACAACCCACCCGAAGACCACACCCTTGTCGGTCATGCCAACAACCTCCTGGTGGGCCCGACCCCACCCCCGCTGATGATGCTCGGAAAAGATTTCGACTACCTTCGAATCGAAGGTGAACGATTGATCATAGGTGCCGCCACGCCGACGGGGAAAATTCTCTCGTTTTGCAAAAAGCACGATATCGGGGGCTTCGAGTATGTCGCGAAACTTCCAGGCACACTGGGCGGAATGCTGGCGATGAACGCCGGGGTCAAATCGCATGAAACCTTCGACACTCTCGTGGAGATCTCGACAAACGAGGGAACGTTCCCAAAAACGGCGATAGCGCACGGTTACCGCTTCGCGAAGCTGCCGGGTGTCGCCTACGAAGCGTCGTTCCTCTTCAAAAAAGGGTTCGATACCGCACTGGCCGAGGAGCTGCTTCGGCTGAGGAACAATCAGCCGAAAGAGCCGAGTGCCGGAAGCGCTTTCAAAAATCCGCCGGGCGATTATGCCGGACGGCTCATCGAAGCGGCCGGCCTCAAAGGGTACCGCATCGGA
This sequence comes from Hydrogenimonas cancrithermarum, assembly GCF_030296055.1. Classification (NCBI taxonomy): domain Bacteria; kingdom Pseudomonadati; phylum Campylobacterota; class Epsilonproteobacteria; order Campylobacterales; family Hydrogenimonadaceae; genus Hydrogenimonas; species Hydrogenimonas cancrithermarum. The sequence goes on from NZ_AP027370.1 coordinate 1,167,124, forward strand.
AATATGGCCTGGAGCGGTATGCACGCCAACTTTCTCGTCAATCTCGGCGGCGGCACCTTCGACGAAGCGATGGAGTTGATAACACTCGCCCAAAGCCGTGTCGCCTCCATTTTCGGCATTACCCTCGAACTCGAACTCAAAATAATTAATAACTCTCATTAAACATTTTTATTTCATAAATTCTTCTGATTTGTTATATAATTCCTCAAAATTTTTATCAGAAGGATGACTTATGCCACGGAAAATATCCTGGTTTACAGGCGGCATTTTGATGGCGCTGCTGATTCTCTTTACCTTTTCGATCTGGGGCGCCGACCGACCAATCGGTGCTTCGACCTACGTTCCCTACTTTGCAAGCATCATCTTCGGACTTGATCCCGAGCAGTATGAGTATGTTGCGGAAGTGGAAAAAGCGGGGGCATGGGAAGGTGTCATGCTCATCGGTGCCTTTCTCGGTGGTCTCTTCATGTCGATTTTCGTCACCAAAACCTTCCGGTTCAGCGTCCTCCCGGCGCTGTGGAAAGAGCGTAAAAACCATTCGGTCGCGTCCCGTCTTTTCTGGAGTTTCACCGCCGGCTTCATCATGATCGTCGGTGCGCGCCTGGCGGGTGGATGCACCAGCGGTCACTTTCTCTCCGGTGCCAGCCAGATCGCCGTAAGCGGTCTGATCTTCGGCGGTATCACGATGGCGACGGTGATCATCACCGGCCGGCTCTTCTATAAAAGAAAGGGAGCGTGACCATGATCGATCGATTTGTCCATATGTTCGAAATCGTCGCACAGGAGGGGCACGGCAATGTCTGGCTGGTCCTTTTCATCGGCTTCGTCTTCGGCGCGATCATCCAGTGGTCGCGTGTCGACAAGTTCGAAAAGATCGCCGGATTTGCGATGCTCGAGGATATGACGGTGCCGAAACTTCTCTTTTTCGCCATCGGCTTGGCGAGTATCGGTCTCTATTTCATGATAGAAGCGGGATACGCCCACTACCATGTCAAACCGATCATGCTCGGGGGTATCGTTATCGGCGCCGTTCTTTTCGGTATCGCGATGGCGATTTTCGGAAAGTGCCCCGGAACCGGCCCCATCTCGGTGGCGGAAGGGCGCATCGACGTTCTCGTGGGAGCGATCGGCGGAATATTCGGCGGCCTCTTTTTCACGATGGCGTACCCATGGCTCAAACAGATCATGGGCCCGGACTACGGCGAACTGACCCTCCCCGAACTTTTCCACGGGCATGAATCGACGGTCGTGCTTCTTTATGGCATTGCCCTCATCGCTGTCGCTTTTCTGATTCCCAACATCGAGTATCTCGATCCGGAAGATCACGAAGAGAAAGCGGAAATTTAACCCTTTCAAACCAACTCGATACCACACTTTGCTATAATGACCTCCTTACAAGGAGGTCACCATGCAGATCAAAACCCACGGAATTCACATCGAACTGATGCAGGTCGACGATAGCGCCTATGTCGAGTTCAAACTTATCGGAAAACTGACACATGAAGATTACGAGACCTTTGTGCCCTTTATCGAAAGTGCCGTCCGGAACCTTCCGCCAAAGCGTCTCAATATCCTCATCGATATGACCCATTTCGAAGGATGGACGCTCGAAGCGGCATGGGACGACTTCAGATTCGGACTCGAACTCCGGAAAGATATCAACAAAATGGCGGTTGTCGGCGATAAAACATGGGAAGCGCTCTTCGCCAAAATGGCCGACTGGCTCATCGCAGGGAAAGCGAAATTTTTCCACTCTGCCGAGGAGGCGCGCACTTGGCTGATGCAGAGTTGAATCTCAGCGAAAAGATCGCGAAGCAGATCGCACAGATCGTGAAAGAGAGTGTCGAGATCGATATCGAAGTGATGCAGTTTCTGAAAGAGGATTTCGAAGAGATACGAGAAATCGCGAAACGAGAGAATATTTCGTCGAAGAATCTGCTTCTTCAGATTCTGGAGGGGGTCAAGAAAGGATTGATCGAAAGCGGAAAGATTACCGTGGAGGAGATCAAAAAGATTCTGGAACAGTCCGAAAAAGAGCTTCACGATCTGGAAAACCGAAAGAAAAAGCCTGAAAAATCGGCATAAAAAAAGGAGAGCCAAAAAGCTCTCCTTCCCATTCCCCCGAATGTAGCAGCTGTTGAAGCTTACTTGCTCGCAGCGGCTTTTGCAGCTTCGAGTGCTTCTTCGTATTCCGGCTCTTCTGTAATTTCAGGAACCAGTTGCTTATAGACGATCGTACCGTCTTTGTCGACAACGAAGATCGCACGTGCAGTTACGCCTGCAAGCGGGCCTTCAGCGATAAGTACGCCGTAAGCGTTCGCGAAATCTTTGTTACGGAAGTCAGAAGCGACCGTCAGGTTTTCGATACCTTCAGCAGAGCAGAAACGTCCTGCAGCGAACGGAAGGTCCATAGAGATAACAGTCGTATCGACACCTTCGATTTCAGCAGCTTTCTCGTTGAATTTGCGTGTTTCAGCCGCACATACCGGCGTATCGAGCGAAGGAACGACAACGAGAAGTTGAACTTTGTCCTGTGCACCGCCGACTTTTTTGTCTGCAAGACCTTCCGCGTTTACAACGGTTACTTCCGGAGCTTTGTCTCCAACGTTTACTTCGTTACCAGCCAGTTTGACTTCGTTACCTTTGAGCTTAGTAGTTGCCATAGGATTTTCCTTTTTATAATGTTTTGATTAACATGTTTGATTCGCATTTGCATGCGGTTGATGGTATTGTACATGAATAGGATAAAAATACTCTTAATTAAAAAAACTTAGTTTTAAGAATTCTGTAAACTTTTAGAGAATTAAGAAATATTATCCGTTCTTGGCGAAACCTCGATCGTCAGCGCGTCGGAAAAACGCTCCATATAGTAGGCATCGATCGCGCAGCGCCCTACCATCGCGGCATTGTCGGAGCAGTACTGCAAGTCGGCAAGATGCAGGTTGCAGTCAAACCTCGCACAGAGGTTGGCGAACGCTTCACGAACGGCCATGTTGGCACTCGCCCCACCGACGATGGCGAAATCTTTCGGCTTCAGCGTTGCAAATATCTTCTTCGTTTTCTGCATCAGATGGGCAATCGCCGCTTTCTGGAAACTGGCGGCGATGTCGGCTTTGGTCTGTTCGTCGAGAGGCTGGTTCGCTTCGACGACAAGCCTGACGGCGTTTTTGATACCGGAGTAGCTGAAGGCGATTTTTGGCGAGTGCTGCAAGGGAATCGGCATTGGGAATCGGTCGGGGTCACCCTTTTGTGCCAGCTTTTCGATGACCGGACCGCCGGGGTATCCCAATCCCATCATCTTCGCCACTTTATCGAAACTCTCTCCGAAGCTATCGTCCATCGTCGTCGCGACCACCGTGATCTCATCGAAGCTTTCGACATCGAGCACCATCGTATGGCCACCCGAAATGAGCAGCACCAGCATCGGGAAGATCGCCTCTTTTTCGATGAAAAGCGAGTAGATATGCGCCTTGAGATGGTTGATCGGGATGATCGGCAGTCCCTTGGCAATGCTGAGTGCCTGTGCCATCGCCACCCCTTCGAGCAGTGTCACCGACAGGCCCGGGGCGTTGGTGACGGCCACCGCTTTGAGGTCGTCGAGATAGGGTTTCGCCTCCTCCAGAAGTTTCGGCAGATCGACCGCATGCAATCGACTCGCAAGCTCCGGTACGACACCACCATATTTGGCGTGTTCCGCCTCTTGGGAAATTTTCCGGTGAAAGAGAATCTCTTTCGTAACGATATCGGTCACGGCGATCGAACTGTCGTCGCAGCTGCTTTCGATGCTTAAAATCATCTATTTACACCTTCTTCCTCGGAGCATATCATGCCCGTTTGTAGATACTCCAGAATCCATGGCCACTCCCCGTAGCCGCTTTCGGCATTGATATGGCCGGCGTTTTCGATCACCTTCATGGGAATGCCCAACGCCTCCTGTAACCTCCACGCCTCTTCGAGAGGCATATAGGGATCGTTCGTCGAGACGACGAGCGTGGCGCTTTTGGCGAAAAGGTTTTTCGGGGCTTCGACCGGAAAGAAACTCTTGATCGTCTCGATTTCGCAGTCGAGCCTGGGCGGTGCGACGAGAATCAGCTTTTCGACCGGTTCGATCTCGCCTTCGTTGCAGAGGTGAAACCAGAGGGTGTTGGCGAGCGAGTGGCAGATGACGGTATGCGGCCTGAAATCCGCCAAATACGCCTTAACCTCTTTTTTCCAGCGGTTCAGGTGTGGAAAATGGGGATGCTGAATAAGCGGAAAACTGACAGTGCCGTACGCTTTGGCCAGTTCACCGGCCAGCCACGCCTGCCAGTGCGGATAGTCGCTGCCGCCCCAACCATGCAGAAGCAGTCTCTTATCGCGTTTCACACCATCTCCTCACTTCACGGTCGATTTCGAAAACCTCATCGATACTCTGCGGGTCGACACCGCTGAAGTGTTCATACGCAGCAATCGTAAGCCTAGGCAAATCGCCGAAAGCGATCCTCCCCTCCACAAATTTCGTGATCGCCGCTTCATTGGCGGCATTGACGACGACACCCCGTTTGGGGTGTTTCAGCAAATCCTCTTTGATGGCCCAGATCGGGTAGCGGTCGGGGATGATTTCGCGAAACTCCAGCGAACCGACCCTGAGCAGATCGACCGGTTCGAGCACCGGAACGTTCACCTCCTGCATCAGGGCGTAGGCGATCGGCAATTTCATGTCCGGATGGGCCATCTGCGCCGTCGTCGCACCGTCGGCAAATTCGACGAGGGCATGAATGACCGATTTGGGCTCGATGATCGCATCGACGTTTTCGCAGCCATACAACCAGCGTGCCTCGAGGAGCTCGAAGAGTTTGTTGGTCATCGTGGCGCTGTCGATCGTAATCTTCGCCCCCATACTCCAGTTAGGATGTTTCAGGGCGTTTTCGAGTGTCGCATGCTCGATTTTTTCGATCGGCCAATCACGGAAGGCGCCGCCACTGGCGGTAATCGTCATCTTTTTGGGTATTCGGCCATTCAGCAGGTACCAAAGACCGAAGTGCTCGCTGTCGATGGGGCGCAGATGTTTGGGATCGATAAAAGCTCCCGCCGCCACCAACGACTCTTTGTTGGCCAGTGCCACCGTCTTGCCCTCTTCGATCGCGACGATCGTCGGACGAAGGCCCAGGAAACCGACCAGTGCATTGACGACGATGGACGAACTGCTGTTGCGGATCGCCTTTACGATCCCCTCTTCACCCCAGAAAACTCTGGGATGGTCGATCTGTTCGGCCAACTCTTTGGTCGCAACCGAGACGAAACAGGGCTGAAATTTCACAATCTGCTCTTTGAGCAGTGCGATGTTGTTGCCGGCGACCAAAACTTCGACACGGATGTTGAACCGCTCCGCCACCGCCAGTGTATTGACCCCGATGGAACCGGTCGAACCCAACAGTACCACTTAGATGAGCCCCCTCAGCAGCAACACCATCACAATACCGCCAAAAAGATAGCCGTCGACACGATCGAGCGCACCGCCATGGCCCGGCAAAAGGTCGCCGCTGTCTTTGACACCGGCCTCCCGCTTGAGGTAGCTTTCGAAAAGGTCGCCGAAAATCGACGCCACCGAAACGCCAAGCGAAATAAGCAGCGCCTGTGGCCAGTCGACAAGCACACTGCCTGCGAAAAAGCCCGCGAAAGTGGCGATCAGCACACCGCCGACCACCCCTTCGATCGTCTTGTTGGGGGACGTGGGACAGAAAGGGCGACGGCCGGCCAGCTTACCGGTAAAGTAGGCGCCGATATCGGTTAGCGCCACGACCACGAGAAGCCAAAAGAGCGATCCGACGCCGAAATCGTGGTAGAGAGCCAGCAGAAAGAGAAACGACGCCGTCGGATAGAGAAAGGGCAAAAAGAGTTTCTTGTCGAACTCCCTGGTATAGGCCAGCAGCGAAGCGAAAATGACGGCGATAAGAAAAAAGAGGTCGTCGGGATTGGGGTAGATGAGCGCCAGAAGCCATATCGCCACGGCATAGGCGTACATCTGATTGTCACTCTCTACACCGAAGAGACGCATCGCCTCGTAAAAGGAGAAGAGATAGACGATGCCCAAAAAGAGCCATATCAGGAAAAAGTTGTCGATCAAACCGATCGAAACGACGACCGCGACAAGCACGGCCCCTGTCAGAAAGCGTGTTTTGTTTTCGGAAACGATGGAGAAAAGACCCATAAAGCACCCTTTTTCAATATGCTTTTAGTATATCGGATAAAAGGTTAAACCGACGTTACGCACCCTATGGCAGTCAAACGTGAATATCGAGATGCGGGTTTCCATCCTCGTCGATCGTGAAACCTTTGTCTTTATGGGTTTTGGGTTTTTTCTTCGCGGCTTTTTCCCGTTCGCGTTCCTGCGCTTCGGCTTCCTGACGCGTATGTTCACGCTCTGGGTCGATGTTATGCAGTTCTTCGGCCTGGCGGGTCTCCTCGATCGTTTTCTCTTTTTCGTTGACCATCGCCTGCGCCGCGACATTCTGCATGTCGTACCGGTTGAACTGCATATTCTGCACCGATGCCGCGACATGCATGTTCTGGTTGACGAAGATGATGTTGGTAAGCGGAGAGATGGCCATCGGGTATCCTTCTTACTCTTTTTGGACCTTTATCGTATCGTAGTTGACATAATTGACATGCGCACCTTTGACGATTTTCACATTGCGCCTATTGGTAACATCGACCAGATAGCTGCCTGGTTGAGTGACGCTTGTCTCGACACAGATTTTGGCCGCCTTCTCGATCACCTCTTTGGGCACCTGCTTTCGTCCGCCGCTTTGGACAATGCAGTGCGAAGAGGGACGGTCTTTGAGATGGAGCCAGATGTCGCCGGCTTTGGCGTTTTTCAGGACCCACTCGTTCTCACGCTCGTTGCGCCCGACCATAACGCGAAACGAATCGATCCAGAAGATTTCGCACTGTGCTTTGGCCTGCCGTTTTTTCCGTTGCTGTTTCGGTGGAAAGAGCAGCGAAATCTCCCCTTCGTTCCGCGCCCGCTGCAGGTTCTCCAAAAGCCTCCGGTAGAAGGCGATACGGCTTTTGAGATTCTCCTCTTCGATATGCAGATGTGCCGCCTTGTTGGCCGCCCGTTTCGAAAGGGCGTAAAAGTGCTCCCCTATCCGCTTTGGATTCGGAAGCGCCGGAAGCTCGATCGCCACAGGGTTTCCTTCGAAATCTTCGGTCCGCAGCTCTGTATCGTATGGCTTGATCTCATGAAGGTGCGCCAGCACGATCGAAGCGTACATCGCATACATCTGCGCCCTGTTCTCCAGTTCCGCTTTGTCGGGAAGGTGCTGCAACGCCTTCTCGAGACGTTCGATCTTTTTTTCGAGGGTCTGGGCATGGCGCGCTTTGAGCTGAACGAGACGCCGTTCGCTTCGCACTCTTGCACGCTCTTCGAGCCATGCTTCAACCTCCACGATCTCACCTTCTGCACGCTTGCCACGGTAGGGCACCAGCGGCTTGAGCTCCACCCCTGGCTTGACGATCCGGTAGCTTGCATCGCTGTCGACATGACGCAGCGCTTCGAGAACCACCCCGTTTTCATCCAGAATGATCGCATTCGTATGACGGCCGGTGAACTCGAGTTGCAAAAAGCTTTTTTGCGCCTTGTAGGCTCCTTGCAAAGAGGCTTCGATACGAATGATCTTATCATCCTGCGGCATATCGACCCGAATGATCTTCGCACCGTTGAAACGCTTTTTGAGCATCGTGTCGAACGGCGCATGGTAACTTCGAACAGCCGCATTCACTCTCGCCGCAAAAATTTCGCTGCGGCCACGCGAAAGGTCGAATCCGACAGCATCTTCTCTCTTGAAAACCAGCCGGATGACATTGTCGTCGATGCGTTCGGCAGATCGTATCTGCCCAAAACCGTTCAAATATGTCGCTATGGCTTTCAATTCATAAAATTTCATACGCTCTTCGCTTGATTTTTTCTCTCTGGCCTATTTATAATTTCTTATATTCACCGATTATAGTGACGTATAGAATCCCCCTTTACAGGAAGAACAAAACATATGAAAACGACTCTCGCACTTTTTAAAACGATCCGCGCCAAATTCATCGCGAATCTTGTTCTGTCGGTCATCGCCATCTTTATCAGTATCATTGTAGCATACTCTCTCGCCGTCAAAGATGTCGATACGATCATGAAAACCGACATCGGTTCCGTTGCGGACGCCCTGCAGCAGGAGACGCTCTACATCGCCGAAAGAGATCCGAAAGGGTACCTCGACCCTGCCTTCAAAAAACATATCTACGACATTAAAATCGGAAAGAGCGGCTATGTCTATCTGATGGACGAAAAGGGGACGTTCGTCGTACATCCGAAAAAAGAGGGGAAAAACTTCGCCGGCCACGACTATGTCGACAAAATCCGCCAAGACAGAAGAGGCGGTTTCCTCGAGTACACCTCCGCCGCCACGGGCCAGGAGAAGATCGTCGCCTATCGATATATCGCTCCGTGGAGACTCTGGATCGTCCCGGGTGTCAACAAAGCGGACTATTTCGAAAATATTCAAAAAAGCTTCATGCTGTGGTTCAGTATTCTCGGGATCGGGATGGTCGCACTGCTGACACTGCTCAACTACATCACGGGAATGAGTATTCTTGGCCCTATCCGGGAGCTCGACGACGTCGCCAAAGACCTGGCCGAAGGTGAAGGCGACCTGACCAAACGCCTTCCGATCAAAAGCGACGACGAGATCGGACTGGCCGGCCGCTACGTCAACCAGTTCATCGAGAAGATCCAGCAGCTTGTCAGACAGGCAAAACGCAGCGGCCTGGCGACGATCGAAAAGATCGCCATGCTCGGCAAGAAGATCGATGCGGTGACGAAAAGTGCCCAGGAGACCTCCGAAGCGACGGCACAGACACAGCATCTGGCCGACGAGATCCGCCGAACCGTGGATGCATCGTTGCATCTCAGCAGAGAGACCAAAGAGCGGATCGACACCATCGCGGGCGAGATGCATCTGGTAACCGAATCGATCGACCGCATCAACAACCGTATCAGCGAAACGGCCCACATCGAATCGGATCTGACGGTTCAGTTTGCCCACCTCAAGGACCAGGCGGGGTCGATCACCGAAGTGTTGCAGATGATATACGAAATCGCCGACCAGACCAATCTTCTGGCACTCAACGCCGCGATCGAAGCGGCTCGGGCGGGGGAACACGGACGCGGCTTTGCCGTCGTAGCCGACGAAGTCCGAAAACTGGCCGAACGGACCCAAAAGAGTCTGAGTGAAATCAACGCCACGATCACGGTCGTCACGCAATCGATCGCAGATGCGGGAACACTGATGGGCAGGAATGCCGCGAATATCGAAGCGCTGCTCCAGCAAAGCGGCAATGCCAAAACGACCATCGAAGCTTTCTACGGAAAACTCGACGAAACAGCTAAAATGAGCGACACCAACTTCGAAAGTACCCGGACGATCGTAGAAAAGATAGAGAAGATTCTGCAGAGCATCGATCGGATCGATTCGCTCTCGTCCGCCAATAGCGAAGAGGCGGAACAGATGCGCCGTATCGGGCAAGAGCTGGAGGCCCAGGCAAAAGAGCTGCAAACCCTGTTGGATACCTTTAAAAGTTAATCAGCCCCTTTTTGCTATAATCGCGCCAGTTTACTCTAATGGCGCGTTGCGCCTTCCAGAAGGATTTTCATGGGACAGACCATTACCGAAAAGATTTTCAGCGAGCATATCGGACGCGACGTCAAAGCGGGCGAGATCGTTCGCTGCGACATCGACATGGTGATCGGCAACGACATCACGACGCCGATCTCGATCCGTGCGTTCGAAGAGAGCGGCGCGACGAAACTGGCCAATCCCGACGGCTTCTCGATCGTCATGGACCACTTCATTCCGGCCAAGGATATCGCCAGCGCCAACCAGGCGAAGATCAGCCGCGAATTCGCCTACAAGCATGACCTCAAACACTTTTTCGACGAGAAGGATATGGGGATCGAGCATGCGCTGCTGCCTGAAAAGGGGCTTGTCGTACCAGGTGACGTCATCATCGGTGCCGACAGCCACACCTGCACCCACGGCGCACTCGGCGCTTTCTCGACCGGGATGGGATCGACCGACCTGGCCTTCGCGATGATCACGGGCGGCAACTGGTTCAAAGTGCCCGAGACGATCAAGGTCGTTTTCACCGGAAAACCGGGCGAGCACATCTATGGCAAAGACCTGATCCTGGAGCTGATCCGCATGATCGGTGTCGACGGCGCGCTCTACAAGGCGCTCGAGTTTACCGGCGACACCATCGAATACCTCAGCATGGACGACCGCTTCAGCCTCTGCAACATGGCGATCGAAGCGGGTGCGAAGAGCGGTATCATCGCTGTGGACGAGGTTACAAAAGCGTTTCTTGCCGACAAACCACTGGCGCGCGAGCCGAAGTTCCACTACTCCGACCCCGATGCCAAATACTGCCAGACGATCGAGATCGATGTCAGCAAGCTCGAACCCGTCATCGCCTACCCGCACCTGCCGAGCAACGGCAAGCCGATCAGCCAGGCCGTCGCGGACGATCTGAAGATCGACCAGGTCTTTATCGGAAGCTGCACCAACGGGCGCCTCGGTGACATCAAAATCGCGGCGGAAATCGTCAGAGGCAAGCGTGTCGCACGCCATACCCGCATGATCGTCACGCCCGCAACCCAAAAGATTCTCAAAGCAGCCGAGAAAGCGGGCTACATCGACACACTGATCGATGCAGGCGCCGTCGTTTCCAACCCCACCTGCGGCGCATGCCTGGGGGGCTACATGGGAATCCTCGGCGACAATGAGCGCTGCATCTCCACGACCAACCGCAACTTCGTCGGCCGCATGGGCGCGCGAAGCAGTGAGATCTACCTCGCCAACTCCGCCGTCGCAGCCGCCAGCGCGATTGCGGGAAAAATCGTCGACCCACGCGATATCTAATGCCCCGGATCCCTCTCCCCTGCGTCATCTTCGCCGGCGGCAGGAGTTCGCGCATGGGGGAGGACAAGGCACTGCTCCCCTTCGGCGGTTACGCTACACTCGCCGAGTATCAATACCGACGCGTTTCACCTCTTTTCAAGCATACCTGCATCAGCACGAAAACCGATAAATTTCCCTTCAAAGCAACACTTGTATTCGATAGCAAAATGCGCCAGACCCATGCCCCGACCTCCGGGCTCATCGCCGTATTCAAAACACTCGAAGAGGATGCTTTCTTCGCCCTTGGCGTCGACACCCCCTTCGTAGACGAATCCGTTATAAAAAAGCTTGTCGAAGCGTATGAAAAAGAGGAGGCCGATGCCATCATCGCCAAGAGCCCCAATGGCATCCACCCGATGTGTGGCATCTACACGAGAAAGATGTTACCCAGACTCGAAGAGATGGTCGCGAACAACCAGCATCGGCTAGGCTATCTGCTGAAACTCTCGAATACACTCTTCGTCAATTTCCAAACGGACGAACCGTTCTTCAACCTAAACTACCCGGAAGAATACAGAACGGCCCTGAAAAAATCCCGATAACCGTGATGGAAATATATATGGAGCGAGGGAGCGCTGTCAGCGCTCCAATATCTTGCCCAGCTGCATTCGCGTAAAGTAGATAAACTTGTTGAGTAGAGAAGTTTTGTATTTGTCTTTATGGTAAATCAGAAGAAACTGCCGTTCGAACCTCAGTTTTTTGATCTTCACCTCGAAGAGATCTTCGCGTTCGAGCTCTTTCATCACACTGATACGCGGCAGACAGGTGAGACATTTGCCACTCTGGATCAGCATATTTTTGATCGATTCCGGGTGCCCGAGCTCCAAAAAGAGGTTGAGCTGTGTCGCCATGTCGCCAAGATGGGTCAAAAAGACTTCCCGCGTTCCGGATCCCTCCTCCCGAAGGATCCACCGTTTGTCCAGAAGTTTGTCGATATAATACCCCTCCTCATTCGAGGCGAGCTCTCTGTCTCCCGTCACGACGATCAGTTCGTCGAGCCCCACAACCTCCTGTTTGATCGAGGTCGAATCGACATTCCCTTCGACGAATCCCAAGTCGATGGCACCGTTTTCGATCATCTCCACGATATTTCTGGTATTGCCGATTTTCAGATTCACTTTCACCCGCGGATAGCTCTTCATATAGTCGCAGATGATCGGAGGGATCAGGTAATCGGCGATTGTCGTACTCACCCCGATCAGCAGCTCACCGTTATTTTCGTCGTTTTTGAACTCCTCCTCGATATCGTTGAGCTTGCTGACAAGCGGCGCGATCGCCTCCGCGAAGGCCCTTCCCTTTTCATTGAGCGCGAGTTTCTTGTTGATGCGGTCGAAAAGTTTGTACCCGATGATATTTTCGAGCTCCTTGATCGACATCGACACCGCCGACTGACTGAGCCCCATCTTTTCGGCTACTTTGGTCAGATGGCCGGTATGAGCCACCTCGAGAAAAATCTCCATTTGGCGCAGTGTTGCTTTCATTTTTCTTATCCGTTCTCTCACTAATGTCAAATTTTTTTATTATTGTATCATATTTTGTTTATTTTGTTTATAAGTATTTTTATACTATAATAATGAGTGATACTTATCTCAGTCCAATAATTCCAACAGTAATCCTGATAAATAACACCTCCAACAGACTGAAAGGATCGACATGGCATTTTCACCCGAAAAAAGAAAAGGTACCATCAGCGGCATCATTTTCGTCGCACTCGTCGCAGCCTCCGCAACCTACATCGCAGGTCTCGGGCCGGTACAGAAACTCGGCATCTCCCCGCTTGTCGTCGGTATCGTCATCGGTATCTTCTACGCCAACACACTCCACAACCATTTCCCCGCGGCATGGGAGACGGGTATCGTCTTTTCAGCCAAGAAGATTCTTCGCTTCGCAATCGTTTTCTATGGGTTCAGGATCACCTTCCAGCAGATCGCCGAAGTGGGTATCGAAGGGTTCATGGTTTCGCTCATCATGCTCTCGACCACCTTCATCATGGGAACATGGCTCGGCCACAAAATCTTCAAACTCGACCGCGACACGGCGATGCTGACCGCATCGGGTGCCTCTGTCTGCGGTGCTGCCGCCGTTCTCGCGACCGAACCCGTACTGAAAGCCGAAGAGCACAAAGCCGCCGTCGCCGTCTCTATGGTCGTACTTTTCGGTACGATCGCGATGTTCCTCTACCCGGCACTCCTGAAAGCAGGTATCTTTCATATGACACCGCAGGAGTTTGGTATTTACGCCGGTGGCACCATTCATGAGGTGGCGCAGGTCGTCGCCGTCGGTTCCATCGACGGCCCCGATACCGAAATGGCCAAAGCCGCCGTCATCGTCAAGATGACCCGTGTCATCATGATCGCCCCGATGCTGATACTATTGGGCATCTACCTCTCCTATACTGCGAAGAAAACGGGTACTGAAGCTGGCGGTGTCAAACTGGTCATACCCTGGTTCGCCGTCTACTTCATCGGAATGGCAGGCGTCAACTCACTGATCCAGGGATATGTCGAAAGCGGCGCATCCGAAAGTATGGCACAGACGATCCAAAGCACCATCGCCAACATCAACGCCATCGATACCTTCCTCCTCACGATGGCGATGACGGCACTCGGAATGGGTACCCGCTTCGCCAAATTCAAAGGGCTTGGCCTCGCACCTCTCTACGCCGCCAGCGCCATGTTCGCCTGGCTCGTCATCGGCGGCTACTTCATCACGAAGTGGGTCGTGGCGGTCTTTTAGGATAAAAAGATTTCGTTTCCCTTGAACGCCATCCCGCTCCCCTGCGGGATGCTTTCATAAAGCAGCGGACTGTCCAGATCCGCATAGCGTATCGTTTCAGGATACGCCATCGCCAATTGAAGCGCCGCCTTGATCGAGGCGGGGCTTTCGAGCATCGAGCCCATCATGCACTTCACACCCCTCGCTTCACACCACTCCACTATTTCCCGTGCCTTGTAAATGCCGCCGCACTTCATCAGTTTGATGTTGATCATCTCGGCCGCTTTCGTTCCGATAACCCGTTTGGCATCTTCGAGGGTGAAGACCGACTCGTCGGCGAGAATGGGGATGGGGCTTTGCGCGGTGACGGCCTGCATCCCCTCGAGATTTTCGGCCGGCAGAGGTTGTTCGATCAGCTCGATGCCAAGATCCGAGACAGCACCGATCATCTTCAGCGCTTCGGTTTCGCTCCATGCCTGGTTGGCATCGACGAGAAGCAGGGCATCGGGTACGGCCCTCCTGACACCTTCAAGTCGTGCGATGTCCCGACCGTCCCTGCCGCCCACTTTGACTTTGAGAATGTCGAAGCCCTCGGCGAGAGCTATCCTTGCATCGGCAGCCATCGTACCGGGATCGTTCAGGCTGATCGTGACGTCGGTTTCGACGGAACGGTTTTCACCACCGAGGAATCGGTAGAGCGGCTGGCACGTCTGCTTGCAAAAGAGATCGTAAAGTGCGATGTCGACGGCTGCTTTGGCACTGGTTGCGCCTTTGCAGCTTGTATGAAGGATCTTTTGCACCTCTTCCATCGTTTCGAAAGGTTTGTGCAGCATATTCGGCGCGATCTTCGCCTCGATGGTCGATCGGATCGATTGAAGATTTTCCCCCGTAATCACTTCGGTGGGCGGCGCCTCGCCGATACCCTGCAGACCGCCGTCCGTGCTTAGCGTCACACGGACCGCTTCGACATTTTCAACACGCCGCAACGCCGTGACGAAAGGCGTCTTGAGCGGTATTTCAACGGTTGAAAAGACGATATCCGTAATCGTCACGATGCGATCCACCGCAGCGTATAGCCGACCAACAGACCGCCGAAGGTACCGATGAGATACCCCATTATCGCCATCAGCACGGCGATACCGATGAGTGCACGATTATAGGCGCCGGCGAGAATGGGAGCCGAAGCGACACCACCGATGTTGGCGAGCGAAGCGACGGCAATACTGAAGAGATCGAGCTTGAACTTTTTGGCCACGATGGCCATCATAAGTGCATGCAGCGCGAGAATGGCAGCGCCGGCAGCGATGTAGCGCGGCACTGCACCAAAGTCGGCAAAATCGGCACGCGAACCGATCAGGGCGACCAGAAGAAGGAGCATCGTGGAGGCCAGCTCGTTCGAGCCGTTGATACGTGAAAGCGGTGTATAGGCACCAACGAGTCCGGCGAAGGTGGCGACGAGTACCGTCCATGTCGTCGTGCCCAAACCTCCGAGATGCATGCCGACGAACTGCGAAACGATGGCGACGGCGAAGGCGGTGCCCAGCAGCAGCCAGTAGCGTTTGGGGCCGATCGTACAGGCGCATCCGAGATCGGAGAGCACAACCGAACTCTCCACCGCGCCACTCCAGCGTGCAAAAAGCGGGGCGATACGCACGAGAGAAAGCAGCAGCATCACCC